>CAYYQQ010000010.1:0-44203 GCA_964473595.1 uncultured Steroidobacteraceae bacterium | reverse complement strand
CGTGCCGAACCGGACGGCCACGGCGCCTACCGTGTCAACGGCACGAAGATCTTCATCACGAGTGGCGAGCACGACCTGGTCGAGAACATCGTGCACATGGTGCTGGCCAAACTGCCCGATGCGCCGGCCGGTTCGCATGGCATCAGCCTGTTCCTGGTGCCCAAGTTCCTGCCGGACGCGGAAGGCAAGCCCGGCGCTGCCAATGGCGTCAGCTGCGCAAGCGTGGAGCACAAACTCGGCATCCACGGATCCGCAACCTGCGTGATGAACTTCGAGGATTCGTGTGGCTGGTTGATCGGCGAGTTGAATGGCGGACTCAAATGCATGTTCACGATGATGAACCATGCGCGGCTATGGGTAGGCCTTCAGGGCCTCGCGCAATGCGAACGTGCGTATCAGGTCGCGGTCGCCTACGCGCGTGAACGCCGGCAGGGTCGCAGCCCGAGCGGCGGCGGCAACGCCGGGGCGGATCCGATCATCGGTCACCCGGACGTGCGCCGAATGCTGCTGACCCAGAAGGCGCTGATCGAAGGCGGCCGCGTGCTGACCTACTTCGCCGGGATGCAGATGGACAAGGCGCTGCACGATCCCGACCCCGCTGCGCGCGAACACGCCGACGGCCTGCTTTCGATCCTGACGCCGGTCGTCAAGGGGTTCGTGACGGACATGTCGCTGGAATGCACGAACCTGGCGATCCAGGTGCACGGCGGCCACGGCTATGTGCGTGAGACCGGTGTCGAGCAATACGCACGCGATGCGCGGATCACCGCGATCTATGAGGGCACGAATGGCATCCAGGCCCTGGATCTGCTGGGGCGCAAGGTCCTGGGCTCCGGTGGCGAACTGGCGCGCCTGCTGGGTGGCGAGATCGGAAGTTTCTGCGAGCGTCATGCCCGCTCACAGGAACTGGCCGAATTCGTCACGCGCCTGACGGGCCTGCTGAAGGAATGGAGCGAAGCGACCGAGAGCATCGCCAGACGCGCAGTCCGCGATCCCGACGAGATGGGCGCTGCGGCCATGGACTACCTGCAGTTCACGGGCTACCTGTGTCTTGCGTGGTGCTGGGCCAGGAGTGCTGCGGTATCGGTCGCGGCGCTGCACAAAGGCGGTGCCGAGGCGGATTTCTACAAGGCGAAGCTCGCCACTGCGCGATTCTATTTCTCCCGCGTGCTGCCGCGGGCTGAAGCGCATCTCGACGCGCTCAGTGCCGGTTCAAGATCCCTGATGGATCTTCCGGAAGGGCAGTTCGCCTTCTGAGTTCGCGTCAGCCTTGCCTGGCGAGCCCGCCCCGCAGGGACCAGACATTGCCACGCCCACCAGCACGCAGCTGCTCGGCCGCCGCGCGACTGCGAATGCCGTGCGCGCAGACCAGCAAATAGCGCAGTCGCGGATCCAGGGTCGTCGCATTGTCCAGCAGCCTGGGAAGTGGAATCGCGTCATGCGCGCCGAGTGCTAGCGGCGCGCTCGCGCATTCGTCGGGGTTGCGGATATCGATGATGCGATATCCCTGGGCCGCGGCCTCGGCCAACGGCAACGCGACTTCGAGTTCGAGGGTGGGTGCGGCCACGTCAACTGATCTGATGCGCGCGCAGCGATCATTGCATTCGCGGGCGCGCGGCGCACTGAGCCGGCGCTGGCCGAGATCCAGCAGATCGACCAGCAACACTTCGTCCCGCAGCTGACCCGGCAGGTCGAGCAGCAGCTTCAGCACCTCCATGGCCTGCAGGCTGCCAAGCACGGCCGGCACCGGGGGGAGCACGCCGCTTTGCGCACAGTTGCCGACCAGCCCGTCGCGCGTGGCCTCTGGCCACTGGCAGCGCAGGCAGGAACCACGGGCATCGGCGCGCACGACCTGAAGCTGTCCTTCATATTGGTAGACGCTTGCGAGTACGGCAGGACGGCCGGTCAGCACTGCGGCATCGTTGACGAGGAATTTCGTGGCGAAATTGTCGCTGCAGTCGACGACGACATCGCCTTGCGCGACGAGCTCTCGCGCATTGGTTGCAGTCAGGCGAATCGGTAAAGGCCGCAGCCGGATTGTCGGGTTGTATGCGGCCAGGCGCGCCGCAGCGGCGCCGGCCTTCTGGCGTCCGACATCGTCCGGCGTGTAGAGCGGCTGCCGATGCAGATTCGCCGCTTCGACGACATCATCATCGACGATCACGATTGTGCCGACGCCGGCGCCGGCAAGACCGGAGAGCACCGCGCAGCCAAGACCACCGGCACCGATCACGGTCACGGTCGATTGCGCGAGGCGCTGCTGCCCGGTCGTGCCGATTTCCGGCAATACGAGCTGACGCGAGTAATCGAAAGTGGGAACACGCGCCGCCTCGGCGCAGTGCGTGCAATTCACCCAGCCGCTGTCACCGTCGGCGAAGTGCTCTTTCTTCCAGATCGGCAGGCGATGCTTGATCTCGTCGATGATCTGCCGGCATGCGGCGAACGCCTCGGCGCGGTGCGCTGCCGCGACGCCGACCCAGACGGCAACTTCGCCGACCGCGAGCGCGCCAAGCCGGTGCACGCAGCGGGCGCGCAAGGCGCCGTGGCGGCGCAGGGCTTCGGCGACGATGCGCTCGCCTTCGCCCTGCGCGAGCTCTTCGAATGCCTCGTACTCCAGCCTGCTGACGACCCGGCCTTCATTCTGGTCGCGGACCCGGCCCTCGAAGGTCGCGAATCCGCCGGCGGCTGGATCGCCGAGGGCGGCGGAGAGCGCCGCAGGTTCCAGCGGTTCATGGGTGAATCCGAATGCGCTCATCCGCCGGCCACCGGTGGAATGAATACGACCTCGTCTCCGTCAGCAAGTGGACTGGTCCAGTCCGTGAAGGAAGCATTGACGGCCACCTTGAGCTGGGATTGAGCCAGGCGGAAGCCATGTCGTGCCGCAAGTTCTGCGTACAGAGCCTCAGGCGTCCGCGCCGCCGTATCGACCGTCTCGGTCTGGCGGCCCGCCTGTTCGCGCAGGAGCGCGTAGTAACGAAGATGAATAAGGGCCATCAGGCGGACTCCTCAGCGGCGAGCGCCTGGCGAAACGCAGCGAGCTCTTCCGGCGTATTGGCATTTGCGAGCGCCAATGGACTCGCCGGTGGCAGCAGGGCGACATCGTGCCTGATCAGGAATTTCCTCGGGCAGCAAACACCGGTGGCCACGAAACGGAGGATGGCCTCGCGGCTCGCCGGTTCATAAATCGCGCATAGCGGCTCAGGCAAGCCATCGCCCGCGCTCCGGAATGCGGTTGCAAGCCGGCTGCTGTCCCGCCCTGCCAGCAATGCGGAAAGCGTCGTGGAATCCAGCAGCGGCAGGTCGCAGGCGACCACCAGCCACGCGGCCTCTGGATGCGCGGCCTGCGCTGCGATGATGCCGGCAATCGGGCCCTCGGCTCCGGGGCCATCGACGATCTGCGGAAACGCGGCGCGAAGCGGATCACTGCGCTGGTCTTCGCGCACCGACACCCAGGCGCGTGAAACACAGGGAGCCAGCAGCTCGAATGCCAGTTCGAGTTGCGGCCGCCGCCGATAAGTCAGCGCCGCCTTGTCCTCGCGCATCCTGCTCGAGCGGCCGCCGGCCAGCACCAGTCCGTACAGGGCATTCATGATTTGGCGCTCGCGCGGTAATCGCTCTTGCCGCCGCTCTTGCTGAGCAGCCGGGTCTGTTCGATCACGATGTCGTGTGACAGGGCCTTGCACATGTCGTAGACCGTCAATGCGGCGACCATTGCCCCGGTCAGGGCCTCCATCTCGACGCCGGTGCGATGATGCACGGCGGTCGTACAGCGGACTTCGAGACCCGCTGCATCCGCCTCGATCGTTATCTCACAGCGCTCGAGTCCGAGCGGGTGGCAGAACGGGATCAGATCATGGGTCCGTTTCGCCGCCATGGTGCCGGCGACGATCGCCGTATTGAACACCGGGCCCTTCGCGGTCTCGAATCCTGACGACTTGAGTTTTTCGAAAGCCGCGGCAGGAAATCGCAGGCGGGCGACGGCGGTCGCGGTGCGCAGGCTCTCAAACTTGGCCGTCACGTCGACCATCGCCGGCCTGCCGGCGTCATCCACGTGACTCAGCGCCGGTTTTTTCTCATCCGCCAATGTAGTGCATCTCGATCTTGCGTAAGGGCTGCCCGGTCGTGGGCAAGCGCCGCAGCTCGCTGTAGCGATCGTCACGCTGCCGCCAACTGCCGCGTATCCGCTCCAGCAGTTCGTCATCGGTCGCACCTTCGCGCAGCGGTGCGCGCAGGTCCGTGCCATTGACTGCGAACAGGCAGGTGTAGAACACGCCGTCCGATGACAGCCGCGCGCGCGTGCAGTCGCCGCAGAATGGCTGGCTCACCGACGATATGAATCCGATTTCACCGGCGCCATCCGCATAGGCATAGCGCTCGGCCACTTCGCCGCGATAGTTGCCCGCGACAGGTATGAGCGGATATTCGGTCACGATAGCATCCCGCAGTTCCCGCGATGGCACGACGCCACCCGGATCCCAGGCATTGCGGTTGCCGACGTCCATGTACTCGATGAAGCGCAGGATCACACCGGTGCTGCGGAAATGCCGGGCGAGGTCCAGCACCTGGCCGTCGTTGACGCCTCGCTGGATCACCGCATTGACCTTGACGGGCGCGAGGCCAGCCTCGAGCGCCGCGCGGATGCCGTCCTGCACGCGTTCGAGCCCGTCAAATCCACCACTCATCCTGCGGAAGGTCTCGTGATCCAGCGTGTCCAGGCTCACCGTGACGCGCCGCAGGCCATTGGCGGCAAGCTCGGCGGCATGCTGGGCGAGCAGCACGCCATTGGTGGTCAGGGCCAGATCCTCCACGCCGTCGATCGACGACAGTTCGCCGACCAGGTCCGCAAGACCGGAGCGCAGCAGCGGCTCGCCGCCGGTCAGGCGCAGCTTGCGCACGCCCTCCGCGACAAAGAGCCGCGCGAGGCGCGAGATCTCGTCAAATGACAGGCGCTCGTTCGTCGCCAGGAAGCGATAGCGGTCATCGAAGGTCTCGCGCGGCATGCAATAGGGGCAGCGGAAATTGCAGCGGTCCATCACCGAGATGCGCAGGTCCGAAAGCGGCCGCCCGCGTGTGTCCGTCACCGCCTTCGGCGCGGAGAGCGCAATCAGCTTGCCGGTTTCCTTGTCGTACATGGGCTTACCAGCGGTAAAAAGGAATGACGAGACCGGCCGGGTGGCTCGCGGGTCCCTGCGGCAGTTCGACGAATCCATCCGTGCCGGCGAGCGAAATGAAGTCGCCGGAACCGCCGGTCGGTCGTGGCACGGCCAGTGTCCGCCCTTCTGGATCGTACTCCAGCGACACCGGCAAGAAACAGCTCAGTGGGGCGCGGAACTCGTAGGCCCGGGCCAGGGCGACAGTCCGCCGCGGCACGGCCCCTGCGCCGGCCGCTGCCAGCAGTGCCGATATGACGTAACGCGCGAGGCAGACCAGTACCGAAACCGGATTGCCCGGCAAGGCGAAGACCATGACTCCCTGGTCATTCACGCCAAACCACAGCGGCCGGCCCGGGCGCTGCGAGACCTGATGGAAGACGCGGCGCACGCCGATTTCGGCAAGGACCCCAGGCACGTGGTCATGGCGGCCGGCGGAGACCCCGCCGCTCAGCACCAGCACGTCGTGGCGGCCGACTTCCTGGGCCAGCCGTTCGGCCAGCAGGGGCCGTTGATCCGGAAGATGCAGGTCGGTCGTGGGTGGAAAACCCGCGAGTCTGAGTGATCCCGCGAGGCCATAGGAATTCGAGCGGCGCACCTGGTGATCCAGCACCGGCAGGCCGGGCTCGACGAGTTCGTCGCCGGTCGAGATCACCGCAATGCGTGGCAGGCGCGCGACCTTGAGTATTGCTTGTCCTGCGGAGGCGGCGATCGCAAGCTCCGGGCCGCCGAGTCGCGTCCCGGCGCTGAGCAAACGGTCTCCGGCGCGCGCGTCGGCCGCGCGACGGTGCACGTGCATCCAGGGTTCCGGCGCGTACGCTGCTTCAATCGTCGCGATACCGGCCGCGACGCCGATGCGCTCAACCGGCACGACCGTATCGCAACCGGAAGGCAGCGATGCGCCGGTCATGACCTCGATGCAGTCGGTTGGCGATTCGAGTGAAACCGGCGCCTGGCCCGCGGCCTGCATGGCCGCGATGCGAAATTCGCGCCGGCCGCCACGAAATGCGGCGCTCGCGATCGCGATGCCATCCATCGCCACACGGTCGAATGGCGGCGCGTCGCGCTCGGCATGGATGTCCTGGCGCAGGATCCGGCCCGCACAGGCCGGCAGCGTCAGTACCTCTTCCGGAAACTGCGTGAGGTGGGCGGCGATCGCCGCATCAGCCTCGGCGGGGGTCAGCATCAGGCTGCGGTCAGTCTTTCTTGTCGCGGTCCTTGAAGATCCGCAGTTGCTCGTTGAACCGGTCGGCAACCGCCTGCACCTCGTCAACGGCTGCATTGTTCTTCTTGGCCTGCATGGCGCGTAGCTCCGAAAGGCGGTTCGCGTCGAACTGGCCGCTCTGCTCGAAGGACCGCGTTTCCATGTCCAGACATGCGTTGTAGGCGGTGACGTCGGCATCGAACTGCTTCACGGCTTGCTGCCCGGCGATCATTTCGTCGTAGGTCGCGGTCTTGCCGTCGGGGATGTGCTCGGGTGCCCGTGGATAGATGCATGTCGCCTGTGCGCTCCCCGCGGCCAGACAGGCCATCAGGGCGGCGAAAGCGATCGTCTTCCTCAACATGACTCGGTCTCCGTGGCGTACGGCGATTCTAACCTACCGGACGATGACCGTCGGGCCGGCAGGTCAGTTCCATCGCAGGGCCGCGATTTACGGCCCGATCGGCACGGGCGCGCTGGTTTTCAGGGTCTCGAGCACGAGGCTCGAGCGCACGTCACGCACGCCCGGTAGCTTCAGGAGCTGGTGCAGCGTGAACCGCCCCAGGGCATCAAGGTCCGGCACCACGACCTGCAGCAGGAAGTCCATTTCGCCGGTCATTGCATGGGCCGCGACGACTTCCGGCCGCTCATCGAGCGTGCGCCTGAATCGCTCGATGACGTCGTCGGTGTGGCGTTCGAGCTTGATTTGAATATAGGCCGCCACGTTCTGGCCCACGCGCTTTGGATCGAGAATGGCGGCGTAACCGCGGATGATCCCGGCCTGTTCCAGGCGCCGGACGCGTCGCGTGCAGGGCGTCGGCGAGAGCCCCACGCGTTCTGCGAGCTCGACGTGACTGAGGCGGCCGTCGCGCTGTAGCTGTTCCAGGATCCTGACATCCGTGCGGTCCATGGCGCTCATAGGGTGATAACCACCTAGATATTAAAGATCTTTGGAGATTATCACCAAAACTATTATGCCAGCACAAGAAATTGGCTAAAAACACCCCGAATACATGAGTAGGATGACACGGGTCGCATCGGGCCCGGAGGTACCCCTAATTCCCGCCAGCGCACCAAAGCCCATCCAGACCGGTTCCATCGCGACCATTGACTGGCGCCGCGTGCTGCGAACTGCGTTCCTGTCGAGGGCGCTGGACCGGCTCGAAGAAACCCGGTTGGTGCCGAAGCGCAAGGTGCTCTACCAGTTCTCCGCACGCGGGCATGACGTCACGCAGGCCCTGCTGGCCCTTCATCTGACCGGTGCGCGCGACGCCGTCGCGCCCTATTACCGTTCAAGGCCACTGGCACTCGCACTGGGCCTGTCCGCCGAGGAAGCGCTCGCGTCCACGATGATGCGCGCACAGGGCATGTCGGCCGGCCGGGACATCGGCGTCATCATCAACCTGCCGAATCGCCAGGGTCCCTGCATGCTGCCGGCCTGCGGCGGCGTCGGTACGCAATACACGCCGGCGACCGGCTGGGCGCAGGCGCTCGCTTACCGTGTGCGCGTGCTGGACGACCAGCAATGCGCGGGCAGCATCGCAGTGGTCCACGGCGGCGATGCGTCAACGGCAACCAATGGATTCTGGGCTTCGCTCAATATCGCGACGACCGGACGGCTGCCGCTTCTGTATTTCATCGAGGACAACGGCTACGGGATCTCGGTCAGGTCGGACCGCCAGACGCCCGGCGGTGACATCGCCGCGAATCTGGCCGCATTCCGCAACCTGATGATTTTCAATGGCGACGGCTCGGATCCTGCAGCCGCCGCGACCTTGATCGGGAAATCGGTTGCCGCGGTGCGCGCAGGTGAGGGTCCGGTGCTGCTGCGCCTGACCGTGCCGCGCCTGTCGGGGCATTCGGGACAGGACACCCAGGCTTACAAGTCGTCTGAGGAAGTGGCCGCCGAGCAGGCACGCGATCCGCTGCTGCGCCTGCGCGCGCAGATCATGCCGCGAATCGTGGCGGAGGCCGAGTGGAAGGCGCTGGAAGCGGAGGCTCAGGCGGAAGTCGAGGCCGCACTTCTGCGCGTCGAGGCGCGGCCCGCGGCCGAAATAGACGCAGTGACACGCTACACATTCACCGAATATCGCGATGACGGCTCGCTCGAATTGCAGCGGCAGGGCGGCCTTCTTGCTGAAGGCATCCTGCCGGCTGTTGGCAGCGATGTCCCGCGGCCGGATGGCCCACGCATCAACATGCTGACGGCGATCCGCCGGACGCTTGAACACGAGCTCGAGGTCAATCCGCGCGTGCTGGTCTACGGCGAGGACGTCGGGCGCAAGGGTGGCGTGCACGCCGCGACCCTGGGTCTGCAGCAGCGATTCGGCGAGCAGCGCGTCTTCGATACCAGCCTGTCGGAGGAGGGCATCATCGGCCGCGCGGTCGGTATGGCGCTCGCGGGCCTGATGCCAGTCCCGGAAATCCAGTTCCGCAAGTACGCGGAACCAGCAGCCGAGCAACTCCATGACTGTGGGACGATGCGCTGGCGCACGGCCAACCGCTTTGCCGCGCCGATGGTCGTTCGGATGCCAGGCGGCTTCTTCAAGTGCGGTGATCCCTGG
This sequence comes from uncultured Steroidobacteraceae bacterium, assembly GCA_964473595.1. GTDB lineage: Bacteria > Pseudomonadota > Gammaproteobacteria > Steroidobacterales > Steroidobacteraceae > SCUD01. The sequence continues at coordinate 35,288 of CAYYQQ010000010.1, read as the reverse complement.
CACAGCCAGTGCAATGAAGCGGAGTTCCTACACGCGACCGGCTGGCGGCTTGCGATGCCTTCCAATGCCGAAGACGCCGTGGGGCTATTGCGCACGGCCATGCGCGGCAATGACCCGGTCGTGTTTTTTGAGCATCGTTCGCTGCTCGATGGTGCCGCAGCACGGCGCCCCTATCCGGGTAACGATTTCATGCTGCCATTCGGTGTCGCGCGCATGCTTCGCAGCGGCTCCGAGCTCACGGTCGTCAGTTGGGGCGCGATGGTCGAGCGCTGCGAGCAGGCGGCCGGCGAGTCCGGCATCGATGTCGAGTTGCTGGACCTGCGCACGCTGTCGCCCTGGGACCGCGCGGCCGTGCTGGCATCGGTCGCGAGGACGCGGCGCTGCCTGATCGTGCACGAGGACACGATCACGGCCGGTTTTGGCGCCGAGATTGCTGCGGTCCTCGCCGAGCACGCATTCTTCAATCTCGACGCCCCGATCGAACGGCTCGCAATGCCGGACGTGCCGAGCCCGCACAGTCCCGTGCTGCTCGATGCCGTGCTGCCATCCGTCGAACGCGTCGTTGCGGCGATGCGCCGCATCGCGAGCGCCTGAGCCATGGCCACGACCATCGATGTGCTGTTGCCGGTCGAGCAGGCGGAAGGTACCCGCTCGCAGGTGCTGCGTTGGCTGAAGGCCGTCGGCGAGACCGTCAAGCGGCACGAACCGCTGGTCGAGATTGAAACCGACAAGGTCACGATCGAGGTGCCGGCACCGGCCGACGGCATCCTGCAGGAAATTGCGGCTGCGGAAGGCACCGATGTGGAACCCGGCGCACTCCTTGGGCGTGTCGCGCCCACGGCAGCCGGTTCCGCGTCGCCCTCCATTGCTCCCACAGGTGCCGCTGCTCCGAGAGCAGCGCCCGGATTGCAGGCAACCGTGACGGCGGGCCGCCGGGCGGCATCCGATCGCATGAGCCCCGCCGTTCGGCGGCTGCTCGCCGAGCATGGGCTCGATGCCGATGCGGTCAAGGCGAGCGGCGGGGGCGGGCGGATCACTGTCGACGATGTGCTGGCGGCGGCCGCGCGGCCTACGGTACCGGCGGCGAAGGGCTCGCAACCCGCTGGTGATGCCGGGCCTGACGGCATCCGCCGCGTGCCGCACACCCCGATGCGCCGTCGCATCGCTGCCCACATGGTCGAGAGCCTGCTGCAGACAGCGCCGCATGTGACGACGGTTTTCGAAGCGGACCTGACGGCCGTGCTGGCGCACCGGACGGCGCACAAGAAGGACTTTGAGCAACGCGGCGCTTCGCTGACGCTGACCGCGTATTTCGTCGCGGCTTGCGTGGACGCCATTTGCGCCGTGCCCGAAGCGAATGGCCGCTGGACCGATGAGGCACTGCTGCTGAACGAGCGGATCGACATCGGTGTCGCGACCGCGCTGGAAGGCCGCGGCCTGGTCGTCCCGGTGATCCGGAATGTCGCGAGTCTCGACCTGCACGGAATCGCCGCAAGTCTTGGGGAGCTGGTTGCACGGGCCCGCGATGACCGGCTGACGCCGGCTGACCTGCGCGGCGGCACATTCACGATTTCGAATCACGGTGTCAGCGGCAGCCTGGTCGCAGCGCCGATCGTGATCAACCAGCCGCAATCGGCGATCCTCGGCATCGGCCGGCTCGAGAAGCGCGCGGTGGTCGTCGAGCGCGACGGTGGCGACGAGGTCGTCATCCGCCCACGTTGTTATGTGACCCTGACCATCGATCACCGCGTGCTCGATGGTCACCAGGCCAACCGGTTCATGGAAGTGCTGGTGCGGCGGCTGGAGGGCTGGAACTAGCCGGGTTTCGGCTGCGTGCAACAGGCGCGCATAATAGTGCGATATTTCTGTGTCACAGTGGCGCTCGATTCGCCGCCATCCGGAGACTGTTGTGTACACGCAGGGGCTTGATTCACTGGGCAAGGACTGTTTGCGCGACGAAGCGCAGGATATCGGCTGGCTCGAGCAGCGTTTCCAGTCGCGCATCGATGCCGAGGAGAAGATCGAGCCAAAGGACTGGATGCCGGAGGCCTATCGGCGGACATTGATCCGGCAGATTTCGCAGCATGCCCACTCGGAAATCGTCGGCATGCTTCCCGAGGGCAACTGGATCACGCGCGCGCCGTCGCTGCTGCGCAAGACGATCCTGATTGCGAAGGTCCAGGACGAGGGCGGGCACGGTGCCTATCTTTACAGCGCGACTGAGACGCTCGGCGTTTCGCGCGACGAGTTGATCGGGCAGTTGCTGGAGGGCAAGGCCAAGTATTCCAGCATCTTCAATTACCCGACGCCGACCTGGGCCGATATCGGCACGATCGGCTGGCTCGTGGACGGCGCGGCGATCATGAACCAGATCCCGCTGTGCCGCTGCTCTTACGGGCCGTACGCGCGGGCCATGGTCCGCATCTGCAAGGAAGAGAGCTTTCATCAGCGCCAGGGCTACGAAATCATGCTGCGCCTGTCACGCGGCACGCCGGCGCAGAAGGACATGGCGCAACAGGCGCTGAATCGCTGGTGGTGGCCGTCGCTGATGATGTTCGGGCCGTCGGACGCCGAGTCGAAGCACAGCGCGCAGTCCATGCGCTGGAAGATCAAGCGTTTCTCGAATGACGAGCTGCGCCAGAAGTTCGTGGATTTCACGGTGCCGCAGGCCGAATTCCTGGGCCTGGCGGTTCCTGATCCGGCACTGAGCTGGGACGAGGCGGCGCAGCATTACCGGTTCGGTGCGATCGACTGGAATGAATTTGAGCAGGTACTGAAGGGCCATGGGCCCTGCAACCGCGAGCGGCTCGAAGCGCGGCGCCGGGCCCACGACGAGGGTCACTGGGTGCGGGATGCGGCCGTCGCCCATGCCGCGAAGCAGGCCGCCAGAGAAAATTCGCGCGCCGCCTGAGCGCCGGAGGACAGCATGACCGACAGTTCACGCGACTGGCCTCTATATGAAATTTTCATCCGTGCCAGGGCGGGCCTCGATCACAAGCATGTCGGCAGCCTGCATGCGACGGATGCAATGATGGCGATTGAACACGCGCGCGATCTCTACACGCGCCGCCAGGAGGGCGTCAGCATCTGGGCCGTGCGCTCGAGCGATATCGTGGCGTCGGATCCTGCCGACGCAGACACGCTATTCGAGCCTGCACGCGACAAGGTCTACCGGCACCCGACCTTCTACGAGATCCCGGATGAGGTAAAGACGCTGTGACGCCGCACTGCCGCTACGTGCTGCGCCTCGCCGACACGAGCCTGATCCTTGCACAACGACTCGGCGAATGGATCGGTCATGCGCCGGCGATCGAGGAAGACCTCGGTCTCGCGAATGTTTCACTCGACCTGCTGGGCCAGGCGCGCATGCTCCTGTCATACGCCGCGGAGCTCGAAGGCCGCGGTCGCAGCGAAGACGACCTCGCATACCTGCGCGAGGAGTCCGAATTCCTGAATGCAACGCTGGTCGAGCAGCCGAATGGCGATTTTGGCCAGACCATCGTGCGCCAGTTCCTGGTCGACGCCTGGCAGCTCGAGCTCTATGAGTGGCTGCAGGAATCGAAGGATCCACGGCTCGCGGAGATTGCCGCCAAGGCCGTCAAGGAAACGCGCTACCACCTGCGTTACAGCGCAGGATGGCTCATCCGCCTCGGTGATGGCACGACAGAGAGTCATGAGCGCACACAGACTGCGCTCGAGCGCCTGTGGCCATTCACGGGCGAATTGTTCGCCGCAGACGCTGTGGATCACGAGATCGCGCAAGCCGGCATCGGGCCCGCGCCCGAGTCGTTGCTGCCGGGCTGGTCAGCGCGTGTCGGCGCGGTCCTTTCAGACTCCCGTCTTGCCGAACCGCCCATGACGCCATTCGGCTGGCAAGGCAAGCAGGGCCGGCACAGCGAGCACCTCGGCCACGTGCTGGCCGAAATGCAGTCCCTGCACCGCGCTCATCCGGGCGCGACCTGGTAGGCCGCCGATGATTGCAGCACCAGCCTCGATCGAGGCCGCGCCGCCACCGGCCGTGAATGCGCGACTGCGCGAGCTGCTCGCCGGGGTTCCGGACCCCGAGATCCCGGTCCTGAGCGTTCTTGACCTCGGTGTCGTCCGGCATCTGCGCGAACGCGCCGATGGCACGATTGAAGTCGGCGTGTCGCCGACCTACTCCGGTTGCCCGGCGACACGAATCATCAAGGCCGACATTGTCCAGGCGCTCGAGCACGACGGGTTTCGGGCGGTCGCGGTCGATGTGCTTTCGCCGCCGTGGACCAGCGACTGGATCAGCGAGGAGGGCCGTCGGAAGCTTGCTGCGTATGGCATTGCACCGCCGGCGGAAGCCGTCACCAGTGCACGGCGGCTGCTGCAACCGGACCTCGCCATTGCCTGTCCGCGCTGCAACTCGACGAGTACCAGGAAGCTGTCCGAATTCGGCTCGACGCCCTGCAAGGCGCTGTATCGCTGCGAGACCTGCCTCGAACCCTTCGATTATTTGAAGTGCATCTGAAGCCGTGCTGAAGTTTCACCCGCTGAAGATTGCGGAGCGCACGGTGATCACCGACGATGCGGTGGCACTTGGTTTCGCAGTGCCGGATGAGCTGCGCGAGGAATATGGGTTCCTGGCCGGGCAGCATGTTGCGGTGCGCGCGATCCTCGACGGAAAGGAGCAGCGCCGCACCTACTCGATCGTCAATCCCGAGGGTGGCAGTCAGTTACGGATCGGCATCCGCGTACAGTCCGGTGGCCGCATGGCGCAGTACCTTGCAGACGGGCTGCATGTCGGCGACACGCTTGACGTGCTGACGCCGAATGGAAGTTTCCACACGACGATCGAACCGGCGCGCGCGAAACGTTACGTTGCGTTTGCGGCAGGCAGCGGCATAACGCCCGTTCTGTCAGTCGCCGCAACCGTGCTTGCCGGGGAGCCGGCCAGCCGCTTCCAGCTCTATTACGGCAATACCAGTACGGCTCGCACGATGTTCCTGGACGACGTGCTGGCCCTGAAGGACAGGTACCTGCCGCGTTTCTCCGTCTGCTTCGTGATGAGCCGTGAGCCGCAGGAATTCGAGTTGTTCAATGGCCGGATCGACTCGGCCAAGGTCCTTGAACTCGCGCGCCACGAATTCGATGCGGCCGCGGTGGACGAATTCTTCATCTGCGGGCCCGGTTCAATGGCCGACGATGTGCAGGCTGCACTCACAAGTCTCGGCGCCAGGGGACGCGTCCACGTCGAGCACTTCGTGGCGGCAGCATCCGCAGCCGCGCCTGCGGCTGTGAAGCCTGCGGTCGTTGCTGCCAGCACCGCGACGGCTGCGGCAAACGGCGCGACCATCACCGTCGTGATGGACGGACGGCGGCGCGCATTCAAGATGCCGATGCACGGCGAAGTGATCCTGGACGCTGCGGGCCGCGCGGGTCTCGACTTGCCATTTTCTTGTCGCGCCGGGGTCTGCTCGACCTGCCGCGCAAAGCTCCTGAGCGGCACGGCCGAGATGGAGCACAACGTCGCGCTCGAAGATTGGGAGGTCGAAGCCGGCTATGTCCTGTGTTGCCAGGCGCGGCCGACGAGCCCTGCGCTCGAGATCAGCTACGACGAATGACGGCAGCCGCCGGAGTGCAGATGAATTACACATCGATCCTTTATTCGGTTTCGGATCAGATCGCCAGGCTGACGCTGAACCGGCCCGACCGGCTCAACAGCTTCAATGCCGCGATGCACGAAGAAGTCCGCCACGTGCTCGCGCAGGTGGTCGCGGACGGCGCGCGCGTGCTGGTGCTGAGCGGTGCGGGGCGGGGTTTCTGCGCCGGTCAGGATCTCGGCGACCGCGCGGTCGCACCGGGTGGTCGGGGTGCCGACCTTGGAGAATCCATTGAACGCAACTACAAGCCGCTGGTGCTGGCGCTGCGCAACCTTCCAATGCCGGTGATCGCAGCGGTCAATGGCGTGGCGGCAGGGGCGGGCGCCAGCATCGCGCTCGCCTGCGACATCGTGATTGCGGCTCGCTCCGCCGCCTTTGTCCAGGCCTTTTGTCGCCTTGGGCTGGTGCCGGACAGCGGCGCGACCTGGTTCCTGCCGCGCCTGGTCGGCCACGCACGCGCCATCGGGCTGGCAATGCTCGGCGACAAGCTGCCGGCGGAGCAGGCGGCGGACTGGGGGCTGATCTGGCGTTGCGTGGATGACGCGGATTTCACGACTGTTGTCGACAAGCTCGCAGCGGAGCTCGCAGTTGCGCCGACGCTCGGTCTCGTGCGCACCCGCCAGGCGATCCAGGGCGCATGGCAGCATTCGCTGGAAGAGCAACTCGACGTCGAACGTGACTACCAGCGGGAACTTGGATGGTCATTCGACTACGCCGAAGGCGTCGCCGCATTTGCCGAGAAGCGCACTCCGCGCTTCAGCGGGCGCTAGGAGATCGCTGCAATGGATCATACGCAGCGGATCGCAAAGCTGGCGGCCGAGAAACTCTACGGCTCGGACCGGGCATCGCAGATGCTCGGCATGCACATCGACTCGATCGCACCCGGTTCTGCGCGCGTGTCAATGCGGGTGCGTCCCGACATGGTCAGCGGCCACGGCATCTGCCATGGTGGGCTCATATTCGCGCTGGCCGACAGCGCCTTCGCCTTTGCCTGCAATTCGCACGGCGACAATACTTTCGCGGCCGGTGCCGCCATCGAGTTCCTGGCGCCGGCGCAGTTGGGGGACCTACTGACGGCGAGCGCGACCGAGCGCTGGCGTGCCGGTCGCAGCGGAATCTACGAAATCGAGGTGCGCAACGATCGCGACGAGGCCATCGCCTTGTTCCGCGGCCGCAGTCACCAGGTTGCCGGGAGGCTAGTCGATGAGTGAAGCACTGATCTGCGATGCGATCCGCACACCGATCGGCCGTTACGGCGGCGTACTGTCGGGCGTGCGGACCGATGACCTTGCGGCAGTGCCGCTCGCCGCCCTGATGCGCCGCAACCCGTCGGTCGACTGGCAGGCGGTCGACGACGTCGTGCTCGGTTGTGCGAATCAGGCGGGCGAAGACAACCGGAATCTTGCGCGGATGGCCGCGTTGTTGTCCGGGCTTCCGGTTTCCGTGCCAGGCGTGACCGTTAACCGCCTCTGCGGCTCGGGTCTCGACGCGGTTGCGATCGCGGCGCGCATGATTCGAAGCGGCGAGGCCGACCTCGTGATCGCTGGCGGCGCGGAGAGCATGAGTCGCGCGCCTTACGTATTGTCGAAACCCGATGCCGCGTTCTCGCGAACCCAGCAGATGTTTGACACGACGATTGGCTGGCGCCTCATCAATCCATTGATGAAGCATCAGTACGGCATCGACTCGATGCCCGAGACCGGCGAAAATGTTGCCGCCGAGTTCGGCGTGACGCGGGCCGACCAAGACGCGTTTGCGCTCCGCAGCCAGCAGCGTGCGCTGCGCGCGCAAGGCGATGGCACGTTTGCGGCCGAGATCACACCGGTGACAATCCCGGCGCGCAAGGGCGAGCCGGTCGTCGTCGATCGCGACGAGCACCCGCGTGAGACGAGTCTCGAGGCGCTCGCAAGACTGCCGACACCATTTCGCAGCGGCGGAACCATCACGGCGGGCAATGCCTCCGGGGTCAATGACGGCGCCTGTGCGCTCCTGATCGCGAGCGAAGGCGCGGCGGCGCGCTACGGCCTCAAGCCGCGGGCACGCGTTCTTGGAGCTGCGGTCGCGGGCGTCGAGCCGCGCATCATGGGCATTGGCCCGGCGCCTGCCACAGAGAAACTCCTGGCCAGGCTTGGATTGTCACTGTCGGCAATGGATGTGATCGAGCTCAACGAGGCATTTGCTTCGCAGGCACTCGCCGTGTTGCGCCGGCTTGGCCTGCCAGATGATGCCGCGCAGGTGAATCCGAATGGCGGCGCCATCGCGCTCGGCCATCCGCTCGGCATGAGTGGCGCACGACTTGCGACCACAGCCACCTTGCAGCTCGGGCGCATGGGAGGCCGCTATGCGTTATGCACCATGTGCATCGGCGTGGGCCAGGGCATTGCGCTCGCCATCGAGCGGATCGGGTGAGCGCGCCGCTTGCGATCGAGCGTGACAGCAGTGTCGCCGTCATTGTGCTCGATTACCCGCCCGTCAACGCGCTGGCTCATCCGGTGCGCACGGCCCTGCTTGCGGCGCTTGAGCGCCTCGATTCCGATCCGACCGTGCAGGCGATCGTGCTGCACGGCGCCGGCCGGAATTTCATCGCCGGCGCCGACATCTCGGAATTCGACCAGCCTGCGCAGCCGCCACTTCTGAACGAGTTGCTGCTGCGCCTCGAGTCCTGCGGCAAGCCCGTCATCGCTGCGCTGCACGGTGCGGCGCTGGGCGGCGGGGCGGAAACCGCGCTCGCCTGTCATTACCGCGCGGCGACACCCGATCTCAAGATTGGATTCCCGGAGGTGACGCTGGGTCTGCTGCCTGGCGCAGGTGGCACGGTCCGGTTGCCGCGTTTGGTCGGGTGGAAGGCGTCACTCGAACTGATGACCGGCGGCAAGCCTATCGATCTGGAACGTGCCACGGCAATCGCGTTGATCGATCGCAGGATCGACGGCGATGTGCGTGCCGGTGCCGTTGCCTGGGCGCGTGAGCTCGTCGCAGGCAACGCGCCACCGCGGCGCCTGCGCGAGCTGGCTGCGCCAAGAGCGACAGCCGAACTGTTCAACGAATGGCGGGCCACGATGCCGGCTGCGGCGCGGCGGCTGCTGGCTCCGGGACGCATCGTGGACGCCCTCGAAGCCTCGGCGACGCGACCCTTCGAGCAGGCTCTCGACCGCGCCAGGGAACTCTTCGAGGAATGTCGCCGTTCCAGCGAGTCGCGCGCGCTGCGCTACCTTTTCTTTGCCGAGCGCGGCTCGGGCAGCGATCATGATGCTGCGCTTCGGGTCGAAAGCGCGGGCGTCATTGGCGCTGGCACGATGGGCGCCGGCATCGCGATCAGCCTCGCGACGGCGGGCATTGACGTGACGCTCGTAGACTCGAATCCCGAATCGCTCGCCGCTGGTCTCGCGCGCGTGACCTCAACAATCGAGGGGTCGGTTCGCAAGGGACGCATAACGGTGGCGGATGCGGCGGTTGCGGTCGCGCGCGTTCGTGGCGCCGGGGACCTGCAGGCGCTGGTCTCAGCCGATCTGGTGATCGAGGCCGCCTTCGAAAATCTGGCCGTCAAGCGGGAGCTGTTCGCGCAGCTCGGGAAGCTTTGCAGGACGCAGTCCGTGCTTGCGACCAATACCTCGACACTTGACGTCGATGCGATCGCCGCGGCGAGCGGCCGCGCAACGGACGTCGCCGGCATGCATTTCTTCAGCCCCGCGAACATCATGCGCCTGGTCGAGATCGTGTGTGGTCGCGAGAGTTCGCGCGCGACGCTCGCGACTCTCCGCGCCGTGACCAAGCGCATCGGCAAGATCGGCGTGACTGTCGGCAATTGCTACGGCTTTGTGGGCAATCGCATGCTGTACGCCTACGGCCGGGAGAAGGAATTGATGCTGCTGGAGGGTTCGACACCGGAAGCAATCGACCGGGCGCTCGAGGGATTCGGCATGGCGATGGGACCGAATACCGTGGGCGATCTGGCCGGTCTCGACATCGGCTATCACGCGCGCCGCGAATGGAGCGGCCGTCCGGACGATCCGCGTTTCTACCGCGTGTCCGATCGACTGGCGGAACTCGGGCGCTATGGCCAAAAGACCGGCCGTGGTTTCTATCGCTACGACGGTCTGGACCGCAGGCGGCGGGCGGACCCCGAGGTTCTGGAGCTGATCCACGCTGAAGCCAAGACCCTCGGCGTCGCGCAACGCCAGATCGCCGATACGGAAATCGTCGAGCGTTGCATCTACGCGCTGGTCAATGAAGGCGCGCGTATCCTCGAGGAAGGCATCGCCGCCAGTCCGGCGGACATCGACGTGATCTGGTGCAATGGCTACGGTTTCCCGCGTCATCGTGGCGGACCGATGTTTTATGCCGACACGATCGGACTCGCGACGGTAATCGAGGCCATGCGGCGCTACGAGGGCGAGCAGGGCGCGCAATACTGGACACCGGCACCGTTGCTCGCAAACCTGGCGGAGCGTGAAGGCACATTTGCAGGCTGGCAGGCGGGCCGCGCGGGTGGCGCCTGAATGCGGCCGGGGAACTGCGGGGGCTAAACATGCGGTTGCAGAGCTATCTGGTGGGGCGCTGGCAGGCGGGCGGTGGCCGCTCCACGGCGCTACGGGATGCCAGCACGGGCGAGGTGATCGCGGAGACTTCGAGCGAGGGCTTCGATTTTCGCGGCGCGCTCGAGCATGCGCGTGGCGTCGGCGGCCCGGCACTCAGGGCCATGACCTTCCATGAGCGGGCCGCGATGCTGAAGGCGCTCGGCAAGCGCCTGTTCGATTTCAAGGACGAATTCTACGAGCTGTCCTACCGGACAGGTGCGACGAAATCAGATTCCTGGATCGACATCGACGGCGGCATCGGCACGATGCTCGTATTCGCGAGCAAGGGCTCGCGCGAATTGCCGAACAGCCGCGTTTTCCTCGACGGCAATGTCGAGCAGCTGTCGAAGGGCGGGACATTCATCGGTCAGCACATCTGCGTGCCACTCGAAGGCGCTGGCGTGCACATCAACGCCTTCAATTTCCCGGTCTGGGGCATGCTCGAGAAACTTGCCCCGACTCTGCTTGCCGGTGTGCCGGCGATCGTCAAGCCCGCGACCGCAACCTGCTACCTGACCGAACTCGTCGTGCGGCGCATCGCGGAGACGGGACTCTTGCCGCCGGGCGCGCTGCAACTCGTCTGCGGAAGTGTCGGCGACCTGTTCGATCACCTGGGTTGCCAGGACGTCGTCTCATTCACGGGTTCCGCGGCGACAGCCGCGCGGCTGCGCACGCATCCTGCCGTGGTACGGCACTCGGTGCGATTCATTGCCGAGACTGATTCTTTGAATTCCTCGATCCTGGGCCCGGATGCCGGGCCCGGCACGCCGGAATTCGATTTATTCATCCGGGAAGTCGTCCGCGAGATGACAGTCAAGGCAGGGCAGAAGTGCACGGCGATCCGCAAGGCCCTGGTGCCGCGCAACATGACCGGCGAGGTCGTTACGGCCCTGCAGGCGGCCCTCGCGAAGACTGTCGTCGGCGATCCACGGACCGAGGGCGTGCGCATGGGCCCGCTCGCGAGCCTCGCGCAGCGCGAGGAGGTGCTTGCGCGGGTATCCGAGCTGCGACGCGAGACGGAACTCGTCGCCGGCGATCCCGCCCGCTTCGAGGTCAGCGGCGCTGACCGCGAGCGTGGCGCATTCCTGCCGCCCATGCTGCTGCTGTGTCGCGACGGCGATTCCGCCCGCGCCATTCATTCCGTCGAAGCTTTTGGTCCGGTGTCCACGATCGTCGGCTACAGGGACGTGGCGGATGCAATCACGCTCGCACGACGAGGCGAGGGCAGTCTGGCCGGATCCGCGTTCACGGCTGATGACAAGATTGCGACCGAACTAGTGTTGGGTCTTGCTCCGTATCATGGCCGCGTGCTGGTCGTGAATCGCCATTGCGCCAAGGAATCGACCGGCCATGGCTCGCCACTCGCGCACCTGGTGCACGGCGGACCGGGCCGCGCGGGCGGCGGAGAGGAAATGGGCGGCATCCGAGGCGTGATGCATTACATGCAGCGCACGGCCGTGCAGGGCTCGCCCGAGACGCTCACGGCAGTGGGCGGACGCTGGCTGCGCGGGGCCGCGCAGCGCGAACCGGGCGTGCACCCGTTCCGCAAGCCATTCCACGAACTCGCGATCGGAGACACGTTCAATTCCATCGAGCGTGAGATCACCGTGGCCGACATCGAGCGCTTCGCCGACCTGTCTGGCGATCACTTTTATGCGCACATGGACGATCGCGAGGCAGCACGGAATCCGTTGTTCGGCGGCCGCGTCGCGCACGGCTATTTCCTGATTTCCGCGGCTGCTGGCCTGTTCGTCGAGCCGGCCTATGGCCCGGTGCTCGGAAACTACGGTGTCGACAATCTGCGTTTCGTGAAGCCCGTGAAGCCGGGCGATCGCATTCGCGTGCGCCTGACCTGCAAGGAGAAGTCGCTGCGCGCGGAGAAAGGCTGGGGCGAGGTGACCTGGGACACCGAGATCACGAACCAGCTGGGCGACACCGTCGCGTCCTATCATGTGCTGACGATGGTCAGCGTCCATGCCGTGCCGGATGCGGTCAAGGAATAGCCCCGTGTCGATCGACCTGCTGCGCTACCGACGTGAATTCGCAAGCCTCGGATTTGACGAACCCGAGCCGGGCATCCTTGGAATCATCATCGCCAACGAAGGACGGCAAAACGCCGCGACCGAGTCCATGCACCGCGACCTTGCCCTGGTCTGGCGTGTCATCGACGTTGACGACGCGGTCCGCGTCGCGCTGGCGCGCGGAGCCGGCGAGCATTTCTCCTCGGGCGGCGATTTCACGATGATCGAGCGGATGATCGAGGACGAGGCGACACTACTGCGCGTCTGGAAGGAGGCGAGCGACCTCGTCTACAACCTGATCAACTGCTCGAAACCCGTGGTCTCGGCGATCCGCGGCACCGCGGTCGGCGCGGGTCTCGCCGTGGCGCTGCTCGCCGACATCTCCGTCGCCGGGCGGGATGCGAAGATCCTCGACGGCCATACGCGGCTCGGCGTTGCTGCTGGCGATCATGCGGTGATCATCTGGCCGCTGCTGTGCGGCCTCGCAAAGGCACGCTACTACTTGCTGACAAACCAGCCGCTGTCCGGAGCCGAGGCCGAGCGAATCGGGTTGGTCGCGGTCTGCGTCGATGACGGTGAAGTGCAGACGACGGCGCTCGGAATCGCAAAGAACCTGGCGGCAGGCAGCGCGACCGCGATGCGCTTTACCAAGTATGCGCTCAACAACTGGCTGCGCCTGGCGGGGCCGAGTTTTGATGCTTCGCTTGCACTCGAATTCCTGGGCTTCCGGCTCGCCGACGTGCGCGAGGGGCTTGCGGCCGTACGCGGGAAACGCCCGGCGAAATTCGATCAACCCTGAACCTTCATTCGCCCGACGTTGCGACCCGCGTTCGCCATCGCTAGTATCTGAACCTGCCTTGGGGTGGTCTTGAAGACCTGAGACGCCGGTTGCCTGACAGGCGCACCGACGAACCCGTTGAACCTGATCCGGTTAGGACCGGCGTAGGGAGCAGGCGTGTTTCGACAATCAGCCCGATTCATTTTCCTGGCCGCTGTCGCAACCTGGCTGCCGCACGCATTTGCCGAGGCACCGACACCACTAGCCGAGGTTGTCGTGACGGCGGGCCTGCGCGCGACGGCGGCGAAAGATCTGCCTGCAAGCGTGTCAGTGATTGCAGGCGACGACGTCGCGAATGCCGCCGTCCAGCATCTCGAGGAGTTATTGCCGCAAATACCGTCGCTGTCCTGGGCCGGCGCCAGTTCGCGGCCGCGTTTTTTCCAGCTGCGTGGCATCGGCGAGCTCGAGCAATACCAGGGCGCGCCGAATCCCCCAGTGGGATTCCTGGTTGACGAGATCGACTTCAGCGGTATCGGCATGATCGCCTCGCTGTTCGACGTTGAGCAGGTGGAAGTGCTGCGCGGTCCTCAAGGCACCCGTTACGGAGCGAACGCCCTTGGAGGCATGATCAAGGTGAAGACCCGTGATCCATCCGCCACGCGGGACATGCATGCCGAGGTAGGCGTGGGCGATGATGGCATGTGGATGGCGGGCATCGCCGCGGGTGGTGCCCTGTCTTCCGGCAACGCGGGTGCGGTGACCTGGCGCGCGGTCCTGCATCGCGCGGTCAGCGACGGATTTCGGCACAACACATATCTCGGGCGCGACGACACGAATGGCCGCGATGAGCTGACTGCGCGACTCAAGTTCCGCATTCAGACGGCAACAAACTGGCGCGCCGACCTTGGTCTGATGTATGCCGATTTCAACAATGGCTATGACGCCTTCGCCATCGACAACAGCTTCACGACGCTGTCCGACCGGCCGGGCCGTGATTCGCAGGAATCCCTGGGTGCATCGCTCGACGTCAGCTTTTCAGGATGGAACGGCTTGCTGCTGCGCTCGATCACCGCCTGGGCCGATTCCGACATCGAGGCGAGTTTCGACGCGGACTGGGGTAATGACATCGCCTGGGGCGCGGCGGGTCCCCGCAATTCCTTTTCCAGTACGCTGCGCGATCGCCAGACACTGAGCCAGGATCTTCGGCTCATGTCCTCGACCAGCGGCGACTGGTCCTGGCTCGCCGGCGCCTGGATCTCGCAACTCGAGGAAACCAACCGCATCGCTGACGATGGTCTTGACCAGCAAGACGCACCCGTGCGCCTCCTCGACAGCCGCTATCGCGCGACCAGCACCGCCGTCTATGGAGAAGTCGAATGGGCATGGACGCCTGCGACGAAAGTCGCAGCGGGCCTGCGGCTCGAGGAACGCGATACGTACTATGACGACAGCGACGGAAGCGGATTTGATCCGCACGATCGCATGTGGGGCGGCAAGTTGTCGGTCACGCACGATCTTAGTGAGACCCAGAGTCTCTGGGCATCGCTGTCACGCGGGTTCAGGGCCGGCGGATTCAACATCGGAACATCAGTCCCGCCGGATCGCCAGTCATTCGATCCGGAGTTTCTGTGGAATGTCGAATTCGGGTGGAAGGGGAGCAGCCAGGAGCAGCGGCAATCCGCTGACGTGAATCTCTTCTACACGCGCCGCGAGCACCAGCAGGTCGCAACTTCAATTCAGCCCGATCCCAAGGATTCGCTGACATTCCTGTACCTGACCGACAATGCAGCGAGCGGAGAGGCCTGGGGGGTCGAAGGCTCAGCGCGCAAGCAGGTCACGGCACAACTCGAATTGAGCTCGACGCTCTCGCTGATGCAGTCGCGATACCTCGACTACCAGTACCTCCAGTACCTCGACTACCAGTACCGGAACCGCGACCTGGATGGCCGCGCCTGGGCCCATGCGCCGGAGTGGAAGGTCGCCTTGGCCGCGACCTGGCGGAATTCGACGGGATGGATGGCCAGGCTCGACCTTTCCGGCGAGGACGGCTTCTATTACGACACCAGCCACGACCAGCATTCAGATCCACGATTCCTGGCGAATCTGCGGGTGGGTTTCGAGGCCCAGCGCTGGGAAGTGTATGCCTGGGCCCGCAACCTGTTCGACGAGAGGTATCCGGTACGTGGATTCTTCTTCGTCAATGAGCCGCCCTCCCCCGAAAAACTTTATCTACGCTGGGGCGATCCGCGCCAGCTGGGGCTCACCGCACGTTGCCAGTTCTGAGGAGATTCCATGCGCATTGCCGTCGAAATGAGTCTCTATCCACTCGCGGATGACTTCATCCCGCCAATCCTTGGATTCATCGAGCGCCTCAAGATGCACCCCGGGCTCGCCGTCGTCACGAATTCGATGAGCACGCAGGTCAGCGGCGAACTGGACGATGTCTTCGATGCGCTGCGCGCGGAGATCGCGGTGACATTCGCGAATCCGCGGCGCTCCGTCCTGGTCATGAAGGTTCTGGGCGGCGGTGGCTGAGTCAGCCGCCGGCTGGTTCTCTGAATTCGTCACGGGCGCGCAATCGGCGAGCCCGTACGAACTGGCCGCCGTTGCGCTTGGCCTCGCCTACATCGTGCTTGCAATCCGCCAGCATCGCGCCTGCTGGATCGCGGGCGGCGCCAGCACGGCCATTTATATCATCGTCTTCCTGAAGGCCGGGTTGTTGTTGCAGGCCGCACTGCAAGTCGCCTATGTCGCGCTTTCGGTTTACGGCTGGATGGCCTGGCGGGCCGGCGGCGATCTGCCCGCGCGGCCGCAAGCCTGGCCGCTGTCGAAGCATCTGCTTGCCGTCCTTGCAGTTTTGCTCGCGACGGCGGCGAGCACACCCTTGCTCGCGCAATACACCGATGCGCCGGCGCCGCTCGCCGATTCGCTGGGCACCTGGGCAAGTGTCGTCGCGACCTGGCTGCTGGCGCGGCGTTACCTCGAGACCTGGTTCTGGTGGATGGTCATCGACTCCGGACTTGCAACTCTTTTCGCAAGCCAGGGTCTTATCTTCACCGCGGGGCTTTACCTCGCTTACGCCGTGCTCGCCATCGCGGGTTGGCGCGCCTGGCGCCGCAGCCTGGCGGCGGCTGCATGATGTCGGCGCAAAGCCACGATGCGGCACAGGATCATGTCGCGGCCATTGCCGTGGAACTGGGCCTGCTGGATCCGAAGGTCACGCCACTCTGTGGCGGCCTGTCGAATCGCTCATGGCGCTTGCGCGATGCCAGGCTGGACGTCGTGCTGCGTCAGTCCGGCGCGGACGCCGATCTGCTCGGCGCCGATCGCGGCTCGGAGCTCGCGATGCTCAAGATCGCGGCGGCCGCGGGCCTGGCGCCGCCCATTGTGCTCGCGCGGCCGACCGAAGGGCTTCTGGTGACTCGATACATCGATGGACCTGTGCTGTCCTACGAGGATGCGCGCGGGCCTGCGATGCTGGCGCGAATCGGCGCATGGTTCGCGAGGCTGCATGCGCTCTCGCCGCCGCACGGTTTCGCAGCCATCGATATTGGTGCGCGGGCTGACGGCTATCTGCAATCTCCGGGTGGACAGTTGCCGGCGGCGTTCCTGCAGGAGATCGGGCGCGGCCTGGCCGCAAGGCGCAAGGCGAATCCGCTACCAAAGCGGCTCGTCGCCTGTCATCACGACTTGCATCACCTGAATCTCGTCGACCAGGGCGACACACTGATCGCGCTCGACTGGGAGTACGCAGGGCCGGGAGATCCGGCTGCGGATCTCGCCGCCTGCATTTGCTACCACGACCTTGACCCGCAACAGGTTGACGCATTGCTTGCGGGCTATGGCGGTGGTTCAGAAGCACTGCGCGCCAGGCTGGCTCCGCTCTGCTGGATCTTCGACTGCCTGTGGTTGGGATGGCTGGAAATGTCTGCGACGCTTGACATCAGCCTGGATGCCGGGCGGCGCCAACGCTTGGTGGAACGATTGTCGTCCTGAACGGTTGCGCGATCGGCCGCAATTCCCGCAAGATGGCGCCCCTTCATGCCCGAGATCACAGTCACCGATCGCGACGGCGGCGAGCACCGTGTGGTCGCGCGTGTCGGCGTCAGCCTGATGGAGACGCTGCGCGAATTCGATTATGGCGTCGCGGCGATCTGCGGCGGCATGTGTTCCTGCGCGACCTGCCACGTCTATGTCGCCGAGCCCTGGCTGGACAAGCTTCCGGCGATGCAGGGCGACGAAAGGGAAATCCTGCAGGAGCTCGAAAGCTATCGGCCGCGCGGGTCGCGGCTTTCCTGCCAGATTCCCTTCGAGCAGCCGCTGGATGGAATCCAGGTCGAAATTGCGCCGGAAGAGTAGTGCGGCGTGGCTAGTGTGGCGGGCTAACGGCTTTCAGCCTGCCGCGAGACCGCAAGGGCTGCCGCTTCGATGGCTGTGGCGTCGCCCAGAAAGCGACGCGGCGCCGCGGGTCGCAACCCCGCATCGAGTTCGTACACAATTGGCACCCCGGTCGGGATATTGAATCCGACGATCTCATCGTCACCCATGCCGTCCAGCATCTTGACCATGGCGCGCAGGCTGTTGCCATGCGCAACGACCAGGATGTTGCGGCCGGCTGCAAGCGCAGGCGCAATGCGACCGCGCCAGCAGGGCTCGACCCTGGCGAGCGTGTCCTTCAGCGACTCGGTCGCCGGTAACTCGGATACCGGGACATCGCGGTAACGGAAATCGAATTTTGGATGACGCGGGTCATCTGCCGCGAGCGGGGGCGGCGGGATGTCGTAGCTCCGTCGCCAGATCCTGACCTGCTCGGCGCCAAATTTCTCGGTCGTGGCTGCCTTGTCGAGACCCTGCAGGGCGCCGTAGTGACGTTCATTCAGGCGCCAGTCGCGTTCAACCGGCATCCACATGCGATCCATTTCGTCCAGCATCAGCCAGAGCGTACGGATTGCCCGCTTCAGCACGGATGTGAATGCCAGGTCGAATTCGTAGCGCTGTTCGCGAAGCAGCTTGCCTGCGGCCTGCGCTTCAGCACGACCCTGTTCAGTGAGGTCGACGTCGGTCCAACCCGTGAAAAGATTTTCCAGGTTCCAGGTGCTCTGACCGTGACGGACCAGGATGAGTTTGCCGGCCAACGCGGAACTCCAGCGCAGAATCAGGCGGCGTTATATCACAGCGACGCACGGATTCCCGAGCGCTGCGTTATAATACGCCGCCCCGACCAGCTGTTCGGGGTCTTTCAATTTCCCCATGCCTGCTTCATCGAAACTGTCGACGCGCACTCTCGCACTTGGTGCGCTCGGGGTCGTTTACGGGGACATCGGCACGAGTCCGCTGTACGCCTTTCGCACCTGCTTCGCCGGCATCGATGGGATGACCCCGACACCCGCGAATGTGCTGGGCATCCTGTCGCTGATCTTCTGGTCGCTGACGATCGTGATCTCGATCATGTATGCCGGGATCATCCTGCGCGCCGACAACCACGGCGAGGGTGGCGTGCTGGCGCTGATGGAACTGGTCCTCGCGAAGCGTACCTGGCTGCCGGCGACTGCGACAATGACGCTCGGATTGTTCGGAGCGGCGCTCTTCTTCAGCGATGGAGCGATTACGCCGGCCATCACTGTGGTGTCCGCGATCGAGGGCCTCTCCGTGATGAGCCCGGCCTTCAGTTCCGCCGTGATCCCGCTCGTGATCATCATCCTGGTGTTGCTGTTCAATTTCCAGAAGCGGGGCACCGGCACGGTCGGCGGCCTGTTTGGCCCGGTGATGGTCATCTGGTTCCTGACGCTCGCCGTCCTCGGCATCAGCTGGATCCTGCGTCAGCCATCGGTACTTGCGGCAATCAATCCGGCTTACGCCGTCGCTTTTTTGGTCGAACATCGCAGCGAATCGCTGGTCGTGCTGGCGGCGGTGTTCCTGACAGTGACCGGTGGCGAAGCGCTGTACGCCGACATGGGGCATTTCGGGCGCCGCCCGATCCGACTCGCCTGGTATGGCCTCGTGTTGCCGTCGCTGGTGCTGAATTACTTTGGCCAGGGCGCGCTCGCGCTTTCGGATGCCGGGACTGTCGCCAGTCCTTTCTACCTGATGGCGCCGGAATGGGCGCTGACACCGCTGGTGCTGCTTGCGACAGCCGCTGCGATCATCGCCTCGCAGGCCGTCATTTCGGGCGTATACACTGTCGCGCACCAGGCAATGCAACTCGGATTCCTGCCGCGGCTGACGGTCATCCATTCATCCGACCAGGCCGAAGGGCAGATCTACGCGCCCGCGGCGAATTGGATGTTGATGTGGGCGACCATTGGTCTCGTGTTCGCTTTCGGCTCATCGGATGCGCTGGCGGGCGCTTATGGCGTCGCGATCATCGGTGCGATGCTGGTCAACAATATTTTCATGATCGCCTGGCTCGGCGCACAGCAGGAGCGCCGCGCACGAATCATGCTGATGGTGGCCTGCCTCGAGCTGGTCATCGAGCTCTCATTCCTGACCGCCAACTGCCTGAAGATCCCGGACGGTGGCTGGCTGCCGCTGGCCGCAAGCGGCGTAATCCTGACGATCATGCTGACCTGGCGCGACGGTCGGCTGGCTGGTTTCGACCAGCTGCTGCGACGCCAGATGCCGCTGCGCTCGCTGGTCGCGCTCGTTGCCGATGAGGGACTCAATCGGGTTCCGGGCACCGCCGTTTATCTCGACAGCAGCCCGAGTGGCGTGCCGCGCGCGCTGCAACGCACCATCGAGACGCACAAGACCATCCACGAGCGCATCGTGCTCCTGACGGTCGAGACCGGCGACGAACCCAGATCCGAGAAGGGACATCGCGTCGCCGTGCACGAGCTGGCCTCGGGCCTGTACCGCGTCGTGGCGCGCTACGGCTTCATGGAATCGCGCAGCGTCCCTTCACTGCTGGCCGAGGCTGAACGCGCGGACCTTCCATACCGCCCGGCCGAGACCATCTACGTGCTCGGGAAGAAGAACATCCTGGTGACAGGGCGTTCCGGTTTGGCCCGGTGGCGCAAGCGGTTGTACGCGCTGATGGCGCGCAATGCGCGGCCGGCGGCGTACCACTTCGGCCTGCCGCCGGGTCGCGTCATCGAAATCGGCGAGCAGCTCGAGATCTGATATCGGCCTAGCGTTCTGCAAGGCGCCGGACCGCCTGCAGCGCGACCGAGAGCGTCGGGAAGTCCGCGGTGCCGATGATCTTCATCTCCTGCACCGCGCGACTGAGATTCTCGGCCGCGATGCCGCCCTGCGTGAGCCACGAGCGAATGGCAGCGCCGGGCTCGCACTTGCCGCTACGTGCAATGACTTTGTCGCACAGCCTGCGATGCAACAAATAGGCATCCTCTCGCAGCGTGCCGCGTGCAACGGCCTGCCAGTGTCCATCGACCGCGAGCCGCTCGATCTCGCCATGGATCCAGTCGAGTCCAATGGCTGCACCAAGGCCGAAATACACCCTGGCCGCATGCGCGACCGGTGCCTTGCGTGCCAGTGCCACCTCGACGATGTCAACGCCCGAATGAATCGCGCCCAGACAGGCGACACGGCGCGCGACGCGTGGCGGCACGCCCTCGCGCGCAAATCGCTGCAGCGCGCGGTCATAGCGCTCGATCTCCAGGCCCTCGATCAGCTCCGGCAAGTCGCGCATCAGATCGCTGAGACCCGGGCGAAGGCGTGAAACGGCACGGTCGATGTCAAGATCGGTTCCGAGATTGCGCAGCACCCAATAACTCAGGTGCCGCAGCAGCCGGATCGTCTCGTACATCATGTCGTACTGAAGTTCGGTCGGCGCGCGGTCGTCCAGCGCCTCGATATCTGCCCACAGTTCCCGCATGCCGGTGACTTCCCGCGCGATCGAGTAGGCACGTGCAATGCTGCCGACATCCGCACCGGTGTCCTCCTGGGCGCGGATCGCAAAAACCGGTCCCATGCGATTGACCAGGCTGTTGGTGGTGGCGGTCACGATGATCTCGCGGCGCAACTGGTGGCGCAGGATCGGGCCCGGATATTTCTTCTGGACCGGTACCGGGAAATAGCGCGTCAATTCGCTGCCGAGAAAGCTGTCCTCGGCCACGTCGGATTCGATCAACCGGTCGTACAGCCAGATCTTCGAGTACGACAGCAACATCGCCAGTTCAGGCCGCGTGAGGCCCAGACCCTTGCGGCGACGCTCAATGATTTCGTCGCCGGGCGGCAGCGCCTCCAGTGCCCGATCGAGGGTTCCTGCCCGCTCGAGCGCATGGATCACGTGCCCGAGCTCCGAGATGCGCTCGGCGGCGCGCGCCTGCAGTGTCGAGATCGCGAAGCTCTGCAGGTAGTTATTGCGCAGCACCAGCGCAGCAACTTCGTCCGTCATGCGTGCCAGCAAGCGATCGCGAACGCCACGCTTGAGCTTGCCGGACACCATCAGCGGATTCAGCAGGATCTTGAGATTGACCTCGACATCCGAGCAGTTGACACCGCCGGAATTGTCGATGAAATCGGTGTTGATGCGCCCGCCGGCTGCCGCGTATTCAACACGCCCGCGTTGCGAGAGCCCGAGGTTTCCGCCTTCGCCAACTACGCGGCAGCGCAACTCACGGCCGTCAATGCGCACCGCGTCATTTGAGCGATCACCGATTTCCGCGTGGGTTTCCTCGCTGGACTTGACGTAGGTGCCGATGCCACCGTTCCACAGCATGTCCACTGGCAGCTTCAGGATCGCGCGGATGATCTCCACCGGCGTCGCGGAGCTGGCTTCCAACCCAAGCATCGCGCGCGCCTCGTGTGACAGGGCGATCGACTTGCTCTGGCGCGAATGGACCCCGCCGCCCTTCGACAGCAGTTTCGTGTCGTAGTCCTCCCAGCTCTGGCGCGGCAGCCTGAACAGGCGCTGGCGCTCGACAAAGCTTCGCGCCGCATCCGGCGATGGGTCGAGCAGAATGTGCTGGTGATTGAACACTGCCTGCAGCCTTATGTGCTTTGAAAGCAGCATCGCATTGCCGAACACATCGCCCGACATGTCGCCGATGCCGGCGACCGTGAAGTCCTGGGACTGAATGTTCACGCCAATCTCGCGAAAGTGACGGCGAACCGACTCCCAGCCGCCACGTGCCGTGATGGCCATTTTCTTGTGATCGTAGCCGGCTGAGCCGCCAGAGGCGAATGCGTCGCCCATCCAGAAGCCGTACTCGGCCGAGATTGAATTGGCGACGTCCGAGAATGTCGCCGTCCCCTTGTCCGCCGCGACCACGAGGTAGGAATCGTCGCCATCGCAGCGCACCACATTAGTGGGTGGCAGGATTTTTCCGCCGACCACATTGTCGGTCAGGTCGAGTAGTGCACGGATGAACA
This sequence comes from uncultured Steroidobacteraceae bacterium, assembly GCA_964473595.1. Taxonomy (GTDB): domain Bacteria; phylum Pseudomonadota; class Gammaproteobacteria; order Steroidobacterales; family Steroidobacteraceae; genus SCUD01. The sequence goes on along the minus strand of CAYYQQ010000010.1, from coordinate 12,952 downwards.
TGCGATAGCAGTCGGTGCCATCGCGCTGCGCCTCGTCGCGTGCCGGCGGTGGCCGCCGCGGGACGAAGCCGCCTTTCGCCCCGACCGGCACGATGACCGTGTTCTTGACGTTCTGGGCCTTCATCAGGCCGAGGACTTCGGTTCGGAAATCCTCGCGGCGGTCCGACCAGCGCAGGCCGCCCCGGGCGACGCGGCCCATGCGCAGGTGCACGCCTTCGAACTGCGGCGAGTGCACGAATATCTCGAACATCGGCCTGGGGGCAGGCACTTCCGCGACCTTGCGTGGATCGAGCTTGATCGAAAGATAGGACTTCGGCACGCCGCTTGGTGCAGTCTGGAAGAAATTGGTCCGCAGCGTAGCATCGATCGCCGTGAGGAATGCGCGCAGGATGCGGTCGTCGTCGATGCGTGTGACCCGCGCAAGCAGCCTCTCGAGCGCGCGGCGCTGGCTGGCCTCGGCGCGCCTGCGGTCGGCGCTCTTTGTCTTCGGGTCGAACTTGGCCTTGAACAGGCGCAACAGGCGGCTGGCCGCTGCGGCATTGGTCGCGAGCGCGTTTTCCACATAGGCCTGCGAGAATGGCAAGCCAAGTTGCCCGAACCAGCGCGCGTAGGTCCTGAGCACAATTGCCTCGCGCCACTCCAGGTCCGCAGCGAGCACGAGTCGATTGAAGCCGTCATTGTCCGCGTGTCCAAGCCATACACTGGCGAATGTCGACTTGAATCGCGGCCCGTCGCTGGCAAGGTCAATGCGCACGCCGCGCGGGTGTTCGAGCTCGAAATCCTGGATCCAGAAAGTACCCGCGGCCGCCTTGATTTCGTAGGGCCGCTCGCTGATCAGCTTGAGACCTAGGTTCTCGATGGTCGGCAGCACGTCGGAAATCGGTATTGGGCGGTTGCGGCGGAACAGCTTGAACTGCACCTTGTGTGGCGGCTCGCCCTCGGGGCGGTAAAGGTTCATGCGCAGACCGGTTGGTTCAGCGACGAGCGCTTCCAGGCAGGCGATATCGCCGATGGCGACTTCCGTCGTCGTGGCTTCCTGATAGGCGGCCGGGAAGGCGTCACCCCAGTCACGCAGAAGGCGCAGTGATCCCGTTTCCTGGTGGGTCTCGCGCAGCCCTTCCTTCAGGTGGTCCCGCCAGGTACGCACGGATTCCATGATCTGGCGCTCGAGCCCGGCTGCATCGATTTGCTGGCTGCCTTTCAGCGGCGTGCGCACGAGCATGTGCAGCCTGGCGAGCACCGACTCCGAGAGCTGCACATGCGATTCGATCGCCTGGCCGCCAAAGGCCTGCAGCGCGAGCCGCTCGATGCGTTCACGCACCTGGGTGTTGTAGCGATCTCGCGGAACGAACAAGAGGCAGGAGTAGAAGCGGCGGAAAGCGTCACGGCGCACGAACAATCGCACCTGGATGCGCTCGTAAAGATTCACGATGCCACGCACGGTGCGCACCAGATCGCCGACAGTCGCCTGGAACAGCTCGTCGCGTGGGAATGTCTCGAGCGCCTGGACGAGGGCCTTGCTGTCGTGGCTCGTCGGCTTCAGGCCGAAGTGGTCGATGACACTCTGGATCTTGTGGCGCAGCACCGGGATTTCCCGCGGGCTGCGATTATAGGTCGAAGAGGTCCACAGGCCGATGAAGCGCCGCTCGCCGGTCACATTTCCAGCGGTGTCGAAAGTCTTGATGCCGACGTAGTCAAGATGGGTCGCGCGATGGACGGTGGCGACCGAGTTCGCCTTGGTGATGATCAGCAGGTCCTTTGAGCGCGCGAACTCGCGCCCGTCACCCCTCAGGACGACTGATCGCTGCTTGCGGTGGCGATTCGGGCGCATGAGCCCGAGCCCCGAACTCGGGATCAGCAGCAGCAGGTCACGGGTCCGGCCGCGGCGCAACCGGTACTCTCGATATCCCAGGAAGGTGAAGTGCTTTTCCTCCATCCATTCCAGCAGTGCCTTCACTTCGTGCGCTTCGCCCGCCTGCGGCCCACGCATCTGCTTGCCAAGGTCCGAGGCGATCTCGCGCGCCATGCGGCGCATGGCCTGCCAGTCGGTCGTCACGCAGCGAACATCATCGAGCATGCTCTTGATGCGCCGCTCGAGCGCGACGAGCCGCGCCGGGTCGGCCTCACGATCGACCTCGATGAATTGCCAGGACTCTGGCTTCGCGTCCGGATGGGCATCGTCGAGGAACAGGTCGGTCAGGCGGCCGCGCCGGTCGCGCACGACGCCGAAAACCGGGTGCGCGATCAGGTGTATCGCAAGTCTTTCCTGTGTGCAGACGATGCCGAGCGAATCGACGAGAAATGGCATGTCGTCGGTGATGAGGGCGATGACGGTATGCGAGGAGGAGAAGCCGTCAAGTGCGGCATCCGGATTGAACACCCGGACAACCGGCCGACCGGGCCGCCGGACACGCCCCATCGTGAGCTGTGCGAGTGCTGCACCAGCGAGGTCGCTGTCTGCGCGCTGCACGAGGTCGAGTTCCGAGACGCCATTGTAGAAGTACCGCGCAAAGCGGTCCGCCGGCACCGGCATGCGGCGGTGACCGGCGCGGCGTGCGCGGGCAGCAATACGGTCAATGATTTCCTGACGGGCGGCCGGAATCTTGCCTAGCATCGACACTCCAGATGCGCCCGGCCCGATGCGTCCCGACCGATGGCGTGGCGCGGCGAATTATACACGCGCCGCACCAACCGGGCCGAGCAGGACCGCGCGTTTCTGCAGACGGGTCAATACGGCCGCGAAAAGAGACTGTTCCGATGGTGCAAGCTCGGCCAACAGGCGCCGCTCGTACTCAAGCGCATAGGGGACGATGCGCGTGTAGACTTCGCGCCCGCGCGCTGTCAACGTCAGCACGGAACGGCGCCGGTCGCTTTGGTCGAGCGCGCGCCGCACGCGACCCGCACGAGCCAGACCCGCCACCGCGCGGCTGACCGCGACTTTGTCCATCGCCGTGCGCTCGGCCACGGCGGCGGCTGAAAGACCGGGCGTGCGTGCGAGAACGGCGATTACGCGCCATTGCGGGATCGACAGGCCGAAGCGCCGCGCATAGGCGCCCGCCAGAGCCGTCGAGACGGTGTTGGAAAGCACCGACAACCGATAGGGCAGGAAGTTCTCCAGATCCAGGGCCGGGATCGCGCTCGCTGGTACGGACATGGACGGTTTGCTGCTGGCCACGGGCCGATTATAGTTACAATTGTAACTAACCCGGGAGCGGATCATGGGTGACCTGTTCGAAAACCCGATGGGTACCGACGGCTTCGAGTTCGTCGAGTACACGGCCGAGGACCCGGAACAGTTGCGGGTCCTGTTTGCACGCATGGGTTTCCCGGTCGTGGCCCGGCATCGCAGCAAGAACGTCACGCTGCACCGCCAGGGCGACATCAATTTCATCATCAATGCCGAGCCCCAGGGCTTCGGCCAGCAGTTCGCCCGTGCGCACGGGCCATCGGCCTGCGCGATGGCCTTCCGCGTCAGGGACGCCGCCTACGCCCTGTGCCGGGCGATCGAGCTGGGTGCGAAGCCGGTCGAGACCCAGGTGGGCCCGATGGAACTGCACATTCCGGCGATCGAGGGTATCGGCGGCAGCATCATCTATCTGGTGGATCGCTATGGCGACCGGACGATCTACGACGTGGATTTCATGCCCGTTCGGGATCCGCAGCAGGCGGTGCGCGATGCCGGCCTGACATTGATCGATCACCTGACGCACAACGTCCAGCGCGGCAACATGAACGTCTGGTCCGGCTTCTACGAGCGGCTGTTCAACTTCCGCGAGATCCGTTACTTCGACATCGAAGGCAAGAAGACGGGCCTCTTCAGCCGCGCGATGACGAGCCCTTGCGGCAAGATCCGCATCCCGATCAACGAATCGCAGGATGACAAGAGCCAGATCGAGGAATATATCCGCGAGTACCAGGGCGAGGGCATCCAGCACATTGCGCTGTTCACGGGCGATATCTACCGGAGCGTCGATGCGCTGCGCGCCAATGGCGTCGAGTTCCAGGACACGCCGGACACCTATTACGAGGGCATCGACGCGCGGGTGACCGGCCACCAGGAGTCGCAGGCGCGCATGAAGGAACGGCGCATCCTGATTGACGGCAGCGCCAAGGACGGCATCCTGCTGCAGATCTTCACCAAGAACGTGATCGGCCCGATTTTCTTCGAGATCATCCAGCGCAAGGGCAATGAAGGTTTCGGCGAGGGTAATTTCCGCGCATTGTTCGAGTCGATCGAGCTCGACCAGGAACGGCGCGGCGTGATCTGAAGCGACGAGCACGAGGTCAGGCAATGATCGAGCGTTCAGGTTTGCAGCATCACCGCTGGACCGACATTCCAGAGGAACCCCTGAAAGGCACCATCACCCGTCGGCTGATAGCAGCCGAGCGCATGATGATCGCGCAGGTTTTTCTGAAGAAGGGCGACGATGTCCCGCGGCATTCACATCACAATGAGCAGATCAGCTATATCGTGGCCGGTAAGCTGCGTTTCCTGCTCGGTGAGCATGGCGAGCGTGAAATTATCGTGGCTGCGGGCGAAGTGCTGGTGATTCCTCCGAACCTGCCTCATGCGGCCCTGGCGCTCGAGGACACGCTCGACGTCGACATTTTTTCGCCGCCTCGCGAAGACTGGCTGAACAAATCGGACGCCTACCTGCGTAACGACACCTGACTTGTCTGCAGGCCGGTCAGGGCGTGCCCGGGGCCTTGATTTCCCGTCTGCTCCATCTGCCGCATGCAGTCACGAACACTGCCCCGGCGATCGGCGCTACATGCCAGTCACGCAGCCAGGCGGCATGTTGTTGGACCCAATCGGCGATCACCGGGTCGGTCACCATGATATCGCCCGCAATCCAGCCGAGCAGTGCCGCGCCCAGCGCAATGATGATCGGAAACCGTTCCATGACCTTCAGCATTATCACGCTGCCGAAGATGACGATCGGGATGCTGATCGCGAGACCGAGGATCAGCAGCACGTACTTCATGTTCTCGAGATCAGGGGTAGAGGCGGCCGAGTTCGCCGCTGCGGCGACGGCGATCACATTGTCCAGGCTCATGATCAGGTCGGCGATCAGGATCGTCCTGACCGCCAACCACAGCTTGTCATGCGCCGAGAACTCGAAATCATCTTTTCTTGGCGCCAGAAGCTTTACGCCGATCCAGAGCAGCAGCGCGCCGCCGACGAGTTTCAGCCAGGGCAGGGTCAGCAGCTTGACCGCAAAAATGGTCAGGATTACGCGTAAGATCACCGCCGCCGCGCTGCCCCAGAACACTGCCAGCTTTTGCTGCCGCGGGGGGAGCGAGCGCGCGGCCAGCGCGATCATCACGGCGTTGTCGCCCGAAACCAGCAGGTTGATCCAGATGATCGCGCCCAGCTGAACCCAGAACGCGGGCAGACTCAGCATCTCCATGGGCGGATTGTAGCTTGCGCACGCTGTGGCGCAGAGGTGCAGCCGTTAGGCGACGCCCGTCACAGTGCACCTGGTGAGCCTGTGCCCAGGATGATCGTCACTTCCGGGTTATAAAGGACGTTCTGTTGTCTACCGCAAAGGTATTCACACTGCCAGTGGCCGACAAAGATGTGGTCGAGGCGCAGTCCGTGTTGTTCGAGCGGCTGCTCCGACCACATTTTGCCCGGATGTACCGCCTGGCATTTCAATTCACCAGGTCAATTCCGGATGCCGAAGATCTGGTGCAGGACGTGCTCGTCTCGCTCTATCAGCGTTGCGACGAACTGACCCGGATTTCCGACCTGCAGCCCTGGCTCGCCCGGGTGATCTACAATCGGTTTGTCGATCAACGACGTTCCTTTCTGCGCCGACGCCTCACTTCGGCGTTCAGGCCAAACGCATCGGGGGACGAGGAGTCCATACTCGAGCTGATCCCGAGCGATGGGGCTGGCCCCGAGGAATTGGCGGCGCTTGCGTCCCAATTAAGTCAACTCGGCGATGTCCTGCGCCACCTCAACGAAGAGCAACGGGTCGTGGTGCTGCTCCACGACAAGGAAGGCTGTTCCCTCGAGGAAATCGTGCAGATGACGGGCACACCGCTCGGTACTGTCAAATCGCGCCTGCATCGGGGACGGGCAAGATTGAGGGCCTTGCTCGGGCAGGGAACCTTTTTCACCTGAGCAGCGTGTATGGCATTGAAAGGTGAATGAGATGGACTGCAATCAACTGGCCCGCTGCCTGAACGAGTACATGGATCGCGAGATCCCTGACGCGGACCGGGTCGTGCTGGATCAACACATCCAGGGTTGCGCTCCCTGCCTGGGCCTGCTGGCACGCGAACAGCGATTGCGGCAGGCCTTGCACCAGATTCCGGTGGCTGGGCCGAGCGACGATTTCTACGCCGATGCGATGGCGCGCGCCGTGCAACCCGTGCGTCCGGCGCGCCTGGCGCACTGGAAAGCTGCGGCGACTGCCGCGCTCGCCGCGAGTGTCGCCACCTGGTTCATCACCACTCACGATTCTCTCGTCACGACGCCGCAGGCCACATCACCCGTGGCCACGATCACCATGGCAATGGACGAGACCCGTACGATCAACCTGGTCTTCAATTCGGAAAGCGCAATTGATGATGCGCGGCTGAGCCTGCGATTGCCCCCGGGCGTTGAACTTGCTACGTATCGCAATCGCCAGGAGTTCCGCTGGAAGACCCGTTTGCATCCCGGCAACAACATGCTGCCACTGGATCTGGTCGTGCGTGACGGGGCCGGAGGCGATCTTATCGCGCGCCTTTCCCATGCGGGTGATCACAAAACATTTCGTGTCAGAGTCACAGTTCTTACGAGGAGCAATATCACATGAAACGACCGATGCTATTGGGGCTCTCAGCGCTCGCTACCGTCTTGTTGGCGGGCACGGCGCTGGCTCAGCCCAGTATTGATGACCTGGAAGTCACCATGACCGTTGCTGACCCCGACGCCCAGTCGGACAGCAACAATATGGACCTGACTGAAGAAGACAGCGTCAACGAAGTGGAAGATGGCCAGGCCGACGACGTCGACAATGATGGGTCTGACGATGTCGACAATGATGGGTCTGACGACGTCGACGACACTGATGATGCCGATGAAGGCAATGTCGACGACAATCAAGACGGTCACGACGAGGATGTCGAAGATGGCGAGACCGATGACGGTAGCGCCGACGACGTCGATGATGGTGACACGGACCCCGCTGACGACAGCAGTATCTGATCGCCGCAGCGGCAACTAGCAGCCAGGCCTTCTCACGACTTGGGTCGTGGGGAGGTCTTGGTTCTTCCCGGATGGCAGGGCTCCGCCAGGCAATCGGTGTGATGTCGACGTGCTTTTGGCGTCGGCTATTGCCTGCGCTCGTCCTTCTTGCGCTGATTCCGAGCGTCGAAGCATGGGCCGAAACCACTGACACCTCGGCCGGCGCAGCGGCCATCAGCGAAGGAAACAGGGCGTTTCGCAGCGGCGACTATAGAGCGGCCATTTCCTCGTATCTTGCCTCCAGGCGGCAAGGCGGCGAGAGCGCAGTCGTCAGTTTCAACCTCGGCGTTGCGTACTATCGGGTGGGCGAGTATGCGGAGGCGGAACAATGGCTGGGGCGCGCAGCGCGGGATTCGCAGTATTCATCGCGGGCACGCTATAACCTCGGCCTGGTGTACTGGGCACGCGGCGATACGCGGAGCGCGAAAAGCGAGTTCAAGGAGGTCGAGCAGATGGCCAGCAGCCGCGAGCTGCGATCGTTGTCCCATCGCGCATTGGCAGAACTCCGCCGTGGCGCTGATTCGCCCGCGCTGCGTCGCTCAAGGTCCGTCGGCATCGACGAAGGTTTTTCGGTCCTGACCAGCGTCAAGCTTGGGATGGACGACAATATTTATCGCTCACCCGACGCGCCCTATGTGGATCTGGCCCAGGTGGGCCACCCAGTGGTGACTCCCGTACCCGTGTCCGGCACATTCGTCGAAACGGGGCTCACTGCGCAGAATATCCTGTGGGGCGGCCGCCATGTCCTCCTGCGTGCCGCCTACGAGTTTGACAGCCACTACTACACGGACCGGCAGTTCAATGTCGCTGACGAGTCCTCTCATCGTCTTGCGATAACGGCAAGGAAAGCACTCGGGACGCGCCTGGACCGGACACTGTTCATGGGCATGTATCTGGGCCATCACGACGAGATCAATTTCGATCCTGATAGTGGTCAGGCGCGGGTTGTCGCGAGCGAGGATATCTCTGATCGCTTCAAGTACTGGAGTTCCGTCGCAATCGCTGACTATGAGCGGCCCGTCGGGCCGGTTGTCGTGGGTATCCGCGGAATGACTGAGCTCCGGGACTACGGCAAGGTCGTGTCTGTGAGTGAATACGACAATCGATTTTTTCTCGCCGGTGCGAGTGCGAGAATTCCGATACTGCGACGGACCCAGCTGAAGATTGGCTACGATCGGTACCTTCGCAAGTACGAAGACCGGCTGGCCCTGGACGCGAACGGGGCGCTCAATGTCACTAATCCGACTCTCGAGTACCAGTACGACGCGCTGACATTGATGGCACAGTTCGATCTTGGGAGCGCGGAAATAGAGGTCGGGTACGCGCTGACGAACCGCGATGATTCGTTCGCTGGATACAACGATTATCAACGCGGGGCGATTCACCTGAGGGGCAGTTGGCAGCCGATGAGGCGCCTGAAACTGCAATTTGCGGGCGTGTCGGAATCGTACGACTACCCAAACGCATCTGCCTTTGATACGCCTCAAGGCGGGCCCAAAACGCTTGACGACATCGAAGCGGAAATAAGCGCGCGCTTCTCGGTCACCCGTCATCTCCAGTTGTGGGCAGAGGCCCGCTACCGGAATGTTGACTCTTCTGATCCGCGCTACGCTTACTCCCGGGTTCAGATCCCTGTCGGCCTGTTGTGGGCGGAGCGTTTCTGACGCCAGCCTACTCGGGTTCGATGTAAAGGTCCGCGATCCGATCATCCGGCGTCAGAGAGATCTGCACGCTCAGCGTTCGCGATCCAAAATGTGCGACTGTCATGCTATGGCGATTTCAGGCGTTTGCCAAACCAGTCGAGATAACGTTGAGCGCGATCCTGAAGATAGCTGGGTGTGCTGATGCCGTGGAACTCGCCTGGATAGATCACCAGCTGCGTTTCGATGCCGATACTGCGCAGCGCCTGGTACATCTGCTCGCTGTTGATCAGCGGAACGTTGAAATCCTTTTCGCCGCACATGAACAATACCGGGGTCTTGATCCGATCGGCGTGAAAAAATGGATATGAGACCTTGAGATAACTGTCGAGCGATTTCCACGGCATGCCGAGTTCGAGTTCATAGTCGGATATGTACTGGTCCGTGCCGTAGCCGGCGAGCATGTTGGAAATCCCCGCGCCACTCGCCGCGGCCTTGAAGCGCGTATCGCTGGCAATGGTGTAGTTGGTGAGCATGCCGCCGTAACTCCAGCCGAGGATGCCGAGACGCCCGGGGTCGGCGCGCCCGTCGGCGATCACCGCATCGATACTGGCCAGCAGGTCCGTCACCTCGTAGTGCCCCCAGTCGGATCGCAACGTCAGCGAATAGGCATAGCCGCGCCCGGTGCTGCCGCGATAATTGGCCTGGACCACCAGGTAGCCGTTGGCTGCGAACACCTGCGCCATCGGCTCGAACTCGTGCTGATCCTGCGCCTGCGGGCCGCCGTGGATGTACAGCAGGGTGGGGTAGCGCTTGCCCGCCCGGAAATCCGGCGGCGTGACCGTCAGTGCACCGACGCGGGTGCCGTCCGGTACCTGCACATCGAGATCGGCGACGGCACCCAGGCTCAGCTGTGCCATCAACGCATCGTTCTGCCGCGAAAGAGGCCGCAGGGTCTTGCCTTCCAGCGCGAAGACCTCGGCCGGTTGCGCGGGGTTGGTCACCAGCACGGCGACATGGCCACCCGGGGCGATCGCGATTTCGCGCACGACCTGACCGCGCGCGGTGAGCCGCTCGACCTCGCCGCCGCTTGCCGGGACCCGCGCCAACTGAACGCTGCGATCTTCCTCGAGCGCGAAATACAGGAAGCGCCCGTCGGCGGACCAGCGCGGCTGCAGTGCCTGGCGGTCCAGCGTGCCAGTCAGCGGCCGGGCGTCGCCGCCTGCGGCGGGCGTCACGGCGATGACCGACGTTCCGAAATAGGCGCTGTCGAAGCTTTCGTCGAGGCTGCGCAGATAGGCAACCGCGCGGCCGTCGGGACTGTAGCGCGGCCCTCCGCCCTGGATCGGGTCCGCGTAATCGCCGCCATCAGCGCCCTGAAATGGCGTAAGAAGGCTGGCCGTTGCGCCGGCACGCGCCTGGATCGTGTAGATGTCCCAGTTCCAGTGGCGGTCGGTATCAGCGCCGCGCTTGGTGACAAAGGCAATCGTGCCCCCGTCCGGGGACCAGCCTGGCGAACCGTCATCGAAGGCACCGGTGGTCAGTTGCACGGCGCTGCGACCGGCCACGTCGAACAGCTGCAGATGGCTGTGCCGGTTGCCGAGGTAGCCTTCGACGTCTTTCTTGAAGCGGTAACGATCGATCACGATCGGAGGCGGAGTCTTGTCCCTGCCAGTCAGCGCACCGCCGCGCTTGCGCAGCGCCAGCGCCGCCGGATCCGGATCTTTCACGATCAGTGCGAGCCGGGTGCCGTCCGGCGACCAGGCGAAATCCTCGACCTCGCCGTCGAGCGCGGTCAACTGCCGTGCCTCGCCGCCGGCGCGATCGAGCAACCAGACCTGAGTGGAGGATTCGTCCTCGTCTTCGTGCTTGTCATCGCGCGCCGACAGAAATGCGATGAAGCGACCATCCGGGCTGAAACCCGGATGGCTGTCCGACGCATTGCTCGCCGTCATTTGCACCTGCTGCCGGCCATCCCAGCTGCTCATCCAGATATCCGACGTCGACTTGTCGCGCGTCATGTCCGCGGTCGAAACCGTATAGGCGACCCACGCGCCATCCGGTGAAACATCGACCTCGGACACGTCGCGAATGGCAAGCATGTCCGCAATCGTGATCGGCCGGCGCGGCGCTGCATCGGCGGCGGCGCTCGTCAGCAACATTGCGCTCAGGCAGGCGGACAGCAGAATATGCATGAACTGGTCTCCAGAGTGATTCCTGACCTGAGGAGTTTAGCCAAGATTCCGCCGACGTTGCGCGCCATTTTGCTGGTCACGTCGGCCTGCCTCGTAGCATGCCAGCAGACACCCGTGCGCCATGGATCCGCGGTGCCGCCGGAATCGGCAGCGGCGCGGGACTTCGACGGACTGCTGCGCGATTTTATCGCGGGACACTATGAACGGGTCCCCACCGCTGCCGTGAACAGCGGCCTGCACGAATTTGACGGCCGGCTGCCAGATTTCAGCCCCGAGGGCATCCACGAGCGGGTCGCCTGGCTTGTGGAAATGCGCCGGCGGACCGCGGCGATCGATGCGGCGCAACTGGGTGTGAGGGAACGCCTGTACCACGGCTATCTCGCGGTCGAAGTTGACACGCAACTGTTCAACATCCGGACGCTCAAGGTGCTGGAAAACAACGCCTGGTACGATTACCTCGCGCTCGATCCCAACGTTTATCTGTCGCGTGATTACGCGCCGCTTGCAGTGCGCATGGATGCCTACACCCGCCATGTCAGAGCACTGCCCGCAACGCTGGTGGCGATGCGACGCACAGTTAGACCCATGCCAACCGGCCACGCCGAGGGCCTGCGCGACTACATCACCGGCCTTGCAGAATTCGTGACCACCGCTCCATACGTGGTGTTCTCGACCGTGGACGATCCGGCCCGACAAGCCGCGATGAAGGAGGCCAACGACCTGGCGGCGGTCTCATTGACCGATCTGGCGCACTGGATTGACGCGTTGCCGCGCGATGAAGACTTCGCGCTCGGCGCGGATAAATACGCGCAGATGTTATGGGCGCTGGAGCGCATCGACACGCCGATTGGCGAGCTGAAGTCGCTCGCCGAGCGCGATTATGAGCGCAACCTGCAGGCACTGAAGCAAGCCTGCGCCGTGTTTGCGCCGGGCGCGACAATTCGGGAATGCCGCGCCAGGGTCGCATCGCACAAGCCGCCGGACGGACCCATCGCGGCGGCGACCCGCCAGGTCGACCAGTTGAAGCGCCTGGTGCTCGAGCGCCACATCGCCACCATCCCCGCGGGGCTGCAGGTGATCATCGCGGAGGCGCCGCCGCACCAACGCTCCGCAACCGCCTACATCGCGGTGCCGGGACCCCTGGAAAAGGACGCACCGTCGATCTATTACATCTCGCCGCCCGATCCGGATTGGTCGGTCGAAGACCAGCAGCAGTACCTGCAGTCCGAAGCCGACCTGATGGCGACCACGACGCACTGCGTCTGGACGGGTCATATCCTGGAAGCCGTGCGCTCCAACCTGTCCGGCAATCCGTTCGCGGTGTTCACCTACAGCTATGCATACACGGAAGGATGGTCCCATTACAGCGAGGAGATGATGCTTCACGAAGCGCTGGACGACGATCCCGAGATGGCCATCGGTCAGTTGCAGAACGCACTGATGAACGACGTGCGTGCCATATCCTCAATCGGGCTCCACACCGGCGGCATGAGCATCCGCGAATCGGAGCAACTGTTCCGCAACCAGGCATTCAGCGATCCCGAAAGCGCGCGCCAGGAAGCGGTGCGGGGGACATTCGACCCGGGATACATTTTCTATATGCTCGGCAAGCTGATGGTGGTGAAGCTGCGGGACGACTGGCTCGCGCTCCACCCCGGGAGTTCGCTTGGCGAGTTCCACGAGGCGTTCCTGAGTTACGGGAACCCGCCTCCGAAGCTGTTGCGCAAAGTCCTGCTGGGCGATGCGGACGACGGCCGGCCATTCTGAGGCACAACTGCTGGAAGTCGATGACCCGCCCCATCAGCTGTTGGCCTGACTTACCTGCCGCTGGGGCTGGGTAACAAACCGGCCAATGACGGCTGTTCACCCGGCCGCTT
>CAYYQQ010000009.1:43294-45141 GCA_964473595.1 uncultured Steroidobacteraceae bacterium | reverse complement strand
GTTGCGCTTGCGCATGTGTCGAACGCATTGGGAACCGTATTGCCGATTCGCGCATTTCTGGACGCGGCCCGCGAGCGCGGCATCACGACGCTGGTCGATGGCGCGCAGGCCGTGCCGCACCTCGCGGTGGACGTGCAGGCCCTCGGATGTGACTTCTACGCATTCTCCGGTCACAAGATGTACGGACCGACCGGCATCGGCGTGCTCTACGGCCGCGAGCGGACCCTCGAGGCAATGACGCCCTGGCAGGGCGGTGGCGACATGATCCTCTCGGTGTCCTTCGACGGCACGACCTACAACCACCTGCCCCACCGCTTCGAGGCCGGCACGCCCAACATCGCCGGTGCCGTCGGCCTCGGCGCGGCAATCGACTATCTCGAAGCGATCGGGATGGAGAACATCGGACATCACGAGCAGCAGCTGCTCGCGTACGCGGCGGCGCGGCTCGCCGACATTCCCGGCCTGGCATTCGTCGGCACGGCGCCCGACAAGTCGAGCCTCGTGTCATTCACGATCGAGGGCGTGCATCCTCACGACCTCGGCACTGTGCTTGACTCACAGGGTGTGGCGGTGCGCACCGGTCACCATTGCGCGATGCCGGTCATGGATTTTTTCGGGGTCCCAGCCACCACACGCGCGTCATTCGGCCTCTACAACACGCGCGCGGAAATCGACGCGCTGCGCGACGCCGTTTTGCATGCGATCCGGATGCTGCGCTAATGGACCTTGCCGACCTCTACCGCGATGTCATCGTCGACCACAATCGCAGGCCGCGGAATTTCGGCCGCCTCGCGGGCGCGAATCACTCGGCAGAAGGGAATAACCCCTTATGTGGCGATAAGTTACATGTCTTTCTTGAGGTGAAGGATGACATCATCCGGGACATCCGCTTCGAGGGTGCGGGCTGCGCGATCTCGACGGCGTCCGCTTCGCTGATGAGCGAGGCCGTCAAGGGCCGGAGCCGCGTGGAGGTCGCCGACCTCTTTGGCAGCGTGCACCGCATGCTGACCCGGCACGACGCGGAAGCAGACGCGGGGCTCGGCAAGCTCGCGGCGCTTTCGGGCGTGCGGGAATTCCCGATGCGGGTCAAGTGCGCGAGTCTCTGCTGGCACACATTGAATGCGGCGCTCGCAGGCAGCGCCGCGCCGGTCACGACGGAGTGAACATGCGCCGCGCCGAACAGGAGCCTATCGTGGTGCGACGTGATGTCCGCGCCGTGATTGTCCCGGCCGGCGTCGAGGTCAAGCTGCGCACCGGCAGTGTCGGCTACATCACTCAGTCGCTGGGCGGCAGCTTCACCCTGTATGTCGAGGGCAATCTGTTCCGGATCGCCGGCGCGGACGGCGATGCGATCGGCAAGGAGCCGTTGCGTCCCCCCGAGTTGCCACCGGGCGCGACCGATGAAGATGTCAGCCGGCTGGTATGGGACCAGTTGCGCACCTGCTTCGATCCGGAGATCCCGATCAACGTCGTCGATCTTGGTCTCGTCTACGATTGCACGATTACTGCGAACGAGGAAGATACCCGCGATGTCGACGTGAAGATGACGCTGACTGCGCCGGGCTGCGGCATGGGTGAGGTGCTGGTCGCGGATGTCCGGGACAAGCTCATGATCATCCCGACGGTTCGCAAGGTTGCCGTCGACCTCGTCTTCGACCCGCCGTGGAACCAGTCGATGATGTCGGAGGCAGCGCGGCTTCAGACCGGCATGATGTAAAACCAAGTTGGTGCCGGGTCGCAGGTTCGCAGGTTCGCAGGTTTCAACTCGAACAACTACGAACCTGCGACCCGGCACCAACTAGTTGCACCAACTAGTTCTCGCCGAGCGACAGGAGCGTCGCGTTGCC
>CAYYQQ010000009.1:40487-43284 GCA_964473595.1 uncultured Steroidobacteraceae bacterium | reverse complement strand
GATGCGATGTGCGGAGGCGAGTCAGCTGGGCCTTCTCAGGATCGTGCGCGACAGGGATGTCGCGCCCGAAGCCTACAGGGATGTTTTCACGGCGGTCCTGAGAAGGCCCAGCTGACTCGCCTCCGCGTGTTGCAGCACCAATTGACGAGCGACTCGCTGCGGCGTCAGTTCTCGCCGAGCGACAGGAGCGTCGCGTTGCCGCCGACCGCAGCCGTGTTGGTGGTGATGGTCTGCTCGGTCGCGAAGCGCGGCAGGTAATGCGGGCCGCCGGCTTTCGGGCCAGTACCGGACAGCCCACAACCGCCGAAGGGCTGCACACCGACGCCCGCGCCGATCATGTTGCGATTGACGTAGACATTGCCGACCTTTGCGCGCGCGGCGACGCGCCGCGCGACGCTGTCGATTCTCGTGTGCACGCCGAGTGTCAGGCCATAGCCGCTGCCATTGATCTCGTCGACGACCGCGTCGAGGTCGGATGCGGCGAATCGCACTACATGCAGCACGGGTCCGAATACCTCCCGCTCGAGCCGCGCGATGCTATCGATCTCGACTGCGAGCGGCGCGAAGTAGTGGCCAGGCCGCAGCCCCGCCGGCAGCGTCGCGCGGTGCTGCCAGCGCGCGCCCACAACGATCGTCCGCGCGTGTTCTTCGAGTGTCGCCAGTGAGGCCGCATCGATCACCGGGCCGACGTCGGTCGAAAGCAGTGCGGGATCCCCCAGCGCCAGCTGGTCCATGGCGCCAGCCAGCAACTCGAGCACCCTGGGAGCGATGTCCTGCTGCACATACAGGATCCGCAGCGCGGAGCAACGCTGCCCGGCCGAGTTGAATGCCGACTGAATCGCGTCGATGACCACCTGCTCGGGCAGCGCGGAACTGTCCACCAGCATCGCGTTCTGCCCACCCGTCTCCGCGATCAGCACCGGCAGCGGGCCGTCCCGGGCCGCGAGCGCGCGGTTGATCAGGCGCGCGGTCTCGGTCGAACCGGTGAACACGACGCCAGCAATGCGCGGATCGGCGATCAGTGCGCCACCGATCTTCGAGCCGGGCCCGGGAACCAGGTGCAACACATCCCCGGGGACACCAGCCTCGTGCAGCAACCGCACCATCGCGGCAGCGACGAGCGGCGTCTGTGCGGCAGGCTTTGCGATGACGCTGTTGCCGGCCGCAAGCGCTGCCGCGACCTGGCCGGTAAAAATGGCCAGCGGGAAATTCCACGGACTGATGCAGGCGAAGACGCCACGGCCACGCAGTACCAGCCGGTTGGATTCGCCGGTCGGACCCGGTAGCGCAAGCGGCTGCCCGAATTCAAGCTCTGTTCTGGCCGCGTAATAACGCAGGAAATCGACGGCCTCGCGGACTTCGGCGATCGAGTCAGGCACGCACTTGCCGGCTTCCGTGACGCAAATCGCAATGAAGCGCGCGGCATCCCGCTCAAGCCGGTACGCCGCCTCGCGGAGAATTGCCGCCCGCTCGCCAGCGGGCCTGCGATCCCATTTGGGCTGGGCCGGGTCGGCGAGCGCGAGTGCCTCGTCAACAAGCGCGACATCGGCCTCCGCCACTTCGCCGGCGACCCGCTCGAGATTCGCCGGACACATGATCTTCCGCGAGCGCCCGCTTCGTTCACGGCCACCAACGATCGGCGCTGCGGCCAGCGGCATCACCATTGCCTGCCGGCAGGATTCCGCCAGGCTGCGCTGCTCGCGGCCATCGGCCAGATTGAGGCCGGCAGAATTGCGGCGCTCGGATCCGAACATCGATACCGGCAAGGGTATGCGCGGGTGTGGCCCCGGCCCGGCGACCTCAATTTCCGCGACCGGATCGCTGACGACCTCCTCGAGCGGCAACGACTCGTCGACCACGCGATTGACGAATGACGTGTTCGCGCCGTTCTCGAGCAGGCGGCGCACGAGATAGGGCAGCAGGTCTTCATGTGAGCCGACCGGCGCATAGACGCGGCAAGGCAATGCGCGCCCTGCCGGATCGGTCACCTCCGCATATAGCTCCTCGCCCATGCCGTGCAAGCGCTGGAATTCGAACTCGCGGCGGCGCACCGACGCCAGATGGATGATGCTCGCGACCGTATGCGCATTGTGCGTCGCGAACTGCGGGTAGATCCGGCGGCTGCCGTCCAGCAGGATGCGCGCGCAGGCGAGAAAGCAGACATCGGTGTTCTGCTTGCGCGTGTAGACCGGATAGCCGGGCAGGCCATGTTCCTGCGCGCGCTTGACCTCGCTGTCCCAGTAGGCGCCCTTGACAAGGCGGACATTGAGCACGCGGCCGGTTTCATCGGCGCGCCGGCCGAGAAAGTGCAGCACGTCGGTCGCACGCTTCGAGTAAGCCTGCACGGCGATACCCAGCCCCTCCCATCCGGCGAGCCCCGGCTGGCGCAACAGCCGGTCCAGAAGTTCCAGCGACAATTCCAGCCGGTCGGCTTCCTCCGCGTCGATCGTCAGCGCGATGCCAGCGGCGCGCGCGTCGAGCGCGAGCGCCTCAATTCGCGCGCCAAGCTCGGACAACACCTGCTCCCGTTTGCCGAACTCGTAGCGTGGATGCAGGGCGGACAACTTGACCGAGATGCTCGGCCAGGACGCAGGCGCGCTCCCGGCGCGCACCGAAGCGCCGACGGCCATGATCGCAGCGCTGTAGGACTGCATGTAGCGCTCGGCATCCGCCGCTGTCAGGGCCGATTCGCCCAGCATGTCGAAGGTATGCCGATAGCGCGCGTCGTCGCCCGTGGCGGCGCGCTCGAGCGCATCGCCGATGGTCCGGCCCATCACGAACTGGTGTCCCATGATCC
>CAYYQQ010000009.1:0-40477 GCA_964473595.1 uncultured Steroidobacteraceae bacterium | reverse complement strand
CTGGCGGAATGCCGCCCGCACGACGGGCTCCCCGAGCCTTGTCACGAGGCGGCGCAACACGGACGCCGGATCGCGCAGCTCGCTCTCCGCCGGACGCACTACCTGGCCGGTCAGCATGAGTCCCCAGGTGGACGCGTTGACGAACAGCGATTCAGCCGCGCCGAGATAATCGGACCACTGGCCGCTGGCAATCTTGTCGGCGATCAGGCGATCCGCCGTCTCGGCATCCGGTATCCGCAACAGCGCCTCGGCGAGGCACATGAGCACGACGCCTTCCTGTGACGCGAGGTGGTATTGCTGCAGGAATGCCTCGACCCCGCCGCGCCCCGCCCTGCGACGGCGCGCCGCGGCGGCGAGCTGCATCGCATGGCGATGGATGGCCTGCCGCTCGGGCGCCGGCAAGCGCGCGAGTTCCAGGATCTCCGCGATCACGGTCGCTTCGTCGGCGAGATACAGGCGATTGATCGCCGCACCGGGCGCGGATTCAAACTGCTGACCGGTCCGCAGGAATTCCATCATTGCGGCATGACTCATGATTGGAATTCTATCCGCCTGAGGTAATCGCCGAGTATCAACCCGTGATCGAACACGAGGGGTGGTGCATTGCCCGGACTGACGACCAGGATGCCCGCGGCATCGTCGCCGGCGACCGGCTCCCCGGACGCGGTCGCGATGTACACGAGGCTGACGGTGTGCCCGCGCGGATCGCGCGCAGGGTCGGAGTAGACGCCGAGCAGCCCCGCAAGCCTGATCTCGAGTCCGGTTTCCTCGCGCGCTTCGCGGCGCGCCGCCACTTCGACCGTCTCGCCGATGTCGACAAAGCCGCCCGGCAACGCGTGGCCTGCCGGTGGAAAGCGGCGCTCGATCAGCACAATCGGCCTGCCGGGTCGGTCTTCGAGTTCGATGATGACGTCGACGGCGAGATCCGGCGTGGCGGGCCGCGGCATCAGACCTGGTCCCCGTTCGACCCGGTCGGACCCGCCGCGTGCTCCCGCAGGCGTTCTGCAGTTTCCGCACCAAGATACGCGTGGATCAAGCGGCGGCCGAGGTACAGGAGCGGAATCAACGCGACCGCCATCAGCATCTTGTAGCAGTAGTTCACCGTTCCGACCGCCAGAAAAAGTTCCGTCGGCCAATGCTGCGGTCCCAGCACGAAAGCGATGTACAGCACGACGAAACTGTCGACGAGTTGTGAGACCGCCGTTGATCCGGTCGCCCGCAGCCAGACGAATCGTTCGCCGGTCACGCGGCGGATCCGGTGAAACAGCGCGACGTCGATCAGCTGGCCAATCAGAAACGCCGTGATTGAGCCGCCGATGGTCCACAGGCCCTGCCCGAAGATGCTGGCAAACGCGGCCTGCATGTCCGGCACGCCGCGCTCGCTGCCAACCGCCACCCACCAGCCCGCCGGCGCCAGACTGATCGCGAGATAGACGAACAGGAATGCATAGGAGATGAAGCCGACCGCCAGCCACGAAATGAGGCGGACGCCACGCACGCCGAAGTACTCATTGATGACGTCCGTCATGATGAACACGATCGGCCACAGCATCACACCGGCCGTGAAGGACAACGAGCCACTCTGGCCGAACAATCGCCAGTCGAATGGCGGGAGTCCCAGCGTGTCCTCGAGCGCGAAGATCTTCACGCCGACGAACTCGGCGATCAGCGCGTTGGTGACGAACAGGCCTGACAGGATGATAAAGAGCCGCGCAGGCTTCGAATTGAGGATGGCCCAGGGCGCGTCAGGTAATCGTGCAGCCATGACTCAGCCCCTCCCCTGCAACTGCCGGATCGCCCGCCGGCCGCGCTTGTCCGGCCGGCCCGGTGGAGCCGTTTCCGACCGACGCTCGACCTGCCGGCGTTCACGCGCCACGGCGCGCCGCAACACGCTGTCGGTTGTCTCTCCGTAACAGGCGCGTGCCTCGGTCGCCGGGCCGCGTCGCGACGGCAGCGACAGCACGATCACGGTCCAGGCATCCGTGCCGAGCGTGATGTCCAGCCGGTCACCGATGGCGATGTTGCGGGCGGGCTTGGCGCGTTCGCCGTTGACATGGACCTTGCCGCCGCTGACCGCCGCGGCAGCCAGCGAGCGACTGCGATGGAATCGCGCACACCAAAGCCAGCGATCGATCCGATGTCTGCTGCCCGCCGCATCCACCACCCGATTTTCCCTGCTCACCCGCCCTCCCCGGCCTGCGGATTATACGGGGCAGCGCGCAGCCGGCCGCTATAATCCGCGGCTGGCGCCCACTGGCGGAAAATCATGGATCAGGCATTGCTGCGGCGGCTCGAGTCGCAGACCGCTGAACTGGAAAAGAACGGCCTCTTCAAGCGCGAGCGTGTCATCGCCTCGGGCCAGGACCCGATCGTGCGACTCGAGGACGGGCGCGAGGTCATCAACCTCTGCGCCAACAACTACCTCGGTCTCGCAAATCATCCAGAGTTGCGCCGGGCTGCGCACGAGGCGCTTGACCGCTATGGCTATGGAATGGCCTCGGTGCGATTCATCTGCGGCACTCAAACCGTGCATCGGCAGCTCGAGCAGCGTCTATCCGCGTTTCTCGGCACCGACGCCACGATCCTGTACTCGTCCTGCTTCGACGCGAATGGCGGCCTGTTCGAAACGCTGACCGATGAGAACGATGCGATCATTTCCGACGCGCTGAATCACGCCAGCATCATCGACGGCATTCGCCTGTCGAAGGCGAAGAGGCTTCGCTACGACAATGGAGACATGAGCCAGCTCGAGAAGCACCTGCAGGAGACGCAGGATGCACGCACACGCCTCATCGTGACAGATGGCGTGTTCTCGATGGATGGCACGATTGCGCGCCTGCGCGAAATCTGCGACCTCGCGGACCGGTATTCAGCGTCGGTCGTCGTGGACGATTCACACGCGACGGGTTTCATGGGGCCGACGGGGCGCGGCACACACGAGCACTGCAGCGTCATGGGACGCGTGGACATTCTGACCGGCACGCTCGGCAAGGCCCTGGGCGGCGCAAGTGGCGGCTTCGTGTCCGGGCGCGCGCCGGTGATCGGCTGGCTCCGGCAAAGATCCCGGCCCTATCTGTTTTCCAATACGATTGCCCCGGTGGTGGCGGCGACCACGCTGCGCGTACTCGAGATGCTCGAGACGACACCCGGCCTGCGCCGGCAGCTGGCTGAAAATGCAGCCTGGTTTCGCGAGCGCCTGACTGCACTCGGTTTTCAGATCCCGGCCGGCGAGCATCCGATCATTCCGGTCATGCTGGGCGACGCCACGCTCGCCGGGCGAATGGCGGAACGGCTGCTGGAACTCGGCATCTATGCAATCGGTTTTTCCTATCCGGTCGTGCCGATGGGGAAGGCCCGCATCCGCACGCAGATGTGTGCCGGCCATTCACGCGATCAGCTCGAATCGGCCGCTGCCGCATTTGCTCAGGCGGGCCGCGAGCTCGGCATCATCAGGGCTTGAGGTCCACATGAAAGCATTGATCAAGTCGCGCCCGGAACCGGGCATCTGGATGGGCGAGCTGGCGCGTCCGGAAACCGGACCCAACGATGTGTTGATCCAGATGCGCAAGACCGCGATCTGCGGGACCGACATCCACATCTACCAATGGGATGCCTGGGCACAGCGCACCATCCCGGTGCCGATGCAGGTCGGCCACGAGTACTGCGGCGAAATCGTCGAAATCGGCAGCGAGGTACGCGGCCTGTCGAAGGGTGACCGAGTGTCCGGCGAGGGCCACATCACCTGCGGCCATTGCCGCAACTGCCGTGCGGGGCGCCGTCATCTGTGTCGCAACACGCTGGGCGTCGGCGTCAACCGGCCGGGCTGCTTTGCGGAGTACATGGTGCTGCCGGCCGCCAACGTGTTCCGGCTGCCGGATGCGATCACCGACGAGATCGCCGCGATCCTCGATCCGCTCGGCAATGCGACGCACGCAGCGCTGTCATTCAACATGGTCGGCGAGGACGTGCTGATCACCGGCGCCGGTCCCATCGGCATCATGGCCGTCGCGATCGCGCGCTTCATCGGCGCGCGTCATGTCGTGATCACCGATGTCAATGACTACCGGCTCGGGCTCGCGCGCAAGCTGGGCGCGACACGGGTGCTCAATGTCTCGCGCGAACGCATCGAAGACGCGATGCGCGAACTCGGCATGGAGGAAGGCTTCGACGTTGGCCTCGAGATGTCTGGAAATCCGTCGGCATTCCGGGACATGCTGGGCGTCATGCACCACGGCGGCAGCATTGCGCTACTCGGCCTCCCGCCCGCGGAAATGGCCATCGACTGGAATCAGGTGATTTTCAAGGGCCTCGTGATCAAGGGCATCTACGGCCGGGAGATGTTTGAGACCTGGTACAAGATGGCCAGCATGCTGCAGAGTGGTCTCGACATCCGCCCGGTGATTACGCACCGCTTTGCTGCGGATGACTACCAGAGCGCCTTCGAGACGATGGGCAGCGGGCAGTCCGGCAAGGTGATCCTGGACTGGGTCTAGGGAATCTCAGTCGACGCGGCAGCGGCAGAGATAAACCGGCCGCCCCTGCGCCGCGAGCTCGAGCAGGCTGTGAATCTCTGCCATCGCGGAGCCGAGACCCGGCAGTTGCGCGCGACGCGGTGTGATCGCCTTGACCAGCCACGCCGCCGCCGCGCGCAGGCGCATCGCGATCACATCGCGCCAGGACATGTCGCGCTCGATCCAGACGACACCATAGCCTTCCTTGAGACCAACGAGTTTCGCGGCTTCCGCAATCGCTTCGTCCACGCCGCCCAGCTCGTCGACGATTCCTGCCGCTTTGGCGTCGGCGCCGGTCCAGACCCGCCCCTGCGCCAGGCTTTCGATTTCCTCGGGCCGGCGGCCGCGGGCGCGCGCGATACCGTCCACGAACGTCCGGTAGGAATGCTCGACACTCGCCTGCAGGATCTGCCGGGCCTCATCGCCCAGCTCCCGGTCAAGGTCGGTGGCACCAGCCAGGTCGGTCGTGCCGAAACCGTCATTCGTGATGCCGATCTTGGCAAGCGTGCGCTGGAAGGTCGGGATTATCGCAAAGACGCCGATCGAGCCCGTAATCGTGGTCGGGGCCGCAATGATGTGATCCGCATTCATCGCAATGTAATAGCCACCCGAAGCGGCAACTGTCCCCATCGAGGCCACCACCGGCTTGCCTGCAGCGCTCAGTGCTTCCACTTCGCGGCGGATCACCTCAGACGCCATGATGCTGCCGCCAGGGCTGTCGATCCGAAGGACGATGGCCGAGTAATTATCGTCCTCGCGCAGTTCGCGAAGCTGTGCCGCCAGCGTATCGCCGCCGACGGACCCCGGTGGCTGCTCACCGTCCAGGATCTCGCCCGACGCGACGATGACGCCGACATTGTGGTCCTCGGAACCTTCCAAGGCCTCATCGGAACGCACCAAGGAAAGATACCGCTGCCAGTCGACTGCCTTGTAGCCGCCCGTGTCCTCGTCTTGCCCGGCCACACCGGCGACGATCTTCTCGAAATCCTCGCGTGTCTTCAGGCCGTCCACGAGGCCACGCGCCAGCGCGTACTGGGCAAGATCACCGCCGGTCGCCTGCACGCCGGCGACCGCCTCATCGGAATAGGCCTGGATCAGTGCGGGCTCCAGATTCCGCGCCGCCGCGACATCGGCCTTGTAGCTGTCCCAGAGCGCGCCGACCCAGACCTTCGCGTTGTCGCGATCCTCGCGCGACATGTCGCTGCGGGTAAAGATGTCGGGCGCAGATTTTTGGCTGCCGATCTTGAAGACATTGACGTCGACGGCGAGCTTGTCCACGGCGCCGCGCAGATAGGTTCGGTAATAGGCATAGCCGTCCAGCAGCACGAAGCCAAATGGATCGAGATAAACCTCATCGGCCTGCGCCGCCAGATAGTACTGGCGTTGCGTGAACATCAGCCCGTGCGCATAGACCTTCTTGCCCGACTCGCGAAACCAGCGAATCGAGCGTGCCAGGTCCTGCAATGCCGGCAGGCCGGCCCGGTCGAGTCCATCGAGATTGAGCACCAGCGCGCGAATGCGCTCGTCGTCGCGCGCATGGTCCACGACATCGATGAGATCGCGCAGGCGGGTTTCCTGCTCGCCATCGCCGGTGATATCGGCGAGCGCGCGATCGAGCGGATCGCCGGTCTCTTCTTCGACGATGCGTCCCAGCGGCGCCAGTTCCAGCGCCGCGCTGCCCGGAATGATCGGCAGAGTCGTATGACTGGCGACCAGAAGCGCGCCGAAGACGATCAGCAGCAGCACGAGGTGCAGGACCTTGCGCACGCCGTCGAGGGCGTACAGCAGGCCTTTCAGCAAGGCTCCAAGCGCGCGCATCAGGCCCATGATCAGGTGCCCAGCTTTTCCTCGATGCGTGCCGACTTCCCGGAGCGTGCGCGGAGATAGTAGAGCTTGGAGCGGCGCACCTTGCCGCGACGCTTGACTTCAACTTCGGCGATCGAAGGGCTGTGCGTCTGGAATACGCGCTCGACGCCCTCGCCATGCGACACCTTGCGCACGGTGAACGAGCTGTTGAAACCGCGGTTCTTGCAGGCGATCACCACCCCTTCGTAGGCCTGAATGCGCTCGCGATCGCCCTCGCGGACCTTGACCTGCACAACCACGGTATCGCCGGGCCCGAACTCGGGAAGCCGGCGGCTCATGGTGCGCGATTCCAGATCCTGAATGATTTTGTTCATGGGTGGTCCCCGATTCCAGCTTGTGTCTCGTCACCGTCACTCACCGCGGCGGCAAAATGCCCGCCTCGGCACAATATTCATCGAGCAGCGCGCGCTCCTCACCGGTCAGCGCCCGCCTGGCGAGCAGGTCCGGCCGCATCTGCCAGGTCCGGCCCAGCGCCTGCTTCAGCCGCCAGCGCCGGATCTCGGCGTGATTTCCGCCCTGCAAAACCGCAGGCACGAGGTGGCCTTCCCAGACCTCCGGCCTCGTATACTGCGGCCAGTCCAGCAGCCCGTCTCCAAACGAGTCCTGCGTCGCGGATTCCGCATCGCCGAGCACGCCGGGCAGCAATCTGGCCACGGCATCGATGACCACGAGCGCAGGCAGCTCGCCGCCCGACACCACATAGTCACCGATCGACAGCTCCTCGTCGATCAGCTGATTGACGATCCGCTGGTCGATGCCTTCATAACGCCCCGCGACCAGCATCATGCCCGGAAGACCGGCCAGCCGCCGCGCAACCTGTTGCGTGAATGGCCGGCCTTGCGCGGACAGGCCGATCACCAGCGAGCCCTGCGGCAGCCGCCCCGCACAGGCGCGAATCGCGCTTGCGAGCGGCTCGACTTTCATGACCATCCCGGGCCCGCCACCGTAAGGCCGGTCGTCCACGGTTCGGTGCGGATTCGTCGCGAGCAAGCGCGGGTCTTCCGTGCCGACGCGAATCAGGCCGCCCGCCAATGCGCGCCCGATGACGCCTGCCGCGAGCCCCGCCCGGATCATTTCCGGGAACAGTGTGACGACTTCTATGTGCATCTAGAAATCGGGATCCCAATCCACCGTAATGCGCCCGCGCTCGAGATCCACCTTCGGCACATGGCGCGGAACCATCGGCAGCCAATGTTCACGTTCACCGATCACGACCATGACGGCATTGGCCCCCGTGTCGAGAAAATGGTCCACGCGCCCCAGCACATGGCCCTCCAGATTCACGACCTCGAGCCCGACCAGGTCGGCCTGGTAGTACTCACCGTTCTTCAGCGCCGGCAATTCGCGGCGCTCGATCCACAATTCCTGCCGCGCCAGCGCTAGTGCCTGGTCCCGGTCGTCGATGCCCGTCAGCCGCGCGACCAGACCCTTGCCATGGCGACGACCTTCAAGATGCGCCAGATCCCGGTGGCCGCCAGCCGGCAGGTCAGCCCGCCACACCGGAAATGCCAGAATCTGTTCCGGCGGATCCGTGTAGGACACGATCTTGACCCAGCCGCGGACACCGAAGGTCCCCGTAATGCGGCCCAGGGCGATCCGGCTATCTCCCGGTCCAGCCGCTCGCGACGGTGACTCCGCCATGCGGCGACTGTCGCTGGCAGATCAGGCCGCCGCCTGCTTGCGGTGCGCCATCACGAGCGTGCGAACCCGATCGGACATCTTGGCGCCGGTGCCGGTCCAGTAGTCGATCCTTGGCAGGTTGAGCTCGATCTTCCGATCCTTGCCCCGGGCAACCGGGTTGAAAAACCCGACCTGCTCCAGCACCAGTCCGCCCTGACGTTTGCGGCTGTCCGTGACGACGACGTGATAAAACGGCGCGTTCTTGCCGCCACGGCGTGTCAGTCGAATCGTCACCATCGGATGAATTCCTTGCAGCCGCGGAGCCGTCTGGCCCCGCCAAAGAGCCGCGCATTCTACTCAAATCATGCAGGTAATGAAAGGCTTACACGAGCCTGCCGGCCGCTCGGTTCAGCGCGGGCCGTGACCGCCGGGATTGCGTCCGGCGAGACCCCGCAACATCCGCGAAAGGCCGCCACCCTTCATCTTTTTCATGACCTTTTCCATCTGCAGATGCTGCTTCAGCAAGCGGTTGACTTCCTGCACCTGCACGCCCGCCCCGGCCGCAATGCGGCGCTTGCGCGAGCCGTCGATGATGCCAGGACGCCTGCGCTCGCCCCGGGTCATCGAGTCGATGATGCCGATCTGGCGCCCGATCGAGCGGTCGTCGACCTGGGCGAGCGCACCCGCTGGCAGGGCATGCGCGGGCAGCTTGTCTGCGAGCGCGGCCATGCCTCCCATTTGTCTTAGCTGGCCAAGCTGTTCCCGCAGATCGCTGAAATCGAAGCCGCGGCCTTTGGCCAGCTTTTCGGCGAGCCGCCGGGTCTGGTCCTGATCGACATCTGCCTGGACCTGCTCGACCAGCGACAGGACATCGCCCATGCCGAGGATGCGCGACGCCACCCGCTCCGGGTGAAAGACCTCGAGCGCGTCAACTTTCTCGCCGACACCAAGGAACAGGATCGGCTTGCCGGTCACATGGCGCACGGACAGCGCCGCCCCGCCGCGCGCGTCACCATCCGCCTTGGTCAGGATTACGCCGGTCAGTGCCAGCGAGGAATCAAAGGCACGCGCCGCATTGACGGCATCCTGGCCCGCCATGCTGTCCACGACGAAAAGCCTCTCGGTCGAACCAACAGCACGATCGATCGCCTGCACCTCGGCCATCATTTCCAGGTCCACGTGCAGCCGTCCGGCAGTGTCGATGATGACCACGTCGTGCACATGACTGCGGGCGTGGGCGACGGCCGCGACCGCGATGTCGACCGGATTCGTGCCCGCGGGCGCCTCGAAGTAATCGGCACCGATCTGGCCGGCGAGCCGGGCGAGTTGCGTCATGGCGGCTGGCCGGTAGATATCTGTGCTCGCCAGCAGCGTCCGCTTGCGGTGCTGCTCGATCAGGAGGCGCGCCAGCTTCGCCGCAGTCGTTGTCTTGCCGGCGCCCTGCAGCCCGGCGAGCAGGATGACGACCGGCGGCTGGGCACGCAGATTGAGGCCGCGGCCCGGTTCACCCATGACCCGGGTCAGTTCCTCATGGATGATCCTGACGAACGCCTGGCCCGGGGTCAGGCTGCGCGTGACCTCGGCGCCGATCGCGCGGGCGCGCGCGGCATCGATGAATGCCTTGACGACCGGGACGGCGACATCCGCCTCGAGCAACGCCATGCGTACCTGGCGCAGCGTGTCGGCGATATTGTCCTCGGACAGGCGGCCCCGTCCGCGCAGCGAATCGACTGCCTGGCCAAGGCGCGCGGCGAGCGTATCGAACATCCGGGAGGCCGCCTCGCGGCGCTTGCCGCAAAATCGTGCTGCCGCGGATTATATGGCGGCCCCCTGTACAATGACCGCACGCGATTGCGGAGCCAGTCTTGCGCGGTTTTGTCGTCATCCTGCTTTACCTGGCTGCCGTTGCCGCCTCGGCGCATTCCGCCAGGCGCGGCAGTGGCCGGGTGGCATTGCGCGAGCCCGCGCTGTACCTCGCGGCCGCTGCATGGCTTGCCCATGCGCTGTGGCTCGCCGGCACTCTGCGCCCGCTGGGTGAGGCCGCGATGGACCTCGCCGACAGCGCATCTTTAATGGGACTTGTCATCGGCGCCGGCGGCGTGCTCGCGCTCGTCTCACGGGGTTATCGCGCGGTTGCTGCAGTCGTGCTCGGGATCGCAGCATTGCTTGCAGCCGGCACCGGCAGCATGCCACAGGCGCGTGAAACCGCCGAAGTGGGCTGGCCAGTCGCGGTACATATCCTGCTGGCGCTGGGGTCGGCCGGCATGTTTGCGATCGCCGCCGTGCTTGTCATCCTGCTGGCACTGCAGGACGGGCAATTGCGCAGCAAGCGCCCCGCAGCCTGGCTGACGTCATTGCCACCCGTCGAAAGTCTCGAGCATGCGATGTTCACCGTAATCGGTACTGGCATGGCCGCACTGACCATGGCGATCCTGGCGGGACTCTTGTTCGTGACCGACCTGTTCGCGCAACACCTGGCGCACAAGGCGATTCTCGCGCTGGCAGCCTGGCTGATATTCGCCGTCCTGCTGATCGGGCGCTGGCGCTTCGGCTGGCGCGGCCGCAAGGCGGCGGTCTACACTCTTGCGGGCTTCGTGATGCTCGCGCTTGCCTACTTCGGCAGCAAATTCGTGCTCGAGATCCTGCTGGGGCGGCACTGGGGTTGAACGCTTGAGCGGGCTGGCGGCTGTTGTGCTGCTGATTCTGACCGCCTTGCTGGAAGCCGCGACTCCGGCTTTGCGATCGAGGCGCCTGCCGGCGCGACACCCCCGTGACACCGCCACCCTCCGCCTTCGACGCCGGTTCGCTAACGAACCGCGCCGCGCGCGCCGTGCCGCCTGGCTTCTGCGGATCACACTCATCGGAGCGCTTTCGACCTGCGTGCTGCTTGCGCCCATCGAGAACCGCATGACGGTCGCGCTGATCGCGGTCGTGGGGCTCGCCCTGTTGCTGGTACTCGCGGGTGGCGGCACGCTGCGCCGGCCGGGTAAGCCTGGTGAACACGCCGCTGCCGTGATGCTCTGGCCACTGGCACCTTACTTCCTGCTGTTGCCGCCGGCGCGCAGTGGACAGCCTGCCGCGCGACGCGACCCTGACGAGACCATCGCCGATATCGCCGACGCGCTCGCCAGCGAATCCGCGGAGCGCCAACTCATGGTGGAGGCGCTGCTGGATCTCGAACGACGCAGCGTCGAGGACGTCATGGTGCCGCGCAGCGAGATTGCGGGCATCGATATCGCGGCGGACTGGGACGATATCGTCGGGCTACTGCGGCGAACGCAGCACACGCGCATGCCATTGTTCGAGGGTGGCCTGGATCGCGTACTCGGCATCATTCACATGCGGCTGGTCGCCAATGAAATCGCTGCCGGCCGGTTGACGCGGGACAGGCTGCGTGAAATTGCCGGGCAGCGCGAAGCCCTGTTTACGCCCGAGGGCACGACGCTGCATGCGCAGCTGCTGCGCTTTCGCAGGCTTCGCCGTCGCATCGCATTCGTCGTCGATGAATACGGCGATGTGCGCGGCCTGGTCACACTGGAGGACATCCTCGAGGAAGTGGTCGGTGAATTCACGACCCAGCCGGCCATGCCGCGCCTCGACTTCAGCGCGCGGCCCGATGGGAGCTATGTCATTCCCGGCGGCGTGACGCTGCGATCGATCAACCGGGCGCTGGGAATGAGCCTGCCCACCGATGGACCACGGACACTCTCCGGGCTCATCGTCGAGCACCTCGAGTCCATACCGGAGCCCGGGGCGACCCTGCAGATCGGCGGGCGCACGATCGAAGTCCTGCAGGTCGCCGACAATGCGGTGCGCACAGCGCGCGTCCTGCCCGCCCGCTGACGGCGGCGATCGGATTCAGCGCAAGGCCGCAAGCGCCTCCGGCAGCCTGGCCGCCGCCACCACTTCGATGCCCGCGATGGCCTGGCGCGGGGCATTGGCCTGCGGCACGATTGCACGGCGGAAGCCGTGCTTGGCGGCCTCACGCAACCGCTCCTCGCCATAGGGCACAGGCCGGATTTCCCCAGTCAGGCCGAGCTCGCCGAATACCACGAGTTCCTTCGGCAGGGACCCCCCGCTCATGCTCGAGGCAATGGCCGCAACCACGGCGAGATCGGCCGCTGTCTCGGCGAGACGCACGCCGCCAACGACATTGACGAATACATCGTGTGAATGCAGTGCGATCCCGGCATGCCGGTGGAGCACGGCAAGCAGCAGGGCCACGCGGTTCCCCTCGAATCCAACCGCGACGCGGCGCGGATTCGCCGCTTGACTCGGGTCGACGAGCGACTGGACCTCGATCAGCATCTGCCGCGTGCCTTCGCGGGCCACCGTCACGACAGAGCCGGGCACCGGTTCAGTGCCGCGCGACAGGAAAATGGCCGATGGATTTCGAACTTCGCGCAGGCCCTGCTCATCCATCGCAAACACGCCGATTTCATTGACCGCGCCAAAGCGGTTCTTGACCGCCCGAATGACTCGAAAACGGCTGCCGGAATCACTTTCGAAGTAGAGCACCGTGTCCACCATGTGTTCGAGCACGCGTGGTCCGGCGATCACGCCTTCGCGGGTCACGTGACCGATCAGCAGCACCGAGATGCCCGCGGCCTTGGCATGACGCACCAGCCGCGCCGTTGATTCCCGCAACTGAGTAACAGCGCCGGGCGCGGCCTCGACATCTCCAACGGACATGGTCTGTATCGAGTCGATGATCAACACACGGGCACCGGTACGCGCGCACTCCTCCAGTATCCGTTCGACGGCTGTCTCTGAAATGAGGGAGAGCGCGGGGCCGTCCACCCCCAGCCGCCTGGCGCGCTCTGCGACCTGACGCACGGATTCCTCTCCGGTCGCGTACAGCACGGGAACCCTGGCGGACATTGCCGCGGCGCATTGCAGCAGCAGCGTGGACTTGCCGATGCCTGGATCGCCGCCGATCAGTGTCACGGACCCTGCGGTCAGGCCGCCACCCAGCACACGGTCGAATTCGCCGTAGCCGGTGCCGAGCCTGTCGCCATCCCCCGCAGCGACCTGCCCGATCGGCTCCGCCTGCGACGCAGCACCGGCCAGGGCTCCTGATTGAACTGCGCGCGCCTTCCGGGGCGTGTTGAAGGCGGACATCGTGTTCCATTCGCCGCAGGACGGACATTGGCCCTGCCAGCGGGGAGCGTCAGCACCGCAGGCCGAGCAGACAAATACGGTGCGTGGCTTGGGCATCGCTGCGGTCCGGCCGGGGAAGCGCCGATGCTAGCATGCACAATCCGCGGGTTGGCGACCGTTTGGACTGCGGCTCAGGTCGCGGTTTGGGCGATAACACATTGAAAATCCGGCGAAGACAGTACCGGCGGGCGGCACGCCCGTTTATGATTCGCAGATGTTAGGAGTCACGGGCCGGATGGCGCATGCCTGACGAATCCAGTTTTGGTCGCTGGCTGCGCAATCGGTCCGGAGCGCCGGGTCAGGGTGCGGGTAATAGCGTACCGATGATCGGCAAGCCGCTCGAGGTGGCGCTGCGCGAGGGACAACCGCGCCGCACGCCAGGATTTGCGCTGCGCCCGGGTCAGGTATTCCATCACTACCGCCTGCAGCAGCAACTCGGGCGCGGGGCGATGGCGACGGTCTACAAGGCCATTGACGAGAACAACGGCAGCGTGGTCGCCCTCAAGATGCTCACCCTCGCCGACGACTGGCCCGACGACCTGCTGGCGGATGCAAAGTTGCGGCTGCTGCGCGAGGCCGATGCGGCGGGTGGTCTTGCGCACCCGGATATCGTTGAGGTCCGCGAATCCGGCGAACACGATGGACTCGTGTACCTGGCGATGGAGTACGTCGAGGGCGTCAATCTCGGCACGCACGCATTCGAAGGAAAAATGCTGCCGCCCCGCCTGGTCACCGAGATGTGCGCGAGGGTCGCCGATGCGCTCTACTTCGCGCACCAGCGCGGCGTCATCCATCGCGACATCAAGCCAGCCAATATTGTCTTCGACCAGCGCAGCCGGCGCGTCCGGGTCATGGATTTCGGCGTCGCTAGACTCGAGGACAGCCGCGCGACGCGCACCGGCGTCATCCTCGGCTCGCCCTCCTACATGGCGCCGGAGCAGCTCGATGCACGACCCGTCACGGCGCAATCGGATATTTTTTCGCTGGGCATCACCTTGTTCCAGCTGCTGACCGGCATGCTGCCGTTTCGCTCCGACTCCATACCCGGACTGATGCAGAAGATCTCGGTCGAAGCGCACCCGCCGCTGCGTGTCGTGCGTCCAGACCTGCCGCAGTCCCTGTCCGCAATCATTGACCGCGCGCTGGAGAAGGACCCGGAGCTGCGCTACCGCAGTGGCGCCGAAATGGCCCAGGCCTTGCGCGACTGCTCGCACAGCATCGATCCGGCACTGCGTTGATGGCTCGTTACGTCTCCCTGCGAAGTTGCGTGCAGGCCGTCGGTTTGACCGATACCGGCAAGGTACGCGAGCACAACGAAGACTCGATCTCCTGGGACGGCGATATCGGGCTCTTTGTGCTGGCCGACGGCATGGGCGGCTACAACGCCGGCGAGATCGCGAGCGGTATTGCCGTCAAGACCATCGTGAATCTGGTGCAAGAGGCATTTGCGGGCCAGGAGCTGAAAGGCCTCGACAAGACCACCGGCCTGCACCGCCCGAGCATCATCCTGCGCGATGCGATTGCGCGCGCCAACAAGATCATCCACCAGACTTCGAAGTCCCAGAGCCAGTGCGAAGGCATGGGCACGACCGTGGTTTCAGCACTTTTTCACGACAACCGGGTCGCGCTCGCCCACGTCGGGGACTCACGCATGTACCGGCTGCGCAAGGAGACCTTTGAACAACTGACCATGGACCATTCGCTGCTGCAGGAGCTGGTCGACCGCGGCTTTTACTCGCCGGAAGAGGCGCAGCGCGCCACCAACAAGAATTACGTGACCAGGGCGCTCGGAGTCGAGCCTACCGTGGATGTCGAAGTCCACGAGTATCCGGTCGAACCAGGGGACTGGCTGGTACTTTGTTCGGACGGCCTCACAGATATGGTCGAAGACGAGGATATTCACTTAACAATCAGTACTTTCGGCGGTAATCTTGATACCGTCGCTAGGCAGCTGGTGCAGCTGGCGAACGACAGCGGTGGCCGGGACAACATCTCGGTCGTGCTGGTGCAGGTGGCTGAACCTTTCCCCGCGCGGCAGGGCATACTTGACAGAATATTGGCCTGGTTCGGGTAACGGCCAGCGAGGGAGCTTATGGCGCGCCTGATATTGAGTCTCGACGGCCAGGTATTGGCCGAATTCAACATGACCAAGGAGCGGTACACGGTCGGCCGCCTGCCCGACAATGACGTGCGTATCGACAATTCCGCAGTCAGCGGCCATCACGGCCTGATCATCAACATCCTGAACGACTCCTTCCTCGAGGACCTCAACAGTACGAACGGCACGTACGTCAATGGCAAGCTCATCAAGAAGCATGCCCTGACGCATGGCGACGTCATCACGATCGGGCACCATCACCTGCGATTCGTCGACAGTCAGGTCGAGAGCTCGGACCAGGACGAATTCGAACGCACGCTGGTCATCCAGCCCGGCCAGATCAATGAAACCCGCCTGAAGGCAGCCGCTGATGCGGCCGCTGCCGCCGCGCGCGCTGCTGCGCCGGCACCGGCACAGGCGATCCCATCCGCCATGGGTGAGAAACCGTCGCCGTCACGCCCCGCCAAGTTGCAGGTGCTGTCCGGCCAGTTCGCCGGCCGCGAATTGGAACTCGCCAAGACGCTGACCACGCTGGGGCGGCCCGGTGTGCAGGTGGCCGCGATCGGCCGGCGCGCGGACGGCTACTATGTCGTCCACGTTGAGAGCAGCAAGCCCGGCGATTTTCCGTTGGTCAATGGCCAGCCAATCGGTCCCCAGGCCCGCAGGCTGCATGACAACGATGTCATCACGCTCGCCGGCGTCAAGATGGGCTTCTTCGACGGCTGAGTCGTGCGGCCACTAGGCCAAGAGCTGCCAGGCCAGCGTCGCCTGGCAGGCGAACGCTACCGCAAATGTGAGTGTGCGCAGCCACGGTATGCCGAACGCATACACGACGGCATAAGCAAGGCGTGCCCAGAAATACACGCAGCACGCGAGCACGGTCGCCTCATTCGCGATGCCCGTCGCGTTTGCGACCAGAACCAGCGTCGCAAACACGACCAGATTCTCGACCGCATTGACGTGGGCTGCCTGCAGGCGCTGGGCCCAGCGTGCCTGCGCCTTTGGGTGTTCCGGATAGCCGACCGCGTCTACGAGACCGCGCACGGCGATCCTGTTCAGGATGTACGGTACTCACAGCAACGCCGTGAGCACCGTCACGAGTACCAGGTATTTCAGTTCGAGCGTCATGATTTCATCCCCCTGAATCACGTAGACGAAAACAGGCCAAACAGGCCGAATGCGAGTACGCCAGTGGCGCCCGCCAGATTGATGCTGCGCCGCCAGCCGCGTCCAGGCAAGGCGGTCCCCAGAATCCAGCCCGAAACGGCGAGCAGCAGCTGGATCAGGAGGCTGCCGGCAAACACGCCGGACGCGAGCCAGAGGGCCATCGCGAGCGAACCGGCCACTGGCAGCTGCGGCACGAATCCTGCGAAAACGACCAACGTCAACGGGTTGGCGAGTGTCAGCAGGAATGTCGGCAGCAGCGCCCCGGCGCGCCGTGCTGCAATCGGATCTGCATTCCCCGCCGCGAATTCCCGGCGAATAATCGCGAGCGCGAATCCGATCAGCACCAGCGCGGAGGCGATCCGGATCGGCCGTGCCTGGGCCGCAAGCTGTGGAAGGACCAGGGCGCTTGCCGAAAAAGCCAGCAAGGCATAGGCGAAATCTGCAAGTGCGGCTCCAAGGGCGGCAAGACAGCCCGAACGGAGGCCGTCAGCAGCCGCCGTGCGGATGATCAGGAGCGCAATCGGTCCTATCGAAGCCGCGACCAGCAGGCCAAATGCCAGGGATTTCAGGAATGTGCCGCACATCGGACCCATGGCGGCGGACGGCTCCTAACCCGCCATCGCGCCCGCTGGCTGCCCCACAAGTTCCAGGGCGAGCACGATCCAATAGACCAGCAGCACCAGCCAGCTCAACGCAAAGACGCGAAAACGCCAAAGCACGTCATTTGAGCCGAGGTGTATGAAGCTGTGCAGATACCGCAGCCCCACGTACGCCCAGCCGAGGGCGACGAGCAGCATTCCCCCGGCTCCCGCCGCGAATGCAAATGCGGTGCCGGCATAGAAAAGCGTTGGCGCCTCATAAAGATTGACGAGATGGCGCGACACGACGGCAATTTCTTCCGGTTCACCATCGCCGCGATAGATCTTGTAGAAACGCGGATCGACCTGACGGCGGCGGACTGCACGCCAGCGCAGGCTGCCGAGCCTGAAGACGACGAGCATGGTCAGCGCAAACAGGGCGAATGCCGGCCAGAGTATTGCCATAACGCGATCTCCCGGTGAGTTCAGCCGTGGGCGATTCGAGGACCATTGACGCATGTTCTTTTTCCTCGTCGCGGTGGTACGCGAGGATCGCCCGCAATTCCGGGTTCTTGCAGGCATCGGCGCGCTGGTTATACCAGTCGACTGCTTCCAGTTCCTCTATCAACGGGACGATCGCCCTGTGCATGTCACGGGTTTCGTCCGACAGCTCCTCGACCAGCTCGTGGTATGCGACGCTCGACATGGACAGTCTCCTCAGCGGAACAGCGATTCGAAATCATGCGCCGGCCGGTAGCCGAGTCCTGCGATCGCCTTGTCCACAACATAAACGCGATCGATTGACTCTGGCAACTCCCAGCCGCGGCGCGCAAATTCAGGCAACGCCCAGGGATGATGCGCCAGTACGACTGTCTTGGCTTCGGCCAGCAGTGCCTCGCAATCGGTGATAGAGAACGGGGAACGGGCAGAGACATTGAATACCTCGAATCCCGACAGGTTGGACGCCAGTGCCAACTCATGCGCCTGTGCGACGTCCGCGGCGTCGACACCGCGATATAGCCGATAGATCGCAATCAGCCGCGGGTGCTCAGGAAAACAACGCGACATTCTCAGGCTGATACAACTCATGCCACTGCGCGCTGCCTCGGCGCAGGCCGCCTCGGCCGCCAGTTTGGTCTCGTCGTAGATGTCGCGCGGCTGCGGCTGCAACTCTTCTGTAACCCACACAGCTTCCTTTCCGGTGGGCATGAGCGCATGCCCGTAAAGCGAGGTCGTGCTGGTGTAGACGAAGCGGCTGATGCCAGCCTCGCCACAGGCGGCAAGCAGGCGCCTGGTGCCCTCAACATTTGTCTGGCGGAAGTCCCCCGCAGAGCGCATTTCCAGATCCGGAGCATGCAGGGAGGCCGTGTGCACAACGGCATCGAGACCGGCGCAAGTCGCAGCGAGCAGCCGGGAATCGCAGATGTCGCCCACGACCGACGTCAGCTGCCCGGGCCGCAGGTCCAGTCCGACGACCTGATGCCGCAGGGAGAGCCGCGCGCAGATTGCGCCGCCGATCCGCCCGGATGAACCGGTAACCAGTACGCGCATGACCTGGCTAGCGCACGTCGAAGTGCACACGTTCGCTGACGCGGCAGACAAGTTCGAAGGCAATCGTGCCGGCCGCCGCGGCCACGGTCTCCACGGGCACGCCGCTGCCCCAGAGCACCACCGGGTCGCCGATCGCGACCGGCGGGAGATCCGTGACGTCGATCGTCAGCATGTCCATGGAGACACGGCCGGCGAGTTGTGCCTGCATCGCATTGACGAGGACCGGTGTCCCGCTCGCGGTATTGCGCATGTAGCCGTCGCCATAGCCCGCCGCGACGACGGCAATGCGTGTCGCACGTCTTGCAGTCCAGGCCCCGCCATAGCCGACGCGATCACCTGCCGCCAACTCCTTGACCGCGATCACGCGGCTCTCGAGCGTCATTGCGGGACGCAAGCCGAGATCAACGCCGGTTGAGCCGGCAAATGGTGAAATCCCGTATAGCATCAGACCGGGTCTGACCCACTCGGCGCGCGTTGCCGGCCAGCCGATCAAGCCGGCCGAATTCGCGATGCTGCGTTCGCCAGGCAGACCGGCGGTGAGCCGCTCGAAACATTCGAGCTGGGCACGGGTGCGCTCGTTGTCCTTCAATTCAGCTTCGGCCAGATGAGTCATCAACGCGATCGGCCGGATGATGGCCTTGCAGTCTGCGAGGCGCTCAAGCGCCGCGGGCAGCTCGCCGGGCCGGAATCCCAGGCGGCCCATGCCGGTGTCGATTTTCAGCCAGATCCGGAACAAATGCCCGCCGCGCCAGGACTCCAGCAAGGCAATCTGCTCCGGCTGGTGCACCACCAGTTCGAAGCCGTTGCGGGCGGCCTCACTCAGCTGATCGGCGTCCTGCACGCCCTCGAGCAGCACGATACGATGCGAATGACCTGCGGCGCGCAGTGTGATCGCTTCGCCGAGGCGCGCGACCGCAAACCCGTCCGCGCCCGCGAGCGCGGACGCCGCTGTCACCATGCCGTGGCCGTAGGCATTCGCCTTTAGCACGGCAAGCACGCGACTGGCGGGCGCGATCTCGCGTACGCGGGAGAGGTTGTGGCGCAATGCTGCCGTGTCGACGACGGCCCGGATCACAGGGGTCAGAACACACCTTCGCCGTAGGACTCGGCAACCAGGTCTTTGAATTGCGTGTATTCGCCGAGGAAGGTCAGCTGCACCTCGCCGATCGGGCCGTTGCGCTGCTTCGCGATGATGATGTCCGCGATGCCCTTGCGTGTCGTGTTCGGGTCGTACACTTCTTCGCGGTAAATCAGCAGGATCAGGTCGCTGTCCTGCTCGATCGCGCCGGACTCGCGCAGGTCGGACATGACCGGTCTCTTGTCGGTGCGTTGCTCGACCGCACGGTTGAGCTGCGACAAGGCCACCACCGGCACCTGCAGTTCCTTGGCAAGCGCCTTCAGGCTGCGGGAAATCTCGGATATCTCGGTGGCCCGGTTCTCCTTGGTCCCCGACACCTGCATCAGTTGCAGGTAGTCGACGATGATCAGTCCCAGCCCCTTCTCGCGCTTGAGCCGGCGCGCGCGTGCGCGCACTTCGGTCGGGGTCAGCGCCGGTGTTTCGTCGACGTACAGCGGGGCGTTCGAAAGCTGCGCCATCGCGCCCTGGATGCGCGACCAGTCTTCCTCCGTGAAGCTCCCGGTGCGTAGGTGAGACTGATTGACGCGACCCAGCGATGCGATCAGGCGCAGCGTCAACTGCTCGGCGGACATCTCCATCGAGAAGATCGCCGACGGCACACCTTTTGCGATTGCGGCATATTCGGCGATGTTGACCGCGAGCGTGGTCTTGCCCATCGACGGCCGGCCGGCGATCACGACCAGGTCGCCCGCCTGCAGGCCGGTGGTCTTGCGGTCGAGTTGCGTGAAACCGGTTGGTACGCCGCGGATCTCGCCCGGTGTCTGGTGCAGAAGGTCGAGCCGGTCGATGGTCTGGGGCAGGACATCCTTGATCGCGATGAATCCCGACTTGCCGCGGCTGCCACGCTCGGCGATCTCAAAGACCCGCCGCTCGGCCTCGTCCACGAGTTCGCTGGCGGAACGGCCCTTGCCGTCGAGCGCAGCCGCAGCGATTTCGCCACCGGCCGTCACCAGCTGCCGCAGGATCGACCGCTCGCGGATGATCTCGGCATAGGCGCGGACATTGGCGGCGCTCGGCGTATCGCGCGCGATGGTGCCCAGATAGGCGAGTCCGCCGATTTCCTCGAGCCGGCCTTTGCGCTCCAGGTGTTCCGAGACGGTCACCGCATCGCAGGAGCCGCGATTCTCGGCGACCTCGGCGATCGCCTCGAAGATCTGCCGGTGGTCACGGCGGTAGAAATCGCCCGCCGTGACGATGTCGGCGACGGCGTCCCAGGCGTTGGCATCGAGCATCAGGCCGCCCAGCACTGCCTGCTCCGCCTCGACCGAATGCGGGGGCATGCGGACCTCGTCCGGGCGAATCATCGCAACCATGGCTTGAGCATACACGCAGGGGCGCACCGGGCGCCGCCGGCGACTACTCCTCCGCGACGACTGTCAGCGGCACGTCGATATCGATGTCGCTGTGCAGATGCAGGGTGACGATATGCTCGCCGACCGCGCGGATCGGACCGCCCGGCAGGCGCACTTCCGCGCGTTCGATCTTGTGGCCGGCCGCTGAACAGGCCTCGGCGATGTCGGTCGTGCTGATCGATCCGAACAGCTTTCCTTCGCTGCCGGCTTTCGCGGTCAACGAGAGCTTGAAGCCCTCGAGCGCCGCAGCACGTGTCTTCGCGGCCGCGAGCTCGGTGGTGGCCCGGATTTCGAGCTCGGCGCGCCGGGCTTCGAACTTGGCGATGTTCACCGGCGTCGCCAGCGTCGCCTTGCCGCCGGGCAGCAGGTAATTGCGGCCAAATCCGGGCTTGACCCTGACCCGGTCGCCGATGTCGCCCAGATTGGCGATCTTCTGCAGAAGGATGACTTCCATGATTACACCGTCTCCGTTGTCTGTCGGATGCCTGCCGGAACGTCCCCTCAGGGGGTCGCGTCACCGGACCGGCGCCCGAAGCGTTCGCGAAAGCGGACCCAGGTGTCCGCAAATCCAATGCCGACCAGCGCCATGGGCAGCAGCACCGCGGCGATGTAAGCGAGTATGACCGGCAGCAGGCCGATGACCTGCAGCTCGCGCAGGCCGTGCACGACCGCGAGCGCCTGCACCAGGAATGCCGCGGCCAGCACGAATACCAGGTCATCGGCTGGCTGCCAGGATTGCCCGAACACCAGCTGTGCGCCGAGACTCACGGCGAATGCGGCGACTGCGACCCAGGCGACCACGTGTCCGAGCTTCAGTTGCCGGAATTCGCGCCCAAACAGGCCAGGCTCGCGCAACTGCCCGAATGCCCAAAGACCCGCAAACTGGGCCAGCATCGCGTGCAACAACACCATCCAGGCGAGTGTCGCCCAGGCGAAATGCGCGGTGGCAGCGCCGATCTCCTGCGGCGAGCGCTCGATTCCAAACTGCGACAGCGTCTCCGCGGCGCGCTGAAGCATTGGCTCGAGCTCGGCGATGAGCGGCATCAGCACGCCCTGCGGATCACCCAGCAGTCCATGGATCGCGAGCACCAGGAGGCCCGCGCCAATGGTCGCCGCCTGGAACACGAAGCTGAGACTGCGGGTCGTGGCAAGCGCCGACGCCGCAAGATACGAGGGCAACAGCACTGCGAGCGCGATGATCAGCGCCGGGCCCGTGCCAAATACCGGCAGAAACACCCACAACAGCCCGGCTGCGGCACCAAGCGCCGCTGCCGCGGCCGGCACCGGGCCACCCGCCAGCAATACCAGCACAACGACGCCAGCCGGCAGCCATGCTGCTATCGGCAGCGCGAGCAGTGCAATGAGCGAAGCGATGCCCGCCGCCAGGAAAGCCCGGGCAGGATGGCCGGTTACCCAGTGGATCAGCGCGCTCATCGAGGCTCGTGGTCGCGGGCCCGTGCCCGGCGGCCTCAGTGCTGATCCGTGTACGGCAGCAGGGCCAGAAAGCGAGCGCGCTTGATCGCGATGGCCAGCTGGCGCTGGTAGAACGAACGCGTGCCGGTGATGCGGCTCGGGACGATCTTGCCGGTTTCGGTGATGTAGGCCTTCAATGTCGTTAGATCCTTGTAGTCGATCTGGACGGTTTCTTCGGCCGTGAACTTGCAGTATTTCTTGCGTCGGAAAAAGCGTGACATCAGGTAGATCTCCGGTCAGTGATCTCAGTCCAGGCCCATGGCGTCGCCCATCTGGTCGCGATCGCGATCGCCGCGATCACCACGCTCTTTCTCCTCCGGCTCCTTGGCCATCGGCGAGGGTTCGGTGACTGCCTGGTCCATCTTGATGACCAGGTGGCGCAGCACGGCATCGCTGAACCGGAAGGCTCCGGTCAGTTCTTCGAGGGCCTTGGCATCGCACTCGATGTTCATCAGCACGAAGTGCGCCTTGTGCATCTTCGCGATCGGGAATTCCAGCTGGCGCCGGCCCCAATCCTCGAGGCGATGCACCGCGCCGCCACCGACGGCGATGATGCCGCGGTAGCGTTCGATCATGGCGGGTACCTGCTCGCTCTGATCCGGATGGACCAGGAATACGATCTCGTAATGCCGCATCTTGTCACTCCCTATGGTCATAGCCTCCCGCTGACGCGATCGCGGTGAGGCAAGGAGAAAAGCCCCTGGGTCAGGGGCGAGGGCCGCGTAAGTTACCGGACTCCCTGGGGTTTTGCAACCCGAACTAGCCCTTGCGCCGTTGCCTCAGGGCTTCAAACAGCACGACCCCGGCGGCAACCGAGACATTGAGACTCTCGACCGCGCCCAGCATGGGCAGGCGAATGCAGAAATCGCAGGATTCGCGGGTCAGACGCCGCAGGCCC
This sequence comes from uncultured Steroidobacteraceae bacterium, assembly GCA_964473595.1. Lineage (GTDB taxonomy): Bacteria > Pseudomonadota > Gammaproteobacteria > Steroidobacterales > Steroidobacteraceae > SCUD01. The sequence goes on along the minus strand of CAYYQQ010000009.1, from coordinate 17,065 downwards.
TGGCCCTCGGAACCCATCACGATGGCGAGCGGACCGCTCAGGTCCGTCGCATGCAATTCGCGATCCGCATCGGCAGCAGTTCCGACGATCCAGAGACCCGCAGACTTCAGGTCCCTGAGGGTGCGGGCGAGATTGGTCACCTGCGCGAATGGGATGGTTTCGGCGGCGCCTGCCGCGACCTTGCGCACGGCCGGCGTCAGGCCCACCGCCCGGTCGCGCGGAGCGACCACCGCAACCACGCCCGCCGCATCAGCGGTTCGCAGGCAGGCTCCCAGATTATGCGGATCGGTCACGCCATCGAGCACCAGGATCAGCGCCGGTGACGCCGACGCGACCAGCAGGTCGAGCAGGCCATTTTCATTCAAGGCAGCGCTGGCCCGGGCTTCCGCGACCGCGCCCTGGTGAGCCGCACCACCGCTCAATCGATCGAGCTCTACGGCCGTCGCGACTGCAACCGTCAGGCCCTTTTCCTTCGCAAGCCGGAGCAGCTCGCGCTGCCGCGCGTCATCGCGATCCTGCCCGATCGTCAGGCGGATCACGGCGGCCGGCCGGCGCATCAGCAATGCGCGCACCGCTTGCAAACCGTAGACGATCGCGGTCTCACTCATTGCTTGCGCGGAGTCCGTTCCTTGCTGCGGCGGCGCGGGTGGAAATGTGTGCCGGTCTTGTCCACCAGCTCGAAGTCTATCTTGCGCTCGGCCGGATCCACCCTGATCAGGCGCACGCGAAGTTCATCGCCGATGGACAGCCGCATCCCGGTGCGTTCGCCGACCAGTGTCCGGTCACCCTCGTGAAACCTGAAATAGTCGCGCGGCAGCGACGTGACATGCACCAGGCCGTCCACCTGTATGCCCTTCAGCTGCACGAACACGCCAAACTCGGCGACACCGGTCGCGACTGCCTCGAATTCCTCACCGACCTTTGGTCGCATGAACTCGCATTTCAGGTAGGCGACCACGGAACGCGCCGCTTCGTCGGCGCGCCGCTCGCGCATCGAGCATTCCTGACCCAGCACTTCCATCTCGCGCGGTGCATGCTCGAAGTCGGCCGCCGTGCCGCCCGCCAGCGCGTGGCGGATCCCGCGATGCACCAGCAAATCGGGATAGCGGCGGATCGGCGAAGTGAAGTGTGCGTACTCCGCGAGCGCAAGTCCGAAGTGCCCGATATTCAGCGGCTGATAGAGCGCCTGCGGCAGTGAACGAATAATTGCGTTCTGCAGCACGCCCGCGTCTGGTCGTTCGGCGATCAGTTTCAGGGCCTTCTGCAGCCGCGCGGGCTCCAGTTCACCCTCGATGTCGAGATGCACGCCGCGCAATGCCAGGAAGCGCTTGAGGTCCTGGATGCGATCTTCCTCGGGCCGGCCGTGGATGCGGAACAACGCCGGCATCTTGTGCTTCTTCAGGAATCGCGCGGCCTCGACATTGGCCGCGATCATGCATTCCTCAATCAGGCGATGAGCGTCATTGCGCGGATATTCTCGGATGTCGGTGACGCTTCCGGACTCGTCCACGAGTACCTTGACCTCGGGCGCCTCGAAGTCGAGCGCTCCGCGCGCCTCGCGCCAGCGCCGCAGGGCCTCGTAGACATGCTGCAGGCATTCGAGAGACGGCAATATCGCCGAGAGTTCGCGCCGCGCCTTCGGATCGCGGCCCTCGAGCATTGCGGCGACCTGCGTGTAGGTCAGCCGCGCCGCCGAGCGCATGACCGCCGCATGAAAACTGCTCGAGGACACCCTGCCAGCCTTCGTCACCTGCATGTCACAGACCATGCAAAGCCGGTCAACCTTCGGCATCAGCGAGCAAAGGTGATTCGAGAGCGGCTCGGGCAACATCGGCAGTACGCGATTCGGGAAGTACACGGAGGTGGCGCGTTCGCGTGCCTCAGTGTCAAGCTGCATTCCGGTGCGCACATAGTGGCTGACATCGGCGATCGCGACGATCAGCCGGAATCCGCCGGCGGATTCCTGTGCCCAGACCGCATCATCGAAGTCGCGCGCGTCCTCGCCGTCGATCGTGATGAGAGGCAATTCACGTAAATCCAGCCTGCCGGCCCGGCCCGCCGAGTCGACTTCGCGGCCGTACTTGCGCGCTTCGCGGAGAGACGCGGCCTCGAACTCGTGCGGCAGCCCGTGCGATGCGATCGCGAGATCGATCGCCGTGTCGGCGCTGCCGCCCTGCGGCAGCACCCGGGTGACCTTGCCGACCGGATCGCGATTGCGGCTCGGTTGCTCGATTATCTCCACGACCGCGAGGTCGTCATGGCGCGCGGGGCCGACGTGCTGGGGCGGGATGACGATGCGATGGCTGATGCGCCGGTTGTCCGGCACCAGGAATCCAACACCCGCTTCCAGCGAGAAGCGACCGGCGACCTGTTTCGTGCGGCGTTCAAGAACATCGACGATTGAGCCCTCGGGACGGCCGCGCTCGTCGCGGCCTGTCACGCGCGCAGCGGCCCGGTCGCCGTGCATCAGCAAGCGCATCTCGCGATACGGCAGGAACAGGTCGTCACCGCCCGCGTCCGGTGCGAGAAAGCCAAATCCGTCGCGATGCCCGCTGACCGTGCCGACCACCAGCTGCAGGCGGTCGATCAGGCAGTATTCTTCCGCGCGGTTGAGCAGCAGCTGGCCATCACGGACCATCGCGCCGAGTCGTTTCGTCAGCGCCTGCCTGAGTCCGCGTTCTTGAATGCCGAGCAGTTCGACGAGCGCATCTTGCCCAAGCGGCTGCCGCGCTTCCCCAAGCGTCTTCAGCAGCATCTCCCGGCTCGGCACCGGCTTGCCGTAACGCTCGGATTCCTCGCGAAAGCGTGGGTCCTGATCCTGCCAGCCTGGCTTGCGGCTCATCGGTTCTGCGCAATTGACATCGAACGGGTGCCTGCGTAAATTGACGCGCCCTCGCCGGGGTCCCCCGGCCGCAACCTGTGCCCAGGTGGCGGAATTGGTAGACGCGCTAGTTTCAGGTATTAGTGCCGCAAGGCGTGGAGGTTCGAGTCCTCTCCTGGGCACCATTTTCTCATTGCCATTGTACGCCAGCTGACCGTACAGCCGCGAACATCTGCTCCAGTCAGCGCGACTGCGGCCTACCAGTGCACGCCTCGCATCAGCGAGGCAAACAGCAGCGCTTCCTTGGTCGGCGGCAATTCCGGCTTCTTGTCGGCCGGATCACCCTTGGGCGCCGACGAATCTGGAAACATCCGGTAGGCGGTGTTCATGACGACCTCGGTGACGCGCGGCGCGATGAGATGAAGGATCTCGGTCGCGAGGCCCAGCTTCGTCGCGATGCGCTTTGGCCGGGCGATGATGGCCTCGGCCACCATGTCGGCGGCCTCGTCGGGCGTCGCAACCGGCACCTGATCGTAGATCCTGGTCGGCGCAATCATCGGTGTACGCACCAACGGCATATTGATGATCGTGAAGCTGACCCCGCGATCCGCGAACTCGGATGCTGCGCAGCGTGTCCAGGCTTCCGTCGCCGCCTTCGACGCGACATAGGCGGAGAAGCGCGGCGCATTCGACAGCACGCCGATCGAGGAGATGTTGACGATGTGCCCGCTGCCGCGCGAGAGCATTGATGGCAGGAGCGCCATCGTCAGCCGGACCATGGCGAAGTAGTTGAGCTGCATGGTCCGCTCGAAGTCGTGGAAGCGGTCATAGGACAGGTCGATCGAGCGGCGAATTGAGCGGCCTGCGTTGTTGACCAGCACGTCCACGCCGCCATGCTCGGAGAGCACCTGGCGCGCCAGCGCATCGCAGGCCTGATAGTCGGCGATATCGCGTCGCTGAAATCGCCGCGATGGAATGCGCGCCAGATCTGCTGTAATTGCGGCGCCTCAGGAAATGGCTCGTGGTCCCCGCGATGCAAGCGAGCCCAGGCCTTTTTCAGGGCTTGGCCATCGTAGGTGTACGGTTTCTGGTCGTACGGGAACCGGAGTGTCTTCGCCGCGGCCATCATGAACTCCTGATCAGAACGGCGTATTCTTAATGCCGGAGCGGCATTCAGCCAGCCCGCGGCAAGGAGAGGATCTTGGCGGCGAAGAAAAAGGGCAAGCTCGGCGGCGTAAGTCAGCCCAAAGGCGACTTGAACCTGCTGTACTCGGCCCACCAGATATGGCTGGCAGGGCTCGGCGCGATGTCCCGTGCCCAGGCCGGCGCGCCCAAGATCTTCGACGAGCTGATGCGCGAGGGCTCAAAGCTGCAGGGCAGCGCGCTCGATGCGGCGCAGAAAGTCGTCATACAGGCATTCCAGGGAGCGCAGAAAAGCGTCAACCAGCGCGTCGATACGGTGAAAGAACAGGCCGGCGAAACCTGGGACAACCTCGAGAAGATTTTCCAGATGCGGGTCCAGCGCTCCATGCATCAGCTCGGTATGCCGACCGCCGAAGAAATCACTGCTCTTTCGCGCCGCGTCAATGAACTGGCGGCCAGCGTCGAGAAACTCGCCGCCAAAGCACCTAAACGCAAGGCGCGCTGAGCACAGGGCAGCGCAACGGCATCCGGCGTGTTGACATTGCAAACTGCGATCCGGCCGCGCAACACAGGGCGCATCGGAATCGCGCTGGCCGGCGGTGGGCCGCTCGGTGCGTTCTACGAACTGGGCGCGTTGCAGGCACTCACCGATTGCATCGAGGGCCTCAGACTCAATGACCTGCACGCATACGCCGGAGTCAGTTCCGGTTCAATTCTCGCAGCCGGCCTCGCCAATGGCCTGACACCCGTCGACATCGGCCGGATCGCCATCAGCAATGATTCCGGCCATGAACCCGCGCACCCGGGCCTGTTCCTGCAGCCCGACTTTCGCGAATACGCACGTCGGATTGCCGGTTTGCCACGCATCGCATGGAACGCCGCGGATCAATTTCTGCGCGCACCCCTGTCGCGAAGCATCGCGGAGCTGCTGGCGCCATTCGCCGCGGCAATGCCGGCAGGCCTTTTCGACAGCGCGCCATTCGAACGCTATCTGCACAGGCTCAATGAGAGCGGCGGCAGGACCAACGACTTCCGGGAACTGCGGCGGCGCCTGTTTATAGTAGCCACCAATCTCAATACCGGCGAAGCGGCACTGTTCGGCGAACCCGGTCTTGACCATGTACCGATTTCGCGCGCAATCCAGGCCAGAACGGCATTGCCCGGGCTCTATTCACCGGTCGAAATCGATGGCGAGACCTATGCGGACGGTGCGTTGCTTTGAACGATGCATGCATCGGTCGTGCTCGAGGCTGGCGCCGACCTCTTGTTCGGCATCAATCCCCTGGTGCCATTCGACGCGTCCGACGGCGGCAGCCGCAAGCGCGAGGTCGACCTGACCGATTACGGCCTGCTGGTCGTCCTCGGTCAGACCCTGCGTTCGCTGGTCCAGTCGCGGATGCTGGTCGGCATGGCCGCCTACAAGGACCGCTTCCCACGCGCCAAAATTCTGCTGCTCGAGCCGGATCGCGCCGACCGCCGGATGTTCTTCGCGAACATGTTTCGCTACTCGGACCGGCGTCGGCTGGTCAACCATGCCTACCAGAGCACGCGCCGCGACCTGTTGCGACGCAGAGACAAACTCGCTCCACTGCTCGCCAGCCACGGACTGCGCCTGCTGCCGGAGGCGCTGAAAGATCCCGCGCGAAGCTTTGAGGCCGCGCTGGAAGGGCAGCGAAAACAGGATCGCCGCGTGGTGCGGGAACTGTCATCTGCGCTCGATCGCCTGGAAGTGCTGCTGGCAGGCGCGCACGGCTGACGACGCGCAGAGTCAGTCGAACGGGTGCCGCAGGATGATCGTGTGATCGCGGTCCGCGCCGGTTGAGACGATCGTGACCGGCACCGCACAGAGTTCCTCGATGCGCGCCAGGTAGTCGCGCGCCGCCTGCGGCAATTCGTTGAGTGAGCGCAGGCCGACGGTCGAATCCTTCCAGCCGGGCATTTCTTCATAGACCGGCTCGCAGTCAGCGTATGGGTCGCAGGCCAGCGGTGGCATGTCGGAAAGTGTCCCACCCTGCCGGTAACCGGTGCAGAGCTTCACCCGTTCCAGCCCGTCGAGCACGTCGAGCTTGGTGACGCACAGGCCCGAGATGCTGTTGTTCAGGATCGAGCGTCGCAGTGCGACGGCATCGAACCAGCCAGTGCGTCTTGCGCGCCCGGTGACGGCGCCGAATTCCTGGCCGATGCGAGAGAGGTGCTTGCCGGTTTCGTCGAAAAGCTCCGTTGGAAATGGACCGGCGCCGACGCGCGTCGTGTAAGCCTTGGTGATCCCGAGCACATAGTCGATGTCGCGCGGACCGAGTCCAACGCCGACTGCCGCAATGCCGGCCACCGTGTTCGATGACGTGACGAAAGGATAGGTGCCGTGATCCACGTCGAGGAGCGTGCCCTGGGCGCCCTCCAGCAGGATGCTGCCGCCCGCCTGCTGGATACGCTTGATTCCAAGCGCGACATCCGCGACCAGCGGCATCACCCGCTCGGCCTGCGCCAGGCATTCGTCGAGCGTCGCGGCAAAATCGACTGGCCGTTCCTGCAAGTGGTGTTGCAGCAGAAAGTTATGCCAGTCGAGGAGATCACGCAGGCGGGACTCGAAATGCGGTGGGGACAGCAGGTCGCCGACCCGCACCGCGCGGCGAGCGACCTTGTCCTCGTAGGCCGGGCCGACGCCGCGTCCGGTCGTGCCGATCGCCCTGGCGCCGCGCGCGCGCTCGCGGGCCTGGTCGAGCGCGATGTGCGACGGCAGCACCAACGGGCAGTGGGGGCTGACCTGCAGGCGCTCGAATACCGGAAAGCCGCGTGAAGCCAGCATGTCCGCTTCGGAAAGGAGTGCTGCGAGTGAAAGTACAACGCCATTGCCGATGAAGCAGCGCACATGGTCGCGAAGAACGCCGGACGGAATCAGCGAGAGGACCGTCTTGCGGCCGTCGATGACGAGCGTGTGACCGGCATTGTGACCGCCCTGGAAACGGGCGACCGCCGTCACGCGCTCGGTCAACAGGTCGACGACCTTTCCCTTCCCTTCGTCACCCCACTGGGCGCCGACGATGACGACGATTCTGCCCATCGTCAGGCCTCAGCTTCGGACCAGCCAGAGCAACACAAGGCCGGCGGCCATGCTCGCGCAACCGGCGACACGCAAGGTCGAATCACCCGCCGACAAAAATGCGGCCATTGCGCGCTTCGAGCTCCCGGGGCTCACGAATGGCAGCACGCCCTCGATGACCATCAGCAGCCCGAGCGCGGCCGCGAGGTCCGCCCAGTGAATATTCATCGGCAGCTCAACGGCCCGGCTGCTTCATGTACTTGAAGAACTCGCCATCGGGAGCGATCACTAGCACGTCATTCGGATGGCCAATGGCGCGGCGATAGGCCTGCAAACTGCGGTGGAACGAATAGAACTCGGGGTAACGCTGGTACATGCGCGCGTAGGTCGCGGCCGCGATGGCGTCGCCCTCGCCGCGGATCTTCTCGGCGTCGCGATTGCCGATAGCAACGACTTCCGTTCGCTCGCGCTCCGCCTCGGCGCGGATCCGCTGCGCCTGCTCGTCGCCCTCGGCGCGGAGCTGCGAAGCCTGGCGCGCGAAATCCTGCCGCATGCGATTGAAAACCGAGTCGGAAACTTCGTCCGGCAGGTCGATGCGTTTGACCCGCACATCCACCAATGTCAGCCCGAGCTGTCCGATCGACTGGCCGGCAAACTGCAGGATGTCGCCGATGAATTCAGCGCGCTCTGCCGCCACTACCTGCTGAATCGTGCGTTTCGCGATTACGCCCTTGAGGCCGTCCTTGACGATCTCGGCGAGACGCGCTGAGCCCGCCTCCTCGTCTCCACCGGTTGCAAGGTAGTACTGCGTGACATCGGAGATGCGCCATTTCACATAGAAATCGACATTCAGGATCTTGCCTTCGCTGGTCAGGAACTGCTCGGCCGGATAGTTGCGGGTCAGCACCCGGCGATCGAACTTGCGGACGGTGTTGATGCCCGGAATCATGAAATGCAGGCCGGGCTCGTAGTCGGCCTTCACGATCTCGCCGATCTGGAACTTGATCGCGAATTCGGTTTCCTGGACCTGGAATACAGAGCCCACCAGCAGCCAGATCGCGACGATTGTGCCAATCAGGATCGGCAGTATTCGGCTGGCCATCAGCGGTCCTTCCGCGCACGCGGATCCGGCGCCTCGACGGAGCTGCCATCTTCGAGCCGGATGGTCGGCGGCGTTTCGACGGGCTGCCGCAGCAGGCCGCGCTGCTCCAACAGCTTGTCGAGCGGCAGATAAATCATGTTGCCGGTGCCCTTGGTGTCGACGATCACCTTGGTCGACGAGCCCAGCACCTGTTCCATCGTCTCCAGATAAAGGCGCTGGCGCGTCACGGCAGGCGCGCGCTCGTATTCGGCGGCGAGCGCGCCGAATCGCGAGGTCTCGCCATCGGCATCTGCGACCACGCGCGCCTTGTAGGCGCGCGCGCCTTCGACGACGCTGACCGCGAGGCCGCGCGCCTTCGGCACGATGTCGCTGGCATAGGTCTGGGCGGACAATGTCGCGCGGTCCTTGTCTTCGCGTGCCTTGATCGCATCCTTCTGTGCAGGCGCGACCTGCTCGGCAACGCTGACGTCCTGCAGATTGACGCTGATGACCTCGATGCCGGTGTTGTAGGCACTGATGGTCCGCTGCACCAGGTCCTTGGTCCTCGCGCTGATCTCCTGGCGCCCCAGTTCCAGCACGAAATCGAGCTTGCTCTGCCCGATGATCTCGCGGATCGCGCTCTCGCTGACTTCGCCGAGCGTCGCCTCGGGATCGCGCACGTTAAATGCGAACTTGACCGGGTCCGCACGCCGGTACTGGACCGCCAGGTTGATGTCGACGAGCGCCTCGTCCTGGGTCAACATGCGCGTGCGGTCCGTAAAGCTGTTGAACTCGGTGATGTTGACGACTGTGCGCCGGTCGATCGGCCAGGGCAGCCGCCAGTTGAACCCGGCCGTGGTCGTACCGGCATATTTGCCAAAGCGGGTGATGACCGAACGTTCGGCCGCCTCGTTTTGATAGAAGCCGCTCAGTCCCCAGATGATCAGCAGCCCGACCAGGACGTAACTGATACCAAATGCGCGACCGCCGCCCGCGCCGTTGCCGGGTGGTCGCGAACCACCGCCCAACAGCGACCGAAGCCATTTCTGGAATCGGCGCACGACCTCGTCCAGGTCCGGCGGACCCTGGCCCGGCCGGCGCTGCCAGGGATTCTGCTTTTTGCCGGGATCATTCCAGGCCATGTCGTTTGCTCACTCTGGGGAACTGGATCAGGCCGCGGATGAGGTGGTCTCGTGCGGGAATTCTACGAAGCCCCCGGCGGGCAGACAAGGTGAAACCGCACGCAGGAAATCGACCCCTGCTTCGCGGCACAGCGCCTCGAGTTGCTGATGCGATGCCTCGACGACGATGCGGGAACCGCCATCGTCGACCGCCGTCTCGCTGCGCACCAGCCCGAGGTCGAAGAGCCGCGCACGCAATCGGCCCTGCGCCGGCGGCAATGCGAGGCACAGGCGCAGCGCCGACTGGCCGAAGATCTCCTGCAGGCTGTCGCGCAGAAATTCGAGCCCCGAACCCTTCTGCGCGGACAGCCAGATAGCGCCTGGGCGGTCCGCCGAATCGCGCCTGAGTTCTGCTGGCCGGTCGAGGCGATCGATCTTGTTGTAGATGCGCAGCTGCGGAATCGAACCGGCGCCGATTCCTGCCAGCACTTCGTCAACCTGCGAGATGCGGCGGTCATGCTCGGGATCCGACGAATCTACGACATGCAGCAGCAGGTCGGCGTCCCGGGCCTCCATCAGCGTCGAGCGGAAGGCAGCCATCAGTTCGTGCGGCAGGTCGCGCACGAAACCGACGGTATCGGCGACCACCAGGTCCGGTGTATGTGGCAACCGCAGGCGTCGAACCGTTGGGTCGAGGGTCGCGAACAGCTGGTCGGCAACATAAGCGTCGCTTCCGGTCAGCGCCCTGAACAACGTGGATTTTCCGGCATTCGTGTAGCCGACGATGGCGATCGATGGTACCGGCACACGTTTGCGCACCGAGCGGCCGGTGTCGCGGCGGCGCGCGAGTTTCTCGAGTTTGGCGCTGAGCGTGCGAATTCGCTTGTCGATCAGCCGCCGGTCGGTCTCGAGCTGCGTCTCGCCGGGCCCGCGCAACCCGATGCCACCCTTCTGGCGTTCGAGATGGGTCCAGCCGCGTATCAGTCGCGTCGACAGGTGACGCAGCTGCGCGAGTTCGACTTCGAGCTGGCCCTCGGCGCTCCTGGCCCTTTGCGCGAAGATGTCGAGGATCAGACCGGTGCGATCCAGCACGCGGCGGCCGATCAGCTGTTCCAGATTCCGTTCCTGGCTCGGCGACAAGCCATGATCGATCAGCACCAGTTCGGCATCGGTCGCGGCGACACGCGCGCGAATCTCCTCGGCCTTGCCGCTGCCCACGAAGAATTTTGAGTCCGGCACGCGCCGCGAACCGGAAATCGTTTCCACCGGCACAGCACCTGCGGAGCGTGCCAGTGCATCGAATTCCGCAAGCTCATCAGCGCCGATCGGCGCGCCCAGCCCGATACGCACGAGAATCGCGCGTTCGCCCCGCTCAGGTCGTTCGAACAACGGGTCCCACCGGCGGCCGCAACGGGTCTCCGATCAACTGGGCTCCGCCTCCTTGGCGGATTCCTCTTCGGCTCCCTCGACCGCTGGCAGGCGCACATTGCGCGCCGGCACGACGGTCGAAATCGCGTGCTTGTAGACCATCTGGCTGACCGAATTCTTCAGCAGCACGACAAACTGGTCGAAGGAGTCGATCTGGCCCTGAAGCTTGATGCCATTGACCAGATAAATGGAAACCGGCACCCGCTCCTTGCGCAGTGCATTCAGGAACGGATCCTGCAATGATTGACCTCTGGCCATGGTATCTCCTTGTTTTTTCTCGTACTTTGTTGCCGCTCTCTGGGGTTCCGGCGGCTCCACCATACTCGCTACGGGCATATGTCAAACGCAAATGGCGTGGCCCGCAAGCCATGGAGTCTAGCACCAGACCTGCAACGATTCTCAGTGAGCGGCCTGCCAGCCTTTGATGCGGGCGGACACCCGGCCGAACAAGGCCGGATCCGATGAATCGAACCACTCAGCATCGGGCTCGGTCCGTAACCAGGTCAGTTGCCGGCGAGCGAGCTGGCGGGTCGCGATGATTGCGCGCCCGATGGCCTCGTCCAGGCCCGTTCGACCCTCGAGATGTGCCCATAGCTGGCGGTAGCCGATCAGACGCAGCACCGGCAATCCCGCATGCAGATCGCCACGCTCGTATAGCCGCCGGACTTCGTCCAGCAAGCCGCGACTCATCATCGCGTGAAATCGCAACGCCAGCCGTTCAACGAGCACGCTGCGATCCGCCGGCGCCAGTACCAGGCGCAGATCGGAAGCACGTGATGCACCGCGCAGGTCTTCGCGTTGCTGCGACGAGATCGGTCTGCCGGTCAACTCGATCACCTCCAGCGCGCGCTGGATGCGCTGCCGATCGGCAGGGCGGATGCGCTCGGCCGCAACCGGATCGAGACGCTGCAATTCCGCATGCAGCACCTGCCACCCCAGCCGGGCTGCACGCTCTTCCAGCCGCTGGCGTACGGTCGCGTCCGCCGGCGGCAACACCGCCAGTCCGGACTGTAACGCACGGAAGTAGAGCATCGTGCCGCCGACCAGCAGTGGCACCCTGCCCCGCGAACGGATCTCGCCCATGATGCGGTTTGCATCGACTACGAAGCGCGCCGCCGAGTAGCTTTCGGTCGGGTCGATCAGGTCAATCAGATGATGGGGAGCGCGCGCGAGGAGTTCGGGGCCAGGCTTTGCCGTGCCGATGTCCATCCCGCGGAAGACCATCGCCGAGTCGACGCTGACGATTTCGAGTGGCAGCTCGGCGACGAGCTGGGCCGCGAGCTCGGTCTTGCCGGCGCCGGTCGGGCCCATCAGCAAGATCGCCGGTTGCCCCTGCATCAGCGCCCGCGCAGAAACAGCCGGTCGAGCTCGGCGATTGTCACGCGCGTCCAGGTGGGGCGCCCGTGGCTGCACTGCCCGGAACGCTCGGTGCGCTCCATGTCGCGCAGCAGCGCATTCATTTCGTCGATCGACAACATTCGATGCGCGCGCACCGCGCTGCGGCAGGCGATATTCGCCAGCAGCTCGTTTTGGCGCTCGGCAATGCGGTGAGTCGCGCCATGCTGACCGAGATCGGCCAGCGCGTCGCGTAACACTGCGGCGACATCCCGCCCTGCCAGCACGATCGGGACCTCACGGATCGCAAGCGTGGCGGGTCCGGCGCGGTCCACGACGAGACCTGCCGCGGCGAGTTCGTCGTGATGCTGCATCGCGAGTTCCGCATCCGCCTCCGTGCACTCGACGATCGCCGGTACCAGCAGGGGCTGGCGCGCTCCGTGACCCGAATCGACAGCCGCCTTCAGGCGCTCATAAACAATTCGTTCGTGCGCCGCATGCATGTCCACGAGCACGATGCCATCGGTCGTCTGCGCCACGATGTAGATGCCATGCAGCTGGGCCACGGCATGGCCAAGTGGTGCACCAGCCGCTTCAGGAACCGGTTCACGGCCGTCGGGCGCCTGCGGCGTGGATCCCCGCGCACCATAACCCGCAGGCGGTTCGCCGAGCCGCAGCATGCCTGGCGCGTATTGCGCGGCGCCGCCGAGAAGCCCGGCCGCCGCAACCGGCGGTGCACCGGAAGCAGCCGCGCGCGTCGAAGCCAGGGCGCGCTCCAGTGTCCGAAACACGAAGTCGTGCACGCCGCGACTGTCGCGGAATCTCACCTCGAGCTTTTGCGGATGGGCGTTGACGTCGACCTGCACGGGATCGAGCCTCAGGTACAGGAGCCAGGCCGGATGGCGGCCGCCGTATAAGACGTCCTGGTAACCGAGCCGCGCGGCGTTCCCGAGCAGCCGGTCACGCACCATTCGGCCATTGACGAAAAGGTACTGGCGGTCCGCCTGCGCGCGCGCCTGCGAAGGCAATCCGATCCAGCCCTCCAGTCTCAGGCCCTGATGTACGTGCTCCACATGCAGCGAGTTTGAAATGAAATCCGCTCCAACCAGCCTCGCGATGCGTGTCTCCTGCTCGAGCCGGCTCCCGGCGACCGGCAATGCGAATTGCTCCCTGCGGTTGTGCGTCAGCGTAAAAGCCACATCGAATCGCGACAGCGCGAGGCGCGTGACGGTGCGCAGCACATGCTGGAATTCGGTCGCTTCGGCGCGCAGGAATTTACGCCGCGCAGGAACCTTGTGAAACAGATCGCGGATCTCGACCGTGGTGCCCGCAGGATGTGCCGCAGGCCGCGGGCGGCCCACGCGGCCATCCGCTGACTCGATTTCGGCGCCGCTCCTTGCGGCAGCAATCCGCGACGCCATCCGCAACCGCGATACCGAGGCGATCGATGGCAGCGCCTCGCCGCGAAAGCCGAGCGTCATCACCTGCTCGAGATCATCGAGCGATGCGATCTTGCTGGTCGCATGGCGCGCAAGCGCGAGTGGCAGCTCGCTTGACACCATGCCCACGCCATCGTCGCGCACGCGCAACAGCCCGATGCCGCCGCGTTCCACATCGATCGCGATATGGCGCGCCCCGGCATCGAGTGCGTTTTCGATCAGCTCTTTCGCGACCGACGCAGGGCGTTCGATGACCTCGCCGGCGGCGATCTGGTCAATGAGCGGGTCTGCGAGGATCTGGATCGGCATGGCGCGCCCTGTGGGCACGCCAGTCTAGCAGCGCAATATCAAGTGCCGGAAACCGGTATTTCGAGGACTGTTCCGGTGGTGAGCTGCCCGCCGTCGAGGCGGTTCTGGCGGCGCAGCGCATCCTGGCTCACGGCGTAGCGCGCGGCGATGTCGACCAGCGTTTCACCCGGTGAAACGACGTGCCTCATCGCCTGCCCGCGCTCGCGGGCCACTAGCATCGCAATACGCGTGCCTGGCGGCGGATTTTCGTGGAAGTAGCGGCGCAGGCCGGCGTGTATTGCGCCTGCGAGCTCGGTCTGGTGAGTCGGATCGCGCAGTCGCCGTTCCTCTTCGGGATTCGAAATGTAGGCAGTCTCGACCAGCATCGACGGAACGTCGGGTGAGGTCAGCACGATCAGGCTCGCGTGCTGCACGTCGCTCTTCTTGAGCTGGCCGACTCGATCCAGTTCCTCGAGCACCCGGGTGGCCGCCTCACTGCTCGCGCTGATCGATGCGTTCTGCGAAAGGTCGAGCAGCACCGACGCCAGCACATCGCTCTTGTCGTCCAGTGACACGCCGCCGATCAGGTCGGCCGCATTCTCGCGATCGGCCAGCCAGCGTGCGGCCTCGCTGCTCGCGCGGCGCGTTGACAGCACGTAGACGGAAGAGCCGCGCACCGAACGATTGACGAAGGCGTCGGCATGCACGGAGACGAACAAGTCCGCCTGCTGTACGCGCGCGCGGCGGATGCGCTCGCGAAATGGCACGAAGTAATCGCCGGTGCGCGTCAGCACGGCGCGCATGCCAGGTTCAGCATTGATTCGATTGGCGAGCCGGCGGGCAACCGCAAGTGCCACGTCCTTCTCGCGCGTGCCGGCCTTGCCGACCGCACCCGGATCCTCGCCGCCATGGCCCGCATCGATCGCGACCACCACGTCACGCTGGCCATTGCCGTCATTCGCGACCTTGACCGGGTGCAGCGCCTGGACCAGACCCAGGTCGACGACCAGCCGGTGGCCGTAGGTTTCGTTTGGCGGAGTCAGGAAGCTCTTCGGCTCAACCCTGGTCGTCAGATCGAGCACCACGCGCAGCCCGCCGTTATCGCGAGGGGCGACCCGCACGCCGCTGACGACGCCGACCGCTGCCGCCGCGGGCAGTTGCGCTGCATCCGCGCCCAGTTGCTCGAGGTCGATGACGATGCGCTCCGGGTCCGACAGCGCGAAGACCGAATAGCTGACCGGTGCCGAGAGGTCGAGCACGACGCGGGTCGAATCCGGGCTGGCCCACAAACGGATCTCGTGCAGATCCGCCGCCCGTGCTTGCGACGAAGTGGCCAGCAACGAAGCGACCATCAGCACGCCGGTGTTGATCCAGTGCAATGACCGCATGACGACTCTGGTCGGACGAAGTTCGCGCTACTCTAGCGACAGAAACACTTTAATTCAAGTATTTCAGTTAGATACGCTCATATCTTAAAGCACCCTGCCATGCCCGCCCGGCAGCCGTCGCCGCAGTGATGCAAATCCGCCGGCCAATGGGCCGATGCTCGATCGCGATCCTGAGATCGACGGGCCCGAGTGCCGTTCCGCCCCGCTCCGGCCATTCGACGATCACGAGGCCCGGCATGCCGCGATAGTCCCGATAGCCCAGGGCATCGAGTTCCGCCTGCGCGCCCTGCAGGCGATAGAGATCGAGGTGATGAATCGAGCCTGCTGTCGTCTCATACGGTTCCACGAGCGTGAATGTCGGGCTGCGGATCGGGCCCGCGACGCCGAGCGCGCGCAGCAGGCCGCGCGCCAGTGTCGTCTTGCCGGTGCCGAGATCGCCCTGCAACGCGAGCAGCAGGCTGCCACTCCGCAGATCGGGCAGACTGTCCGCAAGCGCCGCGCCAAGTCGCTGCATCGCCGCCTCATCGGGCGGGCTCAGTTCCATGGTGGGTTCACGACGGCCTGCAATTGCGCAATCAGGTCAGAAGCAATCAGCCCACGTTCACCGGCGAGCGCAGCCCGGTCCCCGGCGCGCGCGTGCAGCAATACACCGGCCGCTGCGGCTCGTTCGAGATCGCTGCCACCGGCGACGAGCGCTGCAATGATCCCGGTGAGCACATCCCCGGCACCGGCAGTTGCCATGCCTGGATTGCCGCGATCACAAACCCACGGCAGTGAGTCTTCTGCGGCGACGAGCGTGCCTGCACCCTTCAGCACACAGACGCCGCCGTAGCGCGCAGCGATTGCGCGCGCGGATCCCAGCCGGTCGCGCTGGATCGCCGCGGCATCCGAACCGAGCAGCCGGGCGGCCTCGCCTGGATGCGGCGTGAGTATCCAGTCATCGCGATGCCGCGGCATTTCTGCCAGTAGCGTCAGCGCATCGGCGTCGAGCACGAGAGCCTTGCCACATGTGGCGACGGCGCCAAAGAAATTGCGGGCGCTGCGACTCTGCCCTAGACCTGGTCCTATCGCGACTGCATCGGCAGCACCCAGCAGACTCTCCAGTTCAGTGGTGGATTTCACGGCGTTGCAGATCAGCTCCGGCCGGCCTGCGATGATTGAAGCAACGCTTTGCGCATCGGTCGCAACCGTGACGAGACCCGCGCCTGCGCGCAATGCCGCCTCGCCCGCGAGCCGCACGGCGCCCGGCATCGCGAGACCGCCGACGATCAGAAGGCGGCCGTGATTGCCCTTGTGCGCAGAGCGGCAGCGCCGCGGCAGGGCCGCTTTGAGCAACTGCTGGTCCATGCGCCTGATGACGGGTGCATGCGCCTCGCGTGCCGCCTCCGGGATTCCGAGCCCGGCAAATGCGAGTTCGCCGACCCGATCCCAGCCATCGCCGAGAAACAAGCCAGCTTTCAGCGCGACGAATGTGATGGTACACGTCGCCGAGATCGCGGCCCCATGGATCAGGCCGATGTCGGCGTCGAGGCCGGATGGGAGATCAAGCGCGAGCACCGGGAGCCCCGAGCCATTGACCGCCTCGATGCATGCCCGCATCGGGCCTTCCACCGGCCGGTCGATGCCGGTGCCGAGCAGCGCATCGACCACGACATCAGTCGCGGCGAGACTCGCGCTCGTGAATCCGGAAACGTGCCCACCCGCCGCCATGAAATCCGCGCAGGCGCGCGCCGTGTCACCGGTGAGCTTGCGCGCATCGACCAACGCGCAGGTATTGACCGAAAGATCCGCATCGCGCGCGAGCCGAGCGAGCACATAGCCATCACCGGCGTTGTTGCCAGAGCCGCACAGGACGATGATTCGATTTGCTTCCGGCCACTGCCGCCGAAGCAGGGCGAGCGCCGCCTCGGCCGCGCGTTGCATCAAGGTGTATCCGGGAATACCCGCCACATCGATCGCATGCCGGTCCATCGCGCGCACC
>CAYYQQ010000008.1:0-45832 GCA_964473595.1 uncultured Steroidobacteraceae bacterium | reverse complement strand
TTTACGGGCTCGCAATGCATTCGGAGCGTCCGCAGCATCGCATGTACGAGCAATGGCATCCGCTGGGCGTCGTCGGCATCATCTCGGCCTTCAACTTTCCGGTCGCGGTGTGGTCCTGGAATGCGTTCCTGGCTGCCGTTTGCGGCGACATCTGTATCTGGAAGCCCTCGCACAACACGCCGCTCTGCGCGATCGCCGTGCAGCGCATCTGCAATGAGGTCATGAGGCGAGAAGGCCTGCCGCCGATCTTTCAGCTGTTCGTCCCGGCCGGCAATGCGCTTGCCAACCGGTTCGTTGAAGACCGGCGCGTGGCGCTCATGAGCTTCACCGGATCGACAAATGTTGGTCGCAGTGTCGGCGAGCGCATCGCTTCGCGGCTCGGCAGGAGCCTGCTCGAACTCGGCGGCAACAACGCCATCATCGTG
The DNA here is from genome assembly GCA_964473595.1 of uncultured Steroidobacteraceae bacterium. Classification (GTDB taxonomy): domain Bacteria; phylum Pseudomonadota; class Gammaproteobacteria; order Steroidobacterales; family Steroidobacteraceae; genus SCUD01. The sequence continues at coordinate 45,407 of CAYYQQ010000008.1, read as the reverse complement.
GACGAGTTCGCGAATCTCGATCTCGTCATACCCGCGGTCCTGTTCGGCGCGGTCGGCACGGCTGGCCAGCGCTGCACGACAACCCGGCGCCTCCTGGTGCACCAATCGCGCATTGCGGAGGTGGAGCGCCGCCTGGTCGCGGTTTACAAGCAGGTCCGGATCGGCAATCCCCTTGATCCCCAGACGTTGATGGGCCCGCTGGTGGCCGCATCAGCGGTTCGCCAATACGAGGCGGCGCTCGCAGATGCGCGCAGCCAGGGTGGCGAAATCCTGTGCGGCGGCCATGTGCTGCCGGGTCCGGGTTTCTTCGTCGAACCGACAATCCTCAGGGCGAGGAATGACATGCCGGTCGTGCGCCACGAAACTTTTGCGCCGATCCTCTACATCATCCCGTTCCAGACGCTGGACGAGGCGATCGTGATGCATAACGACACGGACTACGGGCTGTCCTCGGCCATCTTTACCGACCGCCTCCAGCATGCCGAGCGCTTCCTGTCGGTTTCCGGCAGCGATTGCGGCATTGCCAACGTCAATATCGGCACGTCCGGCGCCGAGATCGGCGGGGCATTCGGCGGCGAAAAGGACACCGGCGGCGGGCGCGAGGCCGGCTCCGATTCCTGGAAGACCTACATGCGCCGCCAGACCAACACGATCAACTATTCGAGCGAGCTGCCGCTTGCCCAGGGAATCAGGTTCGACCTGGGTTGAGCTCGCTCTCGAGCAGCACGTATACCATCCGGATGTAGCGCTCAGGCGTAATGAAGGCCCAGGCCCACTTCTGGTCGTAGTCGGCGTTCGGCGCAGCCGCCACTATTTCATCCGCGGTCTTTCCCGCCTTCATCAGCTCGCGGATCCGGCCGCTCGTGGTCATCAGCATTTCACGGTAATCGAGGAGATCGGCGCGATTCGCGAGCGGGCCATGACCCGGAATGATGCGTGTCTTGTCGTCCGCAATGGCAAGTATCCGGTCGACACCCGCGATGAGGCCCGCGAGCGAGCCACCCGAACTGATGTCGATGAACGGATAGAAACGGAAGAACAGGTCCCCCGCGTGGATCACATTGGCCTTGCGGAAGTGCACGAACACGTCACCGTCGGTATGGGCATGCGGGGCATAGGTCCCGTGAATCTCGTCGCCATTCAGATAAAAAGTGATTGCGTCGTTGAAAGTAACGACCGGTAGCGCCGCTTGCGGCGAGGCAGGCGTGGCATTCTCGAGGAATTTGTTGAATTGATCGACGCTCATACGCGCCCGGACTTGTTCATGGGCCACCAGCACGGCGCCCGCCTTGCCCAGATTCTCATTGCCGCCCGTGTGATCGCTGTGCCAATGCGTATTCAGCACGAAGCGCGGTGCCGGCGCATTCAGGTCCTTCAAGGCCGCGATGACCGAGGGCGTCATCGGTGCGTACTGATCGTCGATCAGGAACGTGCCGTCGGCGCCCGTCGAGACGCCGATATTGCCCCCCTGACCGATCAGTATGTAGATCCCGGGCGCGACCTGCTCGGTGCGGATCGTCGTGTCCGGTGGTGTCAATTGCGCGATGGCTGCAGGCGCCAGCATCGCAAGCCCGATCGCCGTCAGTCTCCGCAGCATGGTCCCCTCCGCGCACTGGTAATTCACCTTCCGCTTGTAGCAGACCAGCCTGCTATCATCAATCTCAACCGGTGGAGACACGCGAATGGCCCTGCGCCACGTCATCCTTGGCTTCCTTGCGATCCTGCTGACCGCGAGCATCGGCGTCGCAACGGCCCAGCCCGTCGAAACTCGAGCAGCCGGACCCTCGCCACTGGGCGCCGCGCCACTAGCAGGAACCGCGGTTCTGATCGAAATCAAGGACGCAATCAGCCCGGCGACCCGCGAATTTTTCCTGCGCACGCTGGCAAAAGCCGAGGAACAGGAGGCTGCAGTCCTGATCCTGATTCTCGACACGCCCGGTGGCCTGTCGGATTCCATGCGCGACATGATCCAGGGCATCCTGAATTCGCGAATCCCGGTGGTCACTTACGTTGCACCTTCCGGCGCGCATGCCGCGAGCGCGGGCACCTTCATCCTGTATGCAAGTCACATCGCTGCCATGGCGCCGGGAACCAATCTGGGTGCGGCAACACCGGTGCCGATCGGCGGATCGCCACCGGAGGAAGGCGACCGGGGTGAGGACAGTGGCAAGGACAAGGACGCGAAAGAATCTGCGCCGCCTTCGTCGGCGATGGATCGCAAGGTGCTCAACGATTCCGTCGCGTATATCCGCAGCATCGCCGAGATGCGCGGCCGCAACCTGGAATTTGCCGAGGCCGCGGTCGTGGATGCGGCCAGCATCACTGCGACGGAGGCACTCAAGCGCGGCGTCATCGACCTGATCGCGGACGACCTGCCCGCGCTCATGACCGCGCTCGACGGCCGCGAAGTCAAGTTGCCGACTGGTGTCCGCGTCCTGAAGACAAAGGGAATCGTGCTCGAGCGCATCGAGATGGACTGGCGCGCGAGACTGCTCTCGGTACTGACCAATCCGATGGTCGCTTACGGCCTGCTGCTGATCGGAATCTATGGACTGCTGTTCGAAGGCTACAATCCGGGTGCGGTCCTCCCGGGTGTGGTCGGCGGTGTCTGCCTGCTGTTGGGCCTGTACGCGCTGCAGGTGCTGTCAGTCAATTTTGCGGGTCTCGCGCTGGTATTACTGGGGGTCGGCATGATGATCGGGGAATTCTTCGTGCCGAGCTTCGGAGCGCTGGGCTTCGGCGGACTCGTGGCATTCGTGATCGGATCGATCGTCCTGATGGACACGGATACGCCCGGCATGGAACTGAGCCGCGGGCTGGTGGGCGGCGTTGCAACGGTTGCCGGCACATTGATGCTTGGCACGCTCTGGCTGGCGATGCGCGCGCGACGACGGCCCGTCGCGACCGGCCGGGAGCAGTTGATCGGGGATACCGCCGAAGCGGTCGACGGATTCACCAGCCAGGGCCAGGTGCGGATTTACGGTGAGCTGTGGAACGCAGTCAGTTCAAGACCGGTTGCTGCGGGTCAGCGGCTGCGCGTCGATCGCGTGCAGGGGCTGACACTCCACGTCTCTCCAATCGACTGACAGGAGACCAGACATGATGACTTACGTACTCGTTGCCGTCGCCGTTCTCTTCGCGGTGCTGGTGATCAATGCGATCAACATCCTGCGTGAGTACGAGCGCGGCGTCGTATTCACCCTCGGGCGCTACGCGGGCACCAAGGGCCCCGGCCTGATCATCGTGTGGCCGATCGTGCAACAAATGGTGCGCGTGGACCTCCGCACCATCGTGCTCGACGTGCCAAAGCAGGACGTCATTTCGCGGGACAACGTCTCGGTTAAGGTGAACGCAGTCGTCTATTTCCGGATCGTTGATCCGGACAAGGCGATCATCCAGGTCGCAAATCCATTCGAAGCGACCAGCCAGCTTGCCCAGACCACGCTGCGCTCGGTGCTGGGCCAGCACGAACTCGACGAGATGCTGACAGAGCGCGACCGCCTGAATGCGGACGTGCAGAAGATCCTGGACTCTTCGACCGACGCCTGGGGCATTAAGGTGTCGCATGTCGAAATCAAGCACATCGACCTCGACGAAACCATGATCCGCGCGATTGCCAAGCAGGCGGAGGCCGAGCGCACGCGGCGCGCCAAGATCATCCATGCCGAGGGCGAGAAGCAGGCCGCAGCGATGCTGGTCGAGGCCGCGAAGCTCCTGGGCGCAGACCCGCGCGCGATCCAGTTGCGCTATATGCAGACGCTGACGGAGCTCGGCAACGACCGGAGCACGACGATCGTGTTCCCGATGCCGATAGACCTGCTGACGCCATTCGTGAAGAAACTCGGCGCGCCCGACTGATCAGCGCCCCGGGAGCCGGACGCTGACCCGGGCGCCGCCCAGGCGGCCCTCACCGAGCTCCAGGGTCCCGGAATAGGCCGCAGCGATCTCGCGCGCAACCGACAGGCCGATGCCCTGACCCACGACGCTTTCGTCGGCACGCGCGCCACGTTCCAGCACGCGCAAACGCTCGGAGGGCTGGATTCCGCGGCCGTCGTCCTCGATCTCGAGCGCCAGACCGGGACGGCGCCAGTCGGCCGAGGTCCAGGGCATCGCGCGCACGGCGACCTCGGTCTTGCAGTACTTGCAGGCGTTGTCCATCAGGTTGCCTGCCAGCTCGAAAAAGTCGCCGGCATCGATCGGGTACGCGGTCCCCTGCGCAACCGCAATGGTCATGCGCGGCGACCTCCCGGAGTAGACCTTCGCAAGCGCACCGCGAAGTTGCTCAAGTGGCTCCTGTAGCGGCAGATCGGTCATGGTTGCGCCGGTACCGCCAAATACGGCACGTTTGAGCTGGTGCTGGACGATGTCCTGCATGCGGTCCAGCTGGCGCAAATTCGACTGCCGGTCGGATTGACCGCTTTCGATGAGTCCGCGCAAGGCGGCGAGCGGCGTCTTGAGGCTGTGGGCGAGATTGCCGAGTGTCGTGCGATAGCGTTGCAGGCGCTTGCGCTCCCCGGCCAGCAGCGCATTCAGATTGCCCGTGACGCCGGCAAGTTCGCGCGGCCAGCCGGAGCCCAGAAGTTCACGCCGCCCGGCCTCGATGTCAGCGATTTCCGTTTCGAGCTGGTACAGGGGCTTGAGCGCGATTCGCAATGCGACCGCGAGACCCGCGAGCAGCAGCAAGCCGAGCACGATCGAGCCCGACAGGAGCCAGGCGCGCACGCGCGCGACCTCCCGGTACCAGGGCTCGAGACTTTCGGCGGCGCGGATGATGAAGTCCCTGCTGCTGCCGCCCTCGAGCTCCCAGCGGATACCGAGCGAGAGACCCATCACCCGCGTGCCGTCGGCCAGTTTCGCGTACTCAAAATTGCGCTCACCGGTTGCCGGCGCCGCCGCGAGATTGAGTCCGCTGCCGAGCGCCGACGGCGAGCGCCAGCTGCCGCGAGAACTGACGATTTCCGCATAGAGGCCCGAGCCGGGTGCAGCAAGCCGCGGCTCAGCGAGATTTTCCGGGGCAAGGCGGCCTTCGCTGTCGATGTCGGCCGACGAGATCAGTGCAATGACCTGCGCGTCGAGCACATCGTGGCGCGCGCGCAGGCCGAGATCACGGTACATCGAATCGAGCGCCCAGGCGGCGACGCCGGCCGCGGCCAGCAGCAGCAGGGCCAGCGTCACGAGCAGCCGCGCCTGTAGCGATGGGGTTGATCGCGCCACGATCAGTCGCGCGCGATACGGTAGCCGCGGCCCCTCAGAGTCTCGATCGGCTGGCGGTCTCCATCAGGGTCGAGTTTGCGGCGCAGCCGTCCGATAAAGACTTCGATGGTGTTGCTGTCGCGCTCGAAGTCCTGCTCATACAGCTTTTCCGTCAATTCGGTCTTGGAAATGACCTGGCCGGCACGCAGCATCAGATATTCGAGCAGTCGGTACTCGAACGCGGTCAGCTCGACGGGGGCGCCGGCGGCCCGCACTTCCTGGCTGCGATTATCGAGCTCGATCACGCCGCTCTTCAGCAGCGGCTGCGACCAGCCGCCGGAGCGGCGCAGCAATGCCTGCACCCGTGCAAGCACCTCTTCGAACCGGAATGGCTTGGTAACATAGTCGTCGGCGCCGGCGTCGAGCCCGGCAACCTTCTCCTGCCAGCTGTCCCGCGCAGTCAGGATCAAAACCGGGAATGACTTGTCCGCCTTGCGCCAGGCGCGGATCGCGTCCAGACCGGACTTGCCCGGCAGGCCGAGGTCCACGACCGCGATATCAACCGGATATTCCTTGCCACAGAATTCCCCGTCGACACCGTCGGCGGCAAGATCCACGGCAAAGCCAGCTGCGCGAAATTGCTGTGCAAGCGTCTCGCGCAGGGCCGGTTCGTCCTCGACGATCAGGAGGCGCATCCGGGCCTCAGTTTTCCTGGCCCGTTTCCGCGTCAATCCTTACCTCGAAGACGCGGCCATCGGCGCCCAGCAACCGGATCCGGTACTCAATGCGGTCACCATTACGCTTTTCTTCAGCACGTACGGCGCGCGCATCGTAACGGTGTTCTGCCCGGGCCACGGCCTCGTCGAGGGAAATGGCGCGATCCGTCATCACTCGCGCCTCGCCCCGGTCGTGGTCACGGCCGCGATCCGAAGCCTGGACCTGCCCAGGCGCGGCAGCGCCGGCCAACAGGGCCAGGCACAGCATCGCCAGAAATTTCATCCTTGTCATCGGCATCGCGCCATTGTAGTGGAACTTGAAAAACCCGGGCCGCTTGCGCGGCCCGGGTCGTCAGGTCATCCGCGGACTGGCGTCACGTCGACCCGGATCCTCACCCGCTCACCGGGGTCGTAAGGCATCCGCGTGGTGTATTCGCGGCCAGCGTACTCGTAGGTCACGCGATAGCCATCGATGCGCTCGTCCCAGCTATCGTGGTAACGAACTTCACAACGCTCGACGAGCCGTTCGTTGTCGTAGGTACCACGCTGACGCTCGTGCGAGACGTTGTTGCCGATGGCGCCACCGATGATCGCGCCGGCGACGCGCGCCACATCGCGGCCACTGCCGCTGCCGACCTGGTTGCCGACCACACCACCGATCAGGCCACCCAGCAGGGTGCTGCCGACGTGACGGGATGAGAACGGGCCGTCCGAATCGTAGGCCACTTCATTCCAGCATTCGCGCACTGGCTCACTGATGCGGACCTGGCGCCGGATCGCCTCGGCATTGACGACACGCGCAAAATCGTAGTCGCCGCCGTTGCGGTCGTAACGGCCGTCCTCGTCATCACGGTAGCTGTCGTGATTGTTGTCAGCGAGGGCTCCGGCGGACGCGGCAGCGAGACCGACGGCGAAGCCAGAAATCCAGGGCTTGCGTAACATGGTACGTCTCCTTGCATTGGTACGATGCCAATCTAGGCTGGCGTCCATGAACGCGTCCTGAACGCCAGAGGGGCTTCCGGACAGGCGGTTTTTCTAGGGAATCCCGGCCTTTGCCGCGACCCAGAGCTGGTCCAGCAACTCAGGGCTAGCTGTGGCGGGTTCGATGCCGCGGGTCGCGAGGGCATTCTCCAGATGGGCGTAACGGCGCTCAAAGCGTTCATTGGCGCGACGCAATGCCGTCTCCGGATCGGTGTCGAGATGGCGCGCGAGATTGACGACCGAGAACAACAAGTCACCGAGTTCCGCCTCGAGGCGTCCGGCATTCCTGCCCTCGTCGACGACCTGGTCGAGTTCAGCGAGTTCTTCGTCGATCTTGGCGCGCGGCCCGCTGGCATCCGGCCAGTCGAAACCGGCCTCGGCGGCCCGCCGGCCGAGCTTGCGGGCGCGGGACAGGGCAGGCAACGCCAGTGGAATGCCGGCCAGCGCCCCGGTCCCCTGCCCCTGTGCCTTGCGCTCCCGGGCCTTGAGTGCTTCCCATACCCGCGATTGTTCGGCGGCGTCCGCGACCGGAACGCCAGCGAATACGTGCGGGTGGCGCCGCGTGAGCTTGGCGCAGATCGCATCGACGACGTCGTCGAATGCAAATGCGCGACGTTCGCTCGCGAGTTGCGCGTGGAAGGCGACCTGGAACAGCAGATCGCCCAGTTCATCGCGCAGTGACTGGAGATCGCAGCGCTCGATCGCATCCGCAACCTCGTAGGCTTCCTCGAGTGTGTGTGGCGCGATCGAGCGGAAGTCCTGTTGCAGGTCCCAGGGGCAACCCGAGACCGGGTCGCGCAAGCGCACCATGATCTCAAGCAATCGCTCAATCGCCATGGAGCGGCGACCCGCCGAGCAATTCCCTGAGCGTCAGCAGCATGCCGGCCGTCGCGCCCCAGATCGTGTGTCCACCCCAGGGAAGGTCCAGCAGTTCGAGGTCCTCGCTGCCGATCCGGTGCATACGGCGCGCGTGTGTGGCGGGATCCAGCAGGTGGCGCAGTGGGGCCTCGAAGGTGCCGGACACTTCGGTGGGATCGAGCACCAGCTCGAAGCCCGGGCTGACAAGGCCCACGACAGGTGTCACGCGATAGCCGCTGATCACGACATGATCCGGCAGGCAGCCGAGCACCTCGACGAACTCGCGGCGCAGGCCGATTTCCTCCTCGGTTTCGCGCAGCGCCGCCGCGACTGCATTGTCGTCACCGGACTCCAGTCTGCCACCGGGAAATGAAATCTGGCCTGCATGATGCTTGAGGTCGCTGGCCCTGTGGGTCAGTAGCACAGTCAGTTCTGCGCCGCGATCGATCAACGGTATCAGCACGGCGGCGCGCGTCGACTGCAGTGGAAAAAGCGTGCGCAGGCGTTCCATCGCCGAGCGCGAAACCGCGCCGACGCGCAAGTCAGAATCTGTGTATTGACAGCCGGTCAGGCGGCTGCGCAACTTCCGCCTCAGGGTCTCCACCGGCAGCCGGTGCAAGTCGGGCGCCGGTTCCTGGATCATGGGGCGCCCTTCGCAGTGTCGCCGTGCGCCAGCCGCACAGGATCAAGAAGGCGCTTGAGCTTTTCGCGCGGCATGCCGGTCTCCTCGATTGCGACATCGAGGATCGGGCGGCGCTCTGCGGTCGCGCGGCGCGCAATCGCCGCGGCACGGTCGTAACCGATCTCCGGCGCCAGTGCAGTCAGAAGCATCGGATTGCGCGCCAGCGTTTCCGAAAGCGCGGCAGCCAGCACCGTCAGGCCGGAGATCGCCCGGCGCGCGAGTGCGCGCGACGAATCAGCCAGCAGCCCGATGTTCTGCAACAACCCGTGCGCAATCAGCGGCAGCATCACATTGAGCTGGAAGTTTCCGGATGCACCGGCCATCGCGACCGCAGCATCATTGGCCATGACCTGGGTCGCTGCCATCGCGACCGCCTCGGGGATCACCGGATTGACCTTGCCCGGCATGATGCTGGAGCCCGGCTGCAAGACCGGCAACGAAATCTCGCCAAGGCCGGCCAGCGGCCCGGAATTCATCCAGCGCAGGTCATTGGCGATTTTCAGCAGCGCAACGGCCGCGCCACGAAGCTGGCCGGAAAGTTCCACGGCCGTGTCCTGCGACGCCAGGCTCGCAAAGCGGTCCGGCGCGGCGCTGAGGTCTAGCCCGGTCCGCGTCGCGAGACGTGCGATTGCACGCGCCGCGAATTGCGGATGGGCGTTGACACCTGTACCGACCGCTGTCGCACCCAATGCAAGGCGTTGCAGGCGTGGTGCAACCGCAGCCAGGCGCAGGGCCGCGTCCGCAATCTGCGTCTGCCAGGCATGCATCTCCTGGCCGATGGTGATCGGCAACGCATCCATCAGGTGCGTGCGCCCCGACTTGACGTGATCGCCGACCTGGGCGGATTTCTCCCCGATCGCACGCGCAAGCTCGGCGAGCGCCGGCAACAGCGTGTCGCGCAACTCGAGCGCCGCCGCGAGATGGATCGCGGTCGGGATGACGTCATTGCTGCTCTGGCATCGGTTGACATGGTCATTCGGATGCACGGTGCTGCCGAGCCTGGCGGCCGCCAGTCGGGCGATCACCTCGTTGGCATTCATGTTGGTGCTGGTGCCGGAGCCGGTCTGCATGATGCCGACCGGGAACTGGTCGGCATGCTTTCCGGTTGCGATCTCGAGTGCCGCCGCTGCGATCGCCGCCGCGAGCCCTGGCTCGAGCTCGCCGAGTTCGCCATTGGTCTCGGCGGCAGCCCACTTGATCAGGCCCAGGGCGCGGATCAACGGAGCCGGCATCGGCAGGCCGCCGATCCGGAAATTTTCGACGGCACGCTGGGTCTGGGCACCCCAAAGCGCCGACGCGGCCACGCGGACCTCGCCGAGGCTGTCCTTTTCGATGCGGTCGTTATCGCTCACGGGTAACATGCACATTCTATCATCTGGGCCTGGCGCCATGACCAATCATCGCCTGACCGCATTGTCGCCGCTCGACGGGCGCTATGCCGACAAGTGCGCCGACCTGGCCTCCCTGTTCAGCGAAGCCGCGTTGATCGGCTATCGCGTGCGTGTCGAGGCCTGCTGGCTTCGGCAGCTTGCGTCATCGGGCCACTTCCCGGCACTTGGCACGCTGCCGCCGCCAATGGCGTCCCGACTTGATGCGCTCGCCGCAGGCGTGGAGGAATCCGCCGTCCGGCGGGTCAAGGAGATCGAGCGCGAGACGAATCACGACGTCAAGGCTGTCGAGTACTTCGTCCGCGAACAGCTCAGCGCGTCAGGTGCCCGGCCAGCGCAGCTCGAATTCGTGCATTTCGCGTGCACCTCCGAGGACATCAATAACCTGAGCTACGCGATGATGCTCGCCGACGCGCGCGCTGGCGTGCTGCTGCCGCTGATCGGAGAGCTCGCGGACAGGCTGGCCAGGCTTGCGCACGACCACGCCGCCACAGCGATGCTGTCGCGTACGCATGGCCAGCCGGCATCGCCGACGACACTCGGCAAGGAAGCGGCGAACTTCGTCACACGTTTTCGCCGCGCGGCCGCTTCACTGGGTCGCGTGGAGCTCATGGGCAAGTTCAACGGCGCGGTCGGCAACTTCAATGCGCACCAGGCCGCGGGCCCGCAGATTGACTGGCGCGCGGAGTCGCGTCGCTTCATTCTGGATCTCGGGCTCGTGCCGAACGAGTACACGACACAGATCGAGCCGCATGACTGGATCGCGGAGTATTGCGACGCGCTCGCGCGCGCCGACACCGTGCTGATCGACCTGTGCCGGGACTTGTGGGGTTACATCTCGCTCGGTTACTTCCGGCAGCGGCCAGTCGCCGGCGAGGTTGGATCATCGACGATGCCGCACAAGATCAATCCGATCGATTTCGAAAATGCCGAGGGCAATTCCGGTCTTGCGAATGCGATCCTGAGGCACTTCGCGGAGAAGTTGCCGGTTTCGCGTTGGCAGCGTGATCTCAGCGACTCGACAGTGCTCCGCAATCTCGGCGTTGCGTTCGGGCACAGCAGCCTGGCATGGCGTTCGGTATTGCGTGGCCTCGATCGCATCGAACCGGATAGCGCACGCATGACGGCGGATCTCGATGCGCACTGGGAAGTGCTCGCAGAGGCGATCCAGACCGTCATGCGCGCCCACGGCGTCGCCGGTGCCTATGAAAGGCTCAAGAAATTCACGCGCGGGCGCGAGATCGGGGCGGTCGAGCTTCGTGCCTTTGTGGCAAGGCTCGGACTGCCGGACGACGCGCGGCAAAGACTTGAGTCATTGACGCCGAGCGCCTATACCGGCCTCGCCGAAGTGCTCGCCAGAGCGGTCTGAGGACTGCCGGCAATGCCCGCCGAAACCATCGAATGCGTGTTGACGACCTGGAGTACGGACCGTAGCGTGCTGCAGGGAATCCGTCGTGAAGTCTTCATCAAAGAGCAGTTGGTGCCTGAATCCGACGAATGGGATGATGATGATGCCGTCAGCGTTCACGCTCTGGTCACCCTGAACCGTGAACCAGTTGGCACCGGGCGACTTAATCCGGGCGGTAAGATCGGCCGGATCGCGGTAAAAGCCGTACTGCGAGGCCGGGGCATCGGCACCTTGATACTGCGCCAGCTGCTCCACGAGGCCTACCACCGCGGCATTCGCGAGCCATACCTGCATGCGCAAGTGCAGGCCGTGCCCTTCTACGAGAAGCTCGGTTTTCGTATCGAGGGCGATCTGTTCGACGAGGCGGGCGTCTCCCACGTGAGGATGACGCACGCCCTGGAGTGACAGCGGTGCAAACCCAGCGGCAGAGCGTGACCGGCACGCGCTCGATCATCGAGACGCTCGACGAGGCGCGCAGCGCCACGCAGCAGGTCGCCCTGGTCGCGCGCCGTCTGCTGACCATGTACACACAAGATCTCGAGCCGTCGGTCTATGACCAGCCGCAGTTTCTCGAGACCGTCAAGAAGATGGTTCTTTCGAGGAGCTATGCGAAGGTCCGGGTGCTGCTCGCAGACCCGTCACGCGTCGTCTATGAGGGCAGCAAGTTCGTGCACCTCGCGCGCCGCATCACGAGTCACATCGAGATCCGGCACGTCAAGTCCGAGCACCGCAACAACCAGGCTGCATTCCTGATTGCCGATGACCGCGCGCTGGTCTACCGCCTGCAGGCTTCACGTTGGGAAGGCATCGTCGACATGAACGATCCCGCCGTCGCGCGACGCTATCTCAACTACTTCGACGAGATCTGGATCGCCAGCGAACCGGAAGCCGAGACCCGCCAGCAACATCTCTAGCGGCGAGTGCTGACCGCTCCGGCCAGCCTCTATAATCGCCGCATGTCACTGAAGCCCGATGTCACCGTGGCAGCCGTCGTTGAACGCGACGGGCGCTTCCTGGTCGTACAGGAACGTGCCGCGCGCCGCGTCGTCCTGAATCAACCGGCCGGACATCTCGAGGACGGGGAATCACTGCTGCAAGCGGTGGTCCGCGAGACCTTCGAGGAAACCGGCTATCCGTTCGTGCCGCAGGCAGTGACGGGCCTGTACCTGTGGCGAAGCCCCGGTGAACGCACCTTCCTGCGGGTCGCATTTGCCGGAAGTGTCGGTGATCGCATCGATGGTGCACCACTCGACCGCGCCATCATCCGCACGGCCTGGATCAGTCGTGAGCAGCTTCGTGAGCGCGAGACGGAATTGCGCAGTCCGCTGGTGCTCCTGTGCATCGAGGACTATCTGCGTGGCGCGCGCTACCCGCTCGAACTTCTCAATCACGTACTGCCGGCCTCGTCGCCCGCAGCGGGCAGCTGAAGCCGGTGGCCAGATACATCGTCGCAATGTCGGGCGGCGTCGATTCCGCGGTTGCGGCATCGCTGCTGCTCGATGCCGGTCGCGATGTCCAGGGTCTGTTCATGGCGAACTGGGAGGACGACGGTGACGGCTATTGCACGACCGCTGCCGATTTCCAGGACGCGCGCCGCAGTTGTACGGAGCTCGGCATCCCGTTGCATCGCGTCAGTTTTGCCACGGAGTATCGGGAACGCGTCTTCGCGTATTTCCTGGCTGAGTTGCGCGCAGGCCGGACGCCGAATCCGGACGTGCTCTGCAATCGCGAGATCAAGTTCGGCCTCTGCCTGGCCTATGCGCGGCGTCTGGGCGCCGAGCGCTTCGCGACCGGCCATTACGCGCGCATCGGCAGCGGTGGGCGCCTGCTGCGCGGCGTCGATGCCGGGAAGGATCAGAGCTACTTCCTGCACATGCTTTCCTGCACCGAACTTGCCGGCTGCGACTTCCCCGTAGGCGCACTCTGCAAGCGGGAAGTGCGCGCCATCGCCCGCGAGCGTGGCTTGCCGGTATTCGACAAGCGCGACTCCACCGGAATCTGCTTCATCGGTGAGCGTCCCTTCGGCGAGTTCCTGGAGTCCTGGCTGCCGGGCAAGCCAGGTCCGATCGAGACGCCTGATGGCCTGGTCATCGGCGAGCATCGGGGTCTTGCGCGCTATACGCTCGGGCAGCGCAGCGGCCTGGGCATCGGCGGATTGAAGGACCGCACAGCGGCTCCATGGTTCGTCGCGGGCAAGGACCTTGCACGCAACGCGCTTATCGTCGTTCAGGGCCGGGACCATCCGGCGCTTCATTGCATGGGCCTTCGCACCGGCAGTGTGCACTGGATCAGCGGCCAGCCGCCCGCGCCAACATTCGAATGCACGGCCAAGCTGCGCTATCGCCAGCCGGATCTGCGCTGCGCGGTCAACTGGTCCACGGATGGCGCCGATGTTCTGTTTGCGGATCCGCAGGCAGGGGCGGTTCCGGGCCAGTACGCAGTGTTCTACCGCGACGAGGAATGCCTGGGTGGCGGGGTAATCGACTCGCTTATAATCAACCCGGAGGAATCATGCAAGACAGCTTCAAGGCACGCCGCAAGCTCACCGTCGGTGACCGCAGTTTCGAGTACTTCAGCCTGGACTCGCTCGCGGAATACCCGGTCGGGCGCCTGCCCTACTCGCTGAAGATCCTGCTTGAAAACCTGCTGCGTCACGAAGACGGCACGACCGTCACGCGCGAGGACATCATTGCCCTCGCCTGTGCTGACCCCCGAAAACTGCCGACCCGCGAGATCGCATTCACACCCGCCCGGGTGATCATGCAGGATTTCACCGGCGTTCCTGCGGTGGTCGACCTGGCCGCAATGCGCGACGCGATGGCAGCGCTCGGCGGCGATCCGGGCAAGATCAATCCGCTGATTCCCGCTGAGCTCGTCATCGATCATTCCGTCATGGTCGACCATTACGGCACCGCCAACGCGCTCAATCTCAATGCCCTGCTGGAGTTCCAGCGCAACAAGGAACGCTACACGTTCCTGCGCTGGGGCCAGTCCGCGTTCGACAATTTTGCCGTGGTGCCACCCGACACAGGCATCGTGCACCAGGTCAACCTCGAATTCCTGGCGCGTGTCGTATTCGTCGACAAGCACGGGCTCGCCTACCCGGATACCGTCGTCGGCACCGACTCGCACACGACGATGATCAATGGTGTCGGCGTCCTGGGCTGGGGCGTTGGCGGAATCGAGGCGGAAGCGGCGATGCTCGGGCAGCCCTCGACGATGCTGATCCCCGAAGTCATCGGCATGAGGCTGACCGGGCGGCTGCCGGAGGGCGCAACGGCGACCGACCTGGTCCTGACCGTAACCGAGTTGCTGCGCAAGCGCGGTGTCGTCGAGAAATTCGTCGAGTTCTTCGGCGATGGTCTTGCCCAGCTGCCGCTGGCCGATCGCGCGACGATTGCAAACATGGCCCCGGAGTATGGGGCGACCTGCGGGATATTCCCGATCGACGAGGAGACGCTTGCCTACCTACGCCTGACCGGACGTGATGAGAGCCAGATCGCACTGGTGCGCGAGTATGCAATGGCGCAGGGCATGTGGCGTCACGATGGCGCGCCCGACGCGCTCTACACCGATGTGTTGCACCTTGAGCTGTCCACGGTACGGCCGTCGCTGGCCGGCCCGAAGCGGCCACAGGACCGGGTGCTGTTGAGCGACATGCAGAAGGCATTCCGTTCCGCCTTCGACAAGGACCAGGACAAGTGGGCATCGCGCGGTCCCGCACAAGTGAGCGACTCGGGCCGGGATTTTGAACTGAAGGACGGCGCGGTCGTGATCGCCGCGATCACTTCCTGCACCAACACCTCAAACCCGGCCGTCATGGTCGGTGCCGGCCTGCTCGCGCGCAAGGCGAAGGAACGCGGTCTCACCGTGCAACCCTGGGTCAAGACCTCGATGGCGCCCGGATCCAAGGTCGTCACGGAATACCTGAGGCGCGCCGGGCTGCTGGTGGATCTCGAAGCACTGGGATTCCACATCGTCGGTTATGGCTGCACGACCTGCATCGGCAACTCCGGTCCGCTCAATGTGTCGATTTCGAAGGCGATCAACGACCACAAGCTGTCGGTCGCCTCGGTGCTGTCCGGCAATCGCAATTTCGAGGGTCGCGTGCACCAGGAAGTGCGCATGAACTTCCTGGCCTCCCCGCCGCTCGTGGTGGCCTATGCGCTGGCCGGCACCGTGGATCTCGACCTCACGCGCGATCCCGTAGGCATGGGCCACGATGGCAAGCCGGTCTACCTGCGCGACATCTGGCCGAGCGCCAGGGAAATTCAACAGGCGATTGGACGCTCGGTGTCAGCGGACATGTTCGTCAAGAGCTACGGTGACGTCTTCAAGGGTGACGAGCGTTGGCGTGGCATCCAGGTCCCGGAATCGCAGACCTATCGCTGGGAAGGCGCCAGCACTTATATCCAGAATCCACCCTACTTCACCGGCATGGATCGCAAGCGACCGGGACTGCCGACAATTAGCCAGGCGCGCTGCCTGGCGCTGTTCGGCGACTCGATCACGACCGATCACATCTCGCCTGCTGGCGCGATCCGCAAGGAATCCCCCGCCGGCTTATACCTGCAACAGAACGGTGTGGAGCCCGCGGATTTCAACAGCTACGGGTCGCGGCGTGGCAATCACCAGATCATGATGCGCGGCACATTCGCGAACTCTCGCATCAAGAACCTGATGGTGCCAGGTGTAGAGGGCGGAGTGACACGTGTGCAACCCGGCGGTGAACAGATGCCGATCTACGACGCCGCGATGAAATACATCGCAGCCGGCGTGCCGCTGGTCGTGATCGCCGGCAAGGAATACGGTACCGGCTCCTCGCGCGACTGGGCCGCCAAGGGCACCAACCTGCTGGGTATCAAGGCGGTCATCGCGGAGACCTTCGAGCGGATCCATCGCGCGAATCTGGTCGGCATGGGGGTCTTCCCGTTGACCTTCGAGGGCGGGCAGAACGCGCAATCACTGGGACTCGATGGCACGGAGACCTATGAATTCGATGGGCTGACGCCGGGCAGCAGGAAAGCAACCGTTCGCGCGCTGAAGACCGACGGAAAGCTGGTGAGCTTCCCGGTCAATGTGCGCGTCGATACCCCCAAGGAATGGGAGTACATGGACAACGGCGGCATCCTGCATTTCGTGTTGCGTCAGCTGGCGGCCTGATCAAGTGCCGGCCGCGCGCGCGGGTTGAAGCGCCGTGACCCGTTCCATCGCGGTATTCGACCTCGACGGCACCATCACCCGGCGGGATACCTTTCTGCCTTACCTTCGCGGCTGGCTGCGGCATTATCCGCACCGCAGCTGGATGTGGGCCACGGTGACGGCACTCTGCCGCTATGCCTTCAGTGATCGGGACCGCGGCGGACTCAAGTCCGATCTGATACATCGGCTGATGTCCGGCGCAACGCAGGCAGAAGTCGCTGCCTGGTCACGCGATTTCGTGGACGGCCTGGATGACGAAATGCTCTGCCCTGGCGCGCTGGGGGCCATCGAGCGTCATCGGCGCGCCGGCGACAGGCTGGTGCTGCTGTCCGCAAGCGTGGACCTGTACGTTCCGCAGGTCGGCGCGCGCTTTGGCTTTGATGAAACGATCTGCACCGGTATCGCCTGGCGCGATGGGCGCCTCGACGGCGCTCTGACCACGCCAAACCGGCGCGCCGGCGAAAAACTGCGCTGCGTGGAATCCTTGCGGACCCGATTCCCCGGCACCGCGATCGCGGCCTATGGCAATTCCGGTTCCGACCTCGCGCACCTCCGGGCCGTCGAGCGTCCGATGCTCGTCAATGGCTGCCTTGGCGCCAGGCGTGCTGCTGGAAGATTCGGGATCCCGGTCGCAGATTGGCGTAACAAAGCCCCCGCTGCCCCGGTCTGATGAGCAGGAGGCCAATCATGCGAATTCGACCCTCGGACATCACGCCGGAACCCGTCTACCGTGCGCGACGCGAATTCCTCGCCGGAATCGCCGGTATCGGCGTGGCGGCGGCACTCGCGCAACCCGCCTTCGGCGAGCAGGTCATGAACGTTTCGCTCATCGAGCGACTGAAATACAAGCGCAATGCGCGCTACTCGACCACCGAGTCGGCCAACTCCCTGGCGGACATCACGGGTTACAACAACTTCTACGAATTCGGCACCGGGAAAGACGACCCGGCCCGCAATGCCGGTAGCCTGCGCCCGAGGCCTTGGTCCGTCGTCGTCGACGGCGAATGCGAGGGCAAGGGCCGTTACACGCTCGAGGACTTGCTGAAGCCACACGCGCTCGAGGAGCGAATCTATCGGCTGCGTTGCGTGGAGGCCTGGTCGATGGTCATCCCCTGGGTCGGATTCCCGCTCGGCGATCTGGTCAACCGGTTCAAGCCGACCTCGCGCGCGAAGTTCGTCGAATTCACGACACTGATGGATCCCAAGCAGATGCCGGGCCAGCGATCTAATGTGCTCGACTGGCCCTATGTCGAAGGGCTGCGCATGGACGAGGCGATGCATCCGCTAGCAATCCTCGCGGTCGGACTCTACGGGCAGGTACTGCCGAATCAGAATGGCGCGCCGCTACGCCTGGTCGTGCCCTGGAAGTACGGTTTCAAGGGCATCAAGTCGATCGTGCGCATCCGCTTCACGGAGAGCATGCCTGCGACCACCTGGGCGTTATCGGCGCCGCGCGAGTACGGCTTCTACGCCAACGTCAATCCAGAGGTCGACCATCCGCGCTGGAGCCAGAAGCGTGAGAGGCGCATCGGATCCGGCTCTCTGCTGTCGCGCCAGCCGACGGCACAATTCAACGGATATGCCGCCGAGGTCGCGAACTTGTACAGCGGCATGGACCTGGCGCGGAATTTCTGATGTTGAAGTTTAACGCCAACCTTGCGACGCGGTGGATCGCGAAGCCACTCGTTTTCCTGCTGTGCCTGCTGCCGGTTGGCTGGCTGCTGGCGGGCCTTGCGGGCTGGCCGGCAGCAGAACTGGGAGCCAATCCCATCGAGAAGATCCAGGACACGCTTGGCATCTGGGGCCTGCGATTCCTGCTGACGACGCTTGCCGTGACGCCGCTCCGTGAACTCCTCAGCTGGCCGCGCCTGCTGGGATTCCGGCGCATGCTGGGCCTGTTCGCATTCTTCTACGTCTCGATGCATTTCCTTTTCTATCTGCTCGTGGACCAGAGTCTGGACTGGCGGGTGTTGCTCGAGGACATCGCCAAGCGCCCCTTCATCACGGTCGGTTTTTCGGCGCTGCTGTTGCTCATCCCGCTGGCAGTGACGTCCACGAAGCGGGCCATGCGGCGCCTGGGCCGTCGCTGGCAGCGCCTGCACCGCCTGGTGTATCCCGCGGCGATCCTTGCCTGCACGCATTTCTACTGGCAGGTGAAGGCCGACATCCGCGAACCTCTTGTTTATGTCCTGGTGCTCGCCGTGCTACTGGGCTGGCGCCTGTACCGCTACCGGCGGCGGGCGGGCCGCAGACGCACCGAGCAGGATGCCCGTCAATATCAGCAGGCCACCGGCGCCGGTCTGCCAGTCGAGCCCCTCCCCGAGTAGCCACCAGCCCAGCAGCGAAGCGAGCACCGGTTCGCCGACCAGCGCCACGGCGATGAACAGCGGGCTCAGGTGACGCAGCGCCCAGTTGTAGCCACTGTGTCCGATCAACTGCGATATCGCCGCCATTCCCGCGAGCGCCCACCAGGTCGCCACGGCGAAGCCGCCGGCTGCGGTGTCAGTCATTGCCACGGCCAGCCACAGGATGGCCGCCGCCGAGCCATAGGCGATCGCGAGATAGCGGCGAAATGGCAGGCGCGACTGCGCTCTCTGCGACAACAGGAGGTAGCTAGCCATTGCGATCGCGCCGGCGACCGCCAACAGGTCGCCGGTCAGCATTCCTTCGTTGTGGTCGTGACCGGTACTCGCAATCGCCACGCCGCCCACCGCGAACAGGAGCGCGAGCACCGTTCGTAACGGCGGCGCACCCCGCCCGGTCATAAACTGCAGGATGGCAACCCAGATCGGCGCCGTGCTGACGAGGAGTACGCTGCGCGCGATCGATGTGTAATTGAGCGACGCGATCCAGGCGGCGAAATGCAGGGCCAGGAACAGACCTGCGGCTGCCGCCAATGCGGCATGCCGCAAATCCAACTGTTCTGCGCCGGACCTTCCGGCGAGCGCTACCGGAATCACGACCAGCGCTGCAAGACCCATGCGCCAGGCGGCGATGGCAAGCGGCGGCGCCTCGGCGAGTCGCGCAAAGATCGACCCGAAGGACACGGCGGCGAGCGCGATGGCCAGCACCAGGAATGGCGCCGCGACCCCGGCCCGCGGCATCAGCGCAGGGCCCAGGCAGGCACCTCGCGCCAGCCATGAGAGAGTCCGGCGTCGAGCTCGCGCCAGCGCGGTTCCAATTGTTCGACCAATGCCCAGAAGCGCCGCGAGTGGTTCATATGACGCGTATGCGCAAGTTCATGGAGCAGCAGGTAGCGCACGACATCCGGCGGCTGGAACATCAGGCAGGCATTCAGGCTGATCGTGCCGCGGCGCGAGCAACTGCCCCAGCGTGTGCGCTGTCGCCGGATCTGGGCGGTCGAGTAGTGCAGCCCCGATTCCGCAGCGAGCCGCTCAAGTTGCGGCACGAGTATCGAATGGGCCATCCGCATCGTAAAGCGCTGCAGCGCATGGCGCGCGAGCGCAACCCGCGACAAGTCGCCGATCAGCAGCATGCGATTGCCATCGACCGCCAGGTGAGGCGCACCCTGCGCTTCGACATAGTCGACCCGCCAGCATTCCCCGCTGGCCTGGAATCGAATCGCCGCTGGCAATTCATCGCTGTTCGCTGCCTCGAGCGGCCGGTATTGCGCAACCTTGCGGTCGATCCACGACCGGTACCGGGCCACGAACTTCTCAACCGCGCGCGGACGCGTGCCATTCGGCACCACGATCTCGACTTCCCCTCCCGGAAACACGCGCACCGTCAATCGGCGAGCGCGATCGCTCGCGCGCACCCGCCATGCGGCGTGGCTGCCAGGCGCGTCTTCGAGCAGCCCGAGTTGTGCTGCGTGCGCGGCCCGGGTGCTCATAAGGCCGCCGCGAGGCGTGAGCCTTCGTCAATGGCGCGCCTGGCATCGAGCTCGGTCGCGCGATTCGAGCCGCCGATCAGGTGTAAGCGAAAACCCGCAGCTTCGACGCCGGCGGCAAGCTCGCGTTGCGGTTCCTGGCCCGCGCAGACGATGACATTGTCCACCGCCAGCAACCGGGACTCGGTGCCGACAGCGATATGCAGACCGGCATCGTCGATGCGCTGGTAACTCACGCCCGCCATCATGCGCACGCCGCGCCGCTTCAGCGCGAGCCGATGCACCCAGCCCGTGGTCTTGCCGAGATCGCGGCCGGGCGGTGTCGGCTTGCGCTGCAGCAGCCAGATCGTGCGCGGCATGCTGCGCGCGGGATCGGCTTCCTCAGTGAGGCCGCCGCGTTTCGCGAGTGTCATGTCGATGCCCCACTCATGCATGAAAGCCGGAATGTCGACACTGGACGGTGAATGTGTGGGGTCGTGACACAGATACTCCGCGACATCAAAGCCGATGCCGCCGGCGCCCACTATGGCGACCGATGGGCCGACGGGCCTGCCATGCAGCAGTACATCGATGTATGACAACACCTTTGGATGCCTGAGACCATCGATGGCAGGCATTCGTGGCACGACCCCCGATGCCAGCACGATGTCATCGAACTCGCCCCCGGTAAGCTCGGTGACGCCGGCACGCCGCGACAGCTCGAGATTCACGCCAGTCAATTCGATTTGCCGCCGGTAATATCGAAGCGTCTCGTGAAACTCTTCCTTGCCTGGGATGACTTTGGCCATGTTGAACTGGCCACCAATGCGATCAGCCGCCTCGAACAGCGTGACGCGATGACCGCGACCGGCGGCAACCGTAGCGCAGGCGAGACCCGCAGGCCCGGCACCGACGACCGCGATGCGCCGCCGCGCGGCAGCCGGACGATAATTCAACTCTGTTTCGCGGCCGGCGCGCGGATTGACGAGGCAGCTCGCGACCTGATTCTCGAACACGAGATCGAGGCAGGCCTGATTGCAGGCGATGCAGGTATTGATCTCATCCGCCCTCCCCTCGGCGGCCTTGCGCACGAAATCCGGGTCGGCCAGCAGCGGCCGCGCCATTGAAACGAGATCGGCGTCGCCGCTCGCGAGCACTCTTTCGGCGACCGCCGGATCGTTGATCCGGTTACTGGTGACGAGCGGGATTGTCACGCTGCCACGCAGGCGCCTCGTGACCCAGCTGAAGGCCGCACGCGGCACCATCGTCGCGATAGTTGGAATACGCGCTTCATGCCAGCCGATGCCGGTGTTGATGATCGTGACGCCGGCGCGTTCGACGGCTTGCGCGAGTTCGACGACCTCGTCCCAGGAACTGCCACCCTCGACGAGATCCAGCATCGACAGCCGGTAGATGATGATGAATGACGGTCCGACCGCCGCGCGGGTGCGGGCGACGATCTCGATCGGCAGCCGCATCCGGTTGGCCCAGCTTCCTCCCCAATCGTCCTGCCGATGATTGGTCCTTGTGACCAGGAACTGATTGATGAAATAACCTTCGGAAGCCATGATCTCGACGCCGTCGTAGCCGGCCTTTTGTGCGAGCTTCGCGCAGCGCACGAAATCGACAATCTGGCCCTCGACGCCGCCCGCGGACAGCGCGCGTGGCGTGAATCGCGAGATCGGCGCCTTCAGGCGCGATGGCGCGACTGCGAGCGGATGATAGGCATAGCGACCCGTGTGCAGGATCTGCATGCAGATCCTGCCACCCTCACCGTGCACGGCATCGGTGACCAGCCGGTGACGCGCCAGGTGGCGACGGCCACTCAGGGTGCCGGCAAAGGGCTTGGTCCAGCCTGCCGCATTCGGTGCAATGCCGCCGGTGACGATCAGACCGACACCGCCACGCGCACGTTCGGCAAAATAAGCGGCAAGTTTCGGGTAATCATCCCGCCGGTCTTCGAGCCCGGTATGCATCGAGCCCATCAGCACCCGGTTTGGGAGAGTCGTGAATCCGAGATTGAGTGGCGCCAGCAGGCGCGGAAATGGATTCTGCGTCACGCACGCAATCATATAGGATCATCAACCGCATGGAACCCGTGATCCAGGTCCGCGACCTCGTCAAGCAGTATCCGGGCGTGCGTGCCGTGGATGGTGTGTCCTTCGACATCCCGGAGGGCATCTGCTTCGGCCTGCTGGGACCGAATGGCGCCGGCAAGACGACGACCGTCGAGATCATGGAGGGCGTCACCGAACCGACGTCCGGGCGCGTGCTTTATCGCGGTGAACCATTGGGCACGCGTTTCCGCGCTGAAGCCGGCATCCAGTTCCAGAAGACGGCACTGCAGGAATTCCTGACCGTGCGCGAAACGCTCGTGATGTTCCGCCGACTCTACTCGCACGGTCGCGACGTGGACGATGTGATCCGGCTGTGCGCGCTCGAGCCGCTCGTGGGACGGGACAATCGCAAGCTGTCCGGCGGGCAACTCCAGCGCCTGCTGCTCGGGATCGCGCTCGTCAATGATCCACAGGTGCTGTTCCTTGACGAGCCGACGACCGGACTCGATCCGCAAGCGCGCCACAATTTCTGGGACCTCATCCGTGCGATCAAGGCGGAGCGCCGGACCGTTTTGTTGACGACCCATTACATGGAGGAAGCCTATTTCCTCTGCGATGTCGTCGCGATCATGGATCATGGCCGGATCATCGCCGAGGGTCCGCCCTCGCGCCTGCTGAAGGAGCATTTCGATGACGTGGTGCTCGAGCTGCCGCGCGACGAATTCGGCATCGACCCGGCGACATTCCCGCTGCCGGTGCTGCTGGCAGGCGACCGCGTGGAGATCTCGACGGCGGACGTGGAACTGGCGCTGCGCGCACTGCTCGATCGCGGCATCCCCGTCCGTCACCTGCAGATCCGTCCGCGCAATCTGGAGGACTTGTTCCTGGAACTGACTGGCCGCGAGCTGCGCACATGAACCTGCGTCGCATGCTGGCCATCTGGAGCGCCCGCAACCTGGAGTTCCTGCGTGACCGGTCGACACTGGTGTTCAATGTGGTGCTGCCGCTCGCGCTGGTCGTCGCATTTGCCGTCATCTTCGGCGGCCAGCCACGCAACCTGTTCAAGATCGGTGTCATCGCCCCTCCGGGGGTCGCGCTCGATGCCAGGCTGCATCCCTTTCTTGGCACGCGTTACGCAGATTTTTACGCGGTGGATCCGGCCGAACTCGAGGCCGCGATCCACACCGTCGAGCGGCACCAATCGGACCTGCTGATCGATTTGCGCGGGGTGCCCCGCTACTGGGTCAATGCGGATTCTCCGAAAGGTTACCTGGCGGAGAAACTGCTGCTGGAGTCGGCCGGCGTCGCGGTGCGGCGCGAGCCCGTCACGGGCGCGGCGGTCCGCTATGTTGACTGGTTGCTGCCGGGCATCCTCGGCATGAACATGATGTTCAGTTGCCTGTTCGGCGTCGGCTATGTCGTCGTTCGCTATCGCAAGTCGGGATTCCTGCGGCGCCTGTCGGCGACGCCTGTCACGGCGCTGGAATTCGGCGCCGCACAGATCCTGTCACGACTGATGCTCACGGTCAGTGTTTCGGTGCTGGTCTATGCAGCGCTCGCACTGCTGATCCCGTTTCGCAACAATGGCAGTGCACTGCTGCTGCTCGTTACCGCCGTGCTGGGCGCGACCTGCATGATCTCGCTCAGCTTCATGGTGGCGGCCCGTTTTACGAGCGAGGAACTCGCCAATGGCATCATCAATCTCGTGTCCTGGCCGATGATGCTGCTGTCCGGGGTCTGGTATTCGCTGGAAGGGGCGCCAAAATGGCTGCGCATTGCTGCGGAAGCGTTGCCGTTGACCCAGATGCTGGAAGCCGCGCGGGCCATCATGCTGGACGGTGCGGGTATCGCCGATATCCTGCCGCGGCTTGCTGCCCTGGCCGTGATGACTGCGATCTTCCTCGGCATCGCCGGCGCCAGCTTCCGCTGGCGGCCGCGCTAGGCGGCACGCTCATGTGCGGCGCCCGGACATGGGACTGTGGCAGACTCTTGTCCTGATGAATAAGTCCGAGCTGCTGAATCAATTGCGCATCGATCGGGGGGCGAACGAGGAAGGTTCGCCGCGGCGAATCCGAATATGGATCGGCCTGGTGAGTGTGTTGCTGCTGGCCGGCGCGGCACTGGCCTGGTTCCTGGGCCGCGGGGAAGCGACGCAGGTGGCGGTCGCAATTGCGCATGCGCTGCCCTCCGGCGGCGGCAGCGCATCGGTACTCGATGCGACGGGCTATGTGACTGCCCGCCGGCAGGCCACGGTGTCGGCCAAGATCACCGGCAAGATCCGCACACTCCTGATCGAAGAAGGCCAGCGCGTCGCCGAGGGCGAAGTGCTGGCCACGCTCGACGACGCAGAGGCCCGTGCGGAAGTCGCCTTGCGCCAGGCGCAGGTCGAAGCAGCACATGCCGGGCTTGCCGAGATCCAAAGCGCGCTGGCCAACGCCGAGCGCGAATTCGAGCGGCAACGCGAACTGGAAGCACAGAAATTGATCAGCGTGTCAGTGCTGGATGCGACACGCACGCATGCCGAGGCCTTGCGTGCACGCCTGGCTAGTCAGAAAAGCCAGGTGAAGGTGACCGATGAAACGCTGCTCGTGGCGAAGGTCCAGCTCGACAACACGATCGTGCGCGCGCCGTTCGCCGGCGTCGTCACGGTCAAGGCGGCCCAGCCCGGCGAAATGATTTCACCGATTTCCGCGGGGGGCGGCTCGATCCGCACCGGTATCGGCACGATCGTCGACATGGATTCACTGGAAATCCAGGTCGACGTCAGCGAGGCCTACATCAACCGCGTGCAGGCGGGCCAGCCGGTGGAAGCAGTGCTGAATGCCTATCCGGATTGGCGGATTCCGGCCGAGGTCATCGCGATTGTTCCCACGGCCGACCGCTCCAAGGCGACAGTGAAAGTGCGCATTGCACTGCGTGCAAAAGATTCGCGGATCGTGCCGGAAATGGGCGTGCGCGTCGCCTTCCTCGAGGAGCATTCGGGAACGACCGGGACTCCAGCGGCGTTGCCGGCACCTGGGGTGCTGGTGCCACTGGCGGCCATCCGTCAGGACGCGGGTGAGGATGTCATTTATGTGCTGAACGATGGCAAGGCGCAACGGCGCGTGGTCGCGCTAGGCGGCCTGCGTGGGGACGATCGACAGGTGCAGTCCGGGGTATCCGCAGGCGAATCAGTGATCCTCGATGCGGCGGCAACCCTGAAGGACGGCGACGCGGTGGAGACCAGGGGTGAGGCGAAGGAATGAGCGAAACGATGGTGCGGGTCAGCGACGTGTACAAGTCCTATGTGCGCGGCAAGCAAAAGGTTGAAGTGCTGCACGGCCTGACGCTTGCGATACCCAAGGGCGATTTCGTTGCGCTGATGGGGCCCTCCGGTTCAGGCAAGACCACGCTCCTGAACCTGATCGGTGGGTTGGATCGGCCCACGTCGGGGGAAATCCTGGTCGGCGGCCAGCGCATTGACCAGCTTTCCGGCGGCGCGCTTGCCAAGTGGCGCGCGCGCAATGTCGGATTCGTGTTTCAGTTCTATAACCTGATGCCGGTACTCACCGCCGAGCGCAATGTCGAGCTGCCGCTGCTGCTGACCGGGCTTTCGGCCGCGCACCGCAGGAAGTCCGTCGCCGTGGCATTGGAGATAGTCGGTCTCACGGACCGCGCCCGGCACAAGCCCAAAGAACTATCCGGCGGGCAGGAGCAGCGCGTGGCGATTGCCAGGGCGCTGGTCTCGGATCCGACGATACTGATCTGCGACGAGCCCACTGGCGACCTCGACCGCAAGACGGCGGACGAGATCCTCGGCCTTTTGCAGCTGCTGAACCGTGAACACGGCAAGACCATCGTGCTGGTCACCCACGATCCGAAGGCGGCCGAATTCGCGCGCCGCACACTGCATCTGGAGAAGGGCCAGTTGCTGGAGCAGGCTGCGGCATGACCCGCACCGGATTCATTTTCACTAATCTGTTGCGCAAGAAGACACGCACCGTGCTGACGCTGTTGTCGGTGGTCACCGCATTCCTGCTGTTCGGCCTGCTGCAGGCCGTCAACGTGATGTTTTCGGCGGGCGCGGATTTTGTCGGCGCGACGCGGCTGGTAACCCAGGCGCGGGTGTCATTTACCCAGTCGCTGCCGATGCGTGTGTTGCCGGAGATCGAGGCCGTTCCCGGCGTGGACAAGGTCATGTGGCAGCAGTGGTTCGGCGCGGTCTGGCAGGAAAATACACAGCTAATTTTTTTCGCCGCCGATCCGGGTCGCCTGCACGGCGTGTATCCCGAATACGTGATGCCGGATCAACAGTGGAAAGCACTTGCGGATACGCGAACCGGCATGATTGTCGGCAGGAATCTCGCCGACCAGTACGGCTGGCACATCGGTGACAAGGTGCCGATCGCATCGAACATCTTTCCCCGGAAAGATGGCAGCAAGGCCTGGATCTTTGACCTGGTCGGGATCTATGACGGCAAGGACGAAGAGTGGCAGCGGAACACCAATGTCGGCTACATCAACTACGCGTATTTTGACGAGGCCAACCAGTTCGGTTCCGGCTTGGCTGGAACCTTTATTCTCAGGCTCTCGGATCCGGGCCAGGCCCAACAAGTCGCGAAGACCATCGACGGCCGATTCGAAAATTCGCCGGACGAAACCAAGACGCAGACGGAAAAGGATTTCAACATCGGCTTTTTCAGGCAGATTGGCGACATCGGACTGATCGTGCGCTGGATCCTGTTTGCCGTGTTCTTCACGCTGCTGCTGGTGGTCGGCAACACGATCGCGCAGAGCGTCCGCGAGCGGATCCCGGAATTGGCGATCCTCAAGACACTGGGCTTTACGGACGGCAGTGTTCTCGGCTTCGTGCTGGCCGAGGCGGCGGCCATATGCGTGATCGGCGGGCTGCTTGGCCTCGGCCTCGCAACCATGATCGGCATTGCAATCGGCGGTGGCGGAAACTTTCCGATCGCGGTCGATTACCGCGTGTGGATCACGGGACTGCTCGCCATCGTGTTCTTGAGCCTGGCGGTTGGCCTGCTGCCGGCGCTGCGTGCCGGCCGACTGTCGATCGTTGACGCGCTGGCCGGCCGCTGACGGGAGATTCCGACGATGCTGCGGCAGACCATCGCGATCACCTTGCTGAGCCTCGGGAGCGTCCCGGAGCGCTGGGGTCCGTCGCTCGTGATCATCGTCGGCCTCGCCGGCGTGGTGGCTGTTTTCACCGCCCTCCTCGCGATGGCCGAAGGATTCCAATCGACACTCAAGTCCACGGGCCGCGATGACATCGCCCTGGTGCTGCGCGGCGGCTCCAGCGCCGAGCTCAACTCCGGCCTGTTGCGCGACCAGACAACGCTGATCAAGCAGGTGCCAGGCGTGCGCCAGGGCGGCGACGGTCAGCCGCTCGCCTCTGCCGAGATGATTGTGATCGCGGAACTCCTGAAGGCGGGCGAGAAAACCGGTTCAAATATCACCGTGCGTGGCGTCGAACCCGCGGCATTTGTGCTGCGACCCCAATTGAAAATCGTCGATGGCCGCAGTTTCCAGCCGGGGCTGCGTGAACTGATCGCGGGCCGTGCCGTTACGCAGCAGTTCGAGGGCGCCGGGCTGGGCGAGACGTTGCGCATGCGTGGCTCCAACTGGACCGTGGTCGGCGTATTCGAATCCGGTGACGCCAACGAAAGCGAACTGTGGGCGGACGTCGAGGTCGCGCAGACCACGTTCAACCGCCGGGGATTCAGCTCGGTGCGCCTGCAGCTTGCGAAGCCGGCCGACCTCAAGTTGATCAGGGATTCGTTGACCGCCGATCCCCGCCTGAATGTCGACGTCGAGTCCGAGCAGCAGTACTACAGCGGCCAGACCAAGCAGTTTCGCCAGACCATTGGGATGCTGGCCGGTGTGGTCACCCTGATCATGGCGCTGGGAGCGACCTTCGCTGCGCTCAACACGATGTATGCAGCGGTGGGCACGCGCGCACGCGAGATCGCGACATTGCGCGCGATCGGATTCAGCGGCACAGCAGTCGTAATTTCGGTGATGATCGAGTCTCTCATGCTGGCTCTGGCGGGCGGCGTAATCGGTGCCCTGCTCGCCTACCTGCTGTTCAACAACATGGCGGTGTCGACCCTTGGCGCGAATTTCTCGCAGGTGGTATTCCAGTTCCAGGTAACCCCGGCGCTGGTGCGAAGCGGTCTGCTCATCGCGATCGCGATCGGCATGTTAGGCGGCCTGCTGCCCGCGCTGCGAGCGGCACGCCTGCCCGTGACGACCGCGCTGCGTGCGGCCTGAGCCGATCATTGCCCGGGCATCAATGCCCCATCGTGAAGTGACGCGATGCACAGTCCTGCCTTGATAGACATCGGCGTCAATCTTTCCCACGACAGCTACGATCAGGATCGGGCCGAGGTGATCGCGCGGGCACAGCACGCAGGGGTTGTCGCGATGATCGTCACTGGCAGCACGCTCGCGGACAGCGCGCGCTCTCTTGAACTGTGCCGTCGCTGGCCCGGGCTGTTGCGCGCGACGGCGGGGGTGCATCCGCACCATGCCACGGGGTTCCGGGACTCGGATTGTGCGACGCTTGCCGACCTATACGCGGATCCGATGACGGTCGCGGCCGGCGAATGCGGACTGGACTATTACCGTAACTATTCACCACCGGCCGAGCAGCGACGTGCCTTCGGGCTGCAGCTTCAACTTGCCGCTACTCACGAGCTTCCGATATTCCTGCACCAGCGTGAGGCGCACGCGGATTTCATGGCCATGCTGCGCGAGCATCCGCAATTGCTGACTCGCGCGGTACTGCATTGCTTCACCGGCGATGCGATGGAACTCGATGATTGCCTGCTAGCGGGTCTTGCCATCGGTGTCACCGGCTGGATCTGCGATGAGCGGCGCGGGCAGGCGCTGCGTGCGGCAGTCGGCCGGATTCCGGATGATCGCCTGATGCTGGAAACGGACGGACCCTACCTGCTGCCGCGAACACTTCAGCCAAAGCCGGCCCATTGGCGCAACGAGCCCATGTATTTGCCGGTGATCCTGGATGCGGTCGCGACATATCGGGGCCAATCGGCCGATCAACTTGCAGCAATGACGACGGCGAATGCGCGGCGCTTCTTTGGCCTTAAACTGTAGCTGCCACCGCGGGCCGCGCCACGTAGCATCTCTAATCGCGATTATGATAGTTCTGTAACTTATTAATAATACGGTGATTTAATGGACTTCTCCGTAGCCCTCAAGCAGACCGCTGAAGCATTCAGTTCGTCGATCGTCCCGCGTCTCTGCGACTACATCCGGATCCCGAATAAATCTCCGGATTTCGATCCTGACTGGAAAGCGCACGGCCACATGGATCGCGCAGCGGAGTTGATGGCCGCCTGGTGCCGCGAGCAGCAGATCAAGGGACTGAATGTCGAGATCGTGCGCGCGGGCGATCGCACACCGCTGCTGCTCTGCGAGATTCCCGGCACCGGGCCAGGCTGCGCGCTGTTGTACGGCCACATGGACAAGCAGCCGGAGTTCACAGGCTGGGCGGAAGGCCTGTCTCCCTGGGAGCCGGTCCTGCGTGACGGGCAGCTTTACGGCCGCGGTGGCGCCGACGACGGCTACGCCGTGTTCTCGTCATTGACCGCGATCCGGCTTCTGCAACAACAGGGTATCCCCCACGCACGCTGCGTGGTTCTGATCGAGGCCTGCGAGGAAAGCGGAAGCTACGACCTGCCGCATTACGTCGAGTCACTCGCGGATCGTATCGGCACACCGAGTCTCGTGGTTTGCCTCGATGCCGAGTGCGGCAATTACGACCAGCTTTGGTGCACGACTTCACTGCGCGGAAATCTGGTCGGCACGCTGTCGATCGAGGTGCTGACCGAAGGCGTGCACTCTGGCGCCGGCACGGGCGTCGCGCCCTCGACATTCCGCATCGCGCGGACGCTGCTGGCCCGCGTCGAGAGCGACGTCACCGGCGACCTGCTGCTGGACGAGCTGTACGTCGAGACCCCATCGGCGCGCCTTTCCCAGGCCAGGGCAGCCGCGGCCGTGCTTGGCGACCAGGTTGTCGGAAAGATTCCATTTGCTCCGGGCGTGCGTCCGCTCACCGATGCGCCCTATGAGTTGATACTGAACACCACCTGGCGGCCGTCCCTCACCATCACCGGTGCCGGTGGACTGCCCGCGCTGCAGGACGCGGGCAACGTGCTGTTGCCGCGCCTGGATCTCAAGCTGTCATTCCGCCTGCCACCGACGAACGATGCCGCTATCGCCGCGGCGGCAGTCAAGAAGCGGCTGGAATCCGACCCTCCTTATGGTGCGCGTGTCACGTTTGAGGTCGGATCATCGCAAGTGGGCTGGAATGCACCGGCACTTGCGCCGTGGCTCGAGAAATCCATGCGCGGGGCTTCCAGTGCGACTTTCGGGCGCGACACGATGTATCTGGGTACGGGCGGCAGCATCCCCTTCATCGCCATGCTGGGGGAGCGCTTCCCCGAGACACAATTCCTCGTGACCGGTGTACTGGGACCGCACGCGAATGCCCATGGGCCGAACGAATTCCTGCACCTGGCCTACGCGCAGAATCTCACCGTCTGTGTCGCCAAGGTGCTTGCGGACCATAGCCTTCAGGCAGTCGGCTGAGGGAGGCAGTGGCCCGAGGGAGGCAGCGGCCCGAGGCAGGCAGTGGGCTGAGGCGGACGGCGAATTCAGCGACGCGCCAGCGGACTCGGCTCGGCCAGCTTCGAGATTTCATCCCAGGCCTGGCGGTAGTGCTCCTGCGCTGCACTCGCGGCATCCGGCCCGAGCGAAGGGAACTCCGACGCCAGCGAGCTGAGTTGAGTGACCTTGGGCGGCCGTCCCTTGGGGAACCGGCCTCGTTCCGTGAACACGATGCGACCCTCGACCGGCACGTCACCCGCCAGCATGCGCACGGCGGCGACGCGATCGTAGAGCGGCTCGAGCGGGTTCAGGAAAGTCGAGCGCTCAATGCCATTCATGACGGTCCATTCGTGCATATGTTCGCCGCCGAAAACGACGCCCGCCACGTCGCGCAGGTCGATGACCAGTAACCCGCGCCCTGTCATCAGCACGAAATCCACGTGCAGGTGGCCGCCACTGCCGTCGGGCAAGATGATGTCGCGGAGCGCAGCCAGTGAAATCGACTCGACGGTCTTGACGACCCGGCGCCGCGCGCGGCTGCGGCGCCAGCGTCGGAATCCCGCGGCGACGCCCAGCGCGAGGAGCGCGAGCAGCGTCACCGCGATCACCACCTGCACGATGAGGTTGTCGGTACTCATGCGGCCAGCAGGCGCTCGCGCAGCTCGTCCAGGTTGGCGTTGATCTCTTGGCGTGCAATGGGCCGCCCGAGCAGTCGGGCAAGCGCGGGTGGCGGCGCGATCGCCCGGCCGACGAGCGGTTCGACGATTTCCTGAAACTTCGCGGGGTGGGCCGTGGCGACCAGCACCCAATGGGAGTCGCGTCGTTCCTGGTCCGAAAGCATGCGATAGGCCTGGGCTGCGGCCGCGCTGTGCGGGCACAGCGTCAGGCCCGACTGACGGTATTCCGACTGGATGCTCTTGCGGATCGCATCGTCGTCGATCGATACCGCGCGGACGTGCGCAGTCATGGCTGCATGGTCCCGATACAGGAACCTGAGCCGCTCGATATTGCTGGGATCGCCGACATCCATCGCATTGGCGATGGTAGCGATACTGGGGCGCGGTCGCCATCGGCCATCGGCAAGGAAATCCGGGACCGTGCGATTGGCGTTGTGTGCTAGCACGATTTCGCCAATCGGCAGGCCGAGCTCGCGCGCCCAGACACAAGCGACAGCCTGGCCCAAATTGCCGGACGGAACCACAAAGTTGGCGGTGCCACCCTCGACCTCGCGGATCCTGAGACTCGCCGCCGCAAAATAGGTGATTTGTGGCAGCAGACGGCCGATGTTGATGCTGTTGGCGGAGGACAATGGCAGCGCATTCCGTAGCCGCACATCGCGGAAAGCCTCCTTCGCCAGCCGCTGGCAATCATCGAAGCTTCCGCGCACGGCATAGCTCTGGATATTCCCGTCCCAACAGGTCAACTGCCGTTCCTGCAGGGGCGAAACCTTGCCGGCTGGATACAGCAGCACCACACGGAAACCGGGCCTTTGATGAAATGCCGCGGCGACCGCGCCGCCAGTGTCACCTGACGTCGCGACGAGGATGGTCAATACCCGCGGATCCGGTCGCGGAATTCGCGCCAGGCAGGCGGCGAGGAATCGCGCACCGAAATCCTTGAATGCCGCGGTCGGCCCGTGATACAGCTCGAGCACCGAGAGCCGCTCCGCTGCGCCGCCGACCGGGCTGAGCGGGGCCGGAAAGTCGAAAGCCTCGGTGGCGATGGCCGGAAGCAGGGCGGCGAGCGCATCCCCGTCGAAAAAAGGCGCCAGCAGTCGGGGTGCGAGCAGATCGAGCGTGGCATGGCTCGCCATCGCCCGCGCTGCCTGTGTCGGCAATCTGGCCGGCACGTAAAGCCCGCCGTCTGGCGCGATGCCTTCTTCCAGTGCGCGTGACAGCGACACCTGCATCCGTTCATCGCGGGTGCTGCAAACATTCATCGCCGTTCCACCACGCGCGCCCCATCGTCCCCGATTTCCGCGATCCATTCGTCGCTCGCGAGGTCGTGCCGCGCGAAGGCCCGCACCATCGCCGAGCAAATCGCCTGCGAATGCGATTCCTCGCACCAGGCGAAGACACTGGGGCCGGCGCCGGAAATTGAGCAGCCGAGGGCGCCCTCCTCCATTGCGGAGTGCTTGACCTCTGCGAAGCCGGGTATGAGTTGGGCGCGCTGCGGCTCGATGAGGACGTCCTCGAAGGCGTCGCGGATCAGCGCCAGGTCATTCGAGTAGCAGCCGGCCAGGAAGCCGGCCAGATTCGCGGTCTGCCAGACGACGTCGGACAATTTCACGGTGCGATCGAGGATTGCGCGTGCTGCGCGCGTCGACAGATACAACCGCGGGTGAACAAGGACGCAGCGGATGCCGGGCGGCACGGGGATCTGCTTGATCCTCGGGTTGTCGATGCCGACCGTGAGCACCAGCCCCCCGAACAGCGATGGGGCGACGTTATCGGCATGCAGCGAGCCGCTCGCGACGGCTTCGCCCTGGATCGCGTGCTTCAGGAGCTCCAGCCGCGACAGGGGTTGATCCAGCAGCTCGTTGGCCGCCACGACCGCGGCCACGGCGGATGCGGCCGAACCGCCGAGGCCGGAACCCAGTGGAATGCCCTTGTCGATCGCGAGCTCAATGCCGAACGGCAGTGACAGCGATTCCGAGAGCGACATGACTGCCTTGCCCGCCGTGTTGCGCGCGGCTTCGAAAGGCAATTCGCCCCCAACCCCGGTGATGGCCATGATGCGCACGCCGGGTTGCGCGGCGCGTGTTGCGCGCACGCGGTCGCCGATGGCCGGAAACGTGTGGCCCAGGATGTCGAATCCAATGCCGACATTGCCGACCGTGGCGGGTGCGAAAGCGGTTGCGGATTGCATTGGCAATCTTCCCGTGCGCTCCTGGGAAAGGCAAGTCAACGACGACGCGCGTGCCAGCGTCGCAGCAGCCCCGCACCACCCGGGAGCCGCAGTAGCCAGAGCAGCACCCTGAGCGCCAGGCGATCCGAGGTACTCAGCCTGAAAGGCCGGTGCAGTGGTTCGTAGAGAGCCGCGCACTCTTCAATTCTTTCGACCGCGAGCGCCTGGAATTCGAACCGCCCTTCGGCGCAGCTGATGCGCCAGCTTCGCGGTGCCCGATCAGGATCGCCGAGGGCTTCAACGACCGGATCCGTCAAGGCCGCAGGCAACGCCGGACCCTGATACCGGGCGATGTCGATGAACCGCCTGCGATCGCCAGCATCGCTCCGCAACCGCAATGGGCCCGCGGTACGGCCTGGTTCGATGCGAAAGACCTGTGACTCACCGGATTCGGGCATCGCAGGACTATAGACGGCTGCGGCCATCGCAACCACCGGCGCCAATGCGGCATGATCCGCGTCATGACAAAGCGACCCACAAGCAGCCGCATGAAGCAAAACTGCCGTACCGCCACGGACGCCGAGCCCGCAATCCGCCGTTTCCTGACTCGCCTGCTGGAGCAGACGGATCAGCGGCCGGGATCTTGAGCCCACCGACGCAGTGATCGAATACTATCCGCAGATCAAACTGGCGCACGTGCTGGCCGTATTCTTGAGCGGTGCGCTGTTCCTGATGCGAGGCTTGATGGTGCAGGCCGGCCGTCAGGACTGGGCGCTGTCAGCAACCCTTCGCTATCTCAGCTACGCCATCGATACAGCGCTATTGACCGCGGCACTGATGCTGCTGGCGATCCTGCCGGCTGAGGTTTACTCAAACGGCTGGCTCACAACGAAGATCGTACTGCTGCTGGCATACATCGTGCTCGGCAGTTTCGCGCTGAAACGCGCGAGGACGCAGCGCAGGCGCCTCGGGTACTTCGCCGTCGCCCTGCTGACCTACGGCTTCATGCTGACAATTGCATGGGCCCACAATCCGCTTGGGCTGCTCTCAGTTTGGTTTGGCGGTTGACCCGAATTGATCCAGATCAGGGCGCGAGAATGCGCTGGTCGGCATGCTGTAAACTGAAATTGTTATGGAGTTTGCAATGAAGTCCTTGATGACCTGTCTCGCCATCGTGGTATTGCTGGCTGCCGGTTGCAGTCACGATTCATCGACAAGCCCCGATGCGGTATCCATGAATTCCGGGGACTCCAGCGGATCCGCGAAGGGCGATTTTGGCCCGCCGCAGGGCGAGCCGGTCAAGGCCGTGTTGACGTCGCCTCCCATGGTGCCGCCAGCGACGGGGCGCAGCGCACCGGCCAAGGTCATCGTCGAGCTGGAAGTCATCGAGAAGGAGATGGCGATTTCCGAAGGCGTCACCTACACCTTCTGGACCTTCGGCGGCACGGTGCCGGGCAGCTTCATCCGCGTACGTCAGGGCGATACCGTGGAGTTCCACCTGATGAACGCGCCCGATAACAAGATGCCGCACAACATCGACCTGCATGGTGTCACGGGACCCGGCGGCGGAGCGGCATCGAGTTTCACGGCGCCCGGCCACCAGTCGCGATTCACATTCAAGGCGCTCAATGCCGGCCTGTTTGTCTACCACTGCGCGACCGCGCCGGTCGGCATGCACGTGGCCAATGGCATGTACGGACTGATGCTGGTTGAACCACCGGAGGGCATGCCGGCCGTCGACCGCGAGTACTACGTCATGCAGGGCGATTTCTATACGACCGGAAAGTATCGCGAAAAAGGCTATCAGCCATTCGACATGCAAAAGGCGATCGACGAGCGCCCGACCTACGTGCTGTTCAACGGCTCCGAAGGCTCGCTGACCGGCGACAAGGCACTCGCTGCGAAGACGGGGGAAACGGTCCGCCTGTACGTGGGCAATGGCGGTCCAAATCTGGTCACCAGCTTCCACGTGATCGGGGAGATCTTCGACAAGGTCTGGTTCGAGGGTGGCGCGCGTTTCCAGGAAAACGTGCAGACGACCCTGATCCCCGCGGGCGGCGCGGCAATGATGCAGTTCAAACTCGAGGTGCCGGGAAGCTACATCCTGGTGGATCACAGCATTTTCCGTGCATTCAACAAGGGTGCGCTCGCGATCCTCAAGGCCGAAGGTCCCGAGAACAAGGCGATCTACTCCGGCAAGGAGGTCGACGAGATGTATCTTGGCGATCGCGCGCAGCCGAATCTGGCGGCTGTTGCCACTGCCGCCGCGGCCGCGAGCAGCGGAAAACTCACGGTCGCGCAGCAGATCAAGGCCGGCCAGGCCTTGTTTGCCGGCACCTGCTCGACCTGTCATCAGGCCGACGGCAGAGGTCTCGAGGGAGTATTCCCACCGCTGGCGAAATCGGACTGGATCGCAAGGGAACCAGAGATTCCGGCCACCGCGATGCTGCACGGCTTGCAGGGCAAGATCACGGTCAATGGCAAGGACTACACCTCCGTGATGCCGCCGATGAGCCAGCTCACCGACGACGAGGTCGCGAATATCGCAACCTATGTGCTCAACAGCTGGGGCAATCCCGGTGGGCGGGTCACCAAGGATGAAGCCGCGGAAATCCGCAAGCGTCCATCGGCCAAGTGAATCAATTGTCGCTGGCAGGCCTGGGTCGTCTAGCCGCCCTCTTGTTCCTTGGCATGCCGCTCGCCGGCGCGCTGGCCGGCGAGCCCGACGAATACGTCGCCGTGCCAGGCAGCGTGTTCCAGTCCGCACTGGGATACGAGGATGTCACGGATGGCGTGCGAATCGCTTCCTTCGCGCTGATGCGAGCGCCGGTCACCAATGAGCAACTTCTGGCGTTCGTAAAAGCGAATCCGGCCTGGCGTCGCGACCGGGTGCCGTCGGTGTTCGCGGAATCACGCTTTCTGTCGCACTGGAAAGGACCGGTAGAGCTGGGCCCGCAGGCGCTGCCACAGCAGCCGGTGACCTGGATCAGCTGGTTCGCAGCCGGGGCTTACTGCAAGGCGCAAGGCGCCCGCCTTCCGACCTGGTCGGAATGGGAATTTGCAGCTGCGGCCGATGAGACCCGGACCGACGCGCGCCGCGACCCTGCCTGGCGCGAACGCATCCTCGACTGGTACTCACGGCCATCGACATCGGCGTTGCCGCGCGTGGGCCTGCAGGCGCCGAACGCTTATGGCGTCCAGGATCTGCACGGCCTGGTATGGGAGTGGACTGGCGACTTCTCTGCGCTGCTGGTGTCCGGAGACAACCGCAATCAGGGCGATGCGGACGATACCCGCTTCTGCGGCGCCGGCGCGATTTCGATGAAGGACAACGATGACTATGCTGTGATGATGCGCGTCGCGATGCTGTCTTCGCTGGAGGGCGCCGATGCCACAGCCAATCTTGGCTTTCGATGTGCAAAGGATTTGCCATGACGAAGATGAATGGCATCGCCGCTTTCGCGCTCGCTGCCTGCCTGCCTTGCGGGGCGATCGCGCAACCGCTCAAACCGGGTGCACTCCCGAGCGACTCGGTATACCTGTTGCCGCTCACGCTCACCGATCAGGACGGGATCGTGCGCGAATGGAACAGTTATCGCGGCAAGCCACGACTCGTGACGATGTTCTATACATCGTGTCAATACATCTGCCCGCTGATCATCGATGCCGGCAAGTCGATTGAGCGGAGCCTGACGCCGAAGCAGCTCCAGCGTCTCGGCGTGGTGATGATCAGCCTGGATCCTGCCCGGGACTCCGCCACGGCCCTCAAGGAGACGGCTGCGAAACGAAGGATCGACACGGCTCGCTGGTCACTGGTCGCCCCTCCTGCCGCCGATGTGCGCGCGGCGGCGGCGGTGCTGGGCATCCGCTATCGCCAGCTGGCCGACGGCGATTTCAATCATACAAGCGTGCTGATCTTGCTTGACCCAGATGGCCGCGTGCTCGCGCGCACCGAGCAGATGGGGAGCAACAGCGATCCCGAGTTCCTCGATGCCGTGCGCCGTGCGACGGATGGTGGGCCGTGATGCCACCGCGAAGTGCCGCTATGCGATTGAATTGGCAAGGCTTTGCGCAGGCCCCCCCCGGCCAGTTACCCCCAGAATTACCCCCACGCTGGTTACGCTGATCTCGGCTGTAGCCGGACTTCCTCGGACTCATCGGGCTCGGGAGTAGGTCCTTGATTCGTATGCGAACGACCTACCCAAAAGGCAATGGAAATCGCAGCATCGAAATCCGTAACTGACTGATTGAAAACAAGCGGCCAGTTAAATTAAAGCATCTAGCAGGCCACCGGGGGTAAGGAGGAAATCCGGTACCTTTAAATCGACGGGGGGGTGGTTCTATTGCCAGACCTCGTTCCCTACTTGCCTAAGTATTTTTTGTGTTTTCCCGCTGAACGATTTTCTTTTTTTCGCCGCCACTGCTTACGCTACGCGGCCCAGTAACAGAAACCCCGGCGCGAGGCCGGGGTTCGTGTGATTGGTAGCGGGGGGACGCTTTCAGATTAACGAAACGGCCTGGCGCGCCGAGATACCGCTGCGCTGATCGTGCTTGCTATCCAGGTTGCCGATGTCAACAAAGGCGCCTGCGGGCTGTTGGCGGAGCAAGCTACCGACGTCAGCGTGCAGACTGGACGTGACGGCTGATGTCTCCGTGCGGCGCGCCAGTCATCAGTTTCCGGAAATCGGTCCCGCTGACGTGCACGAGCCCGCGATGATCGCCGGCCTCGAAATAGACGTCCGATTCCTCCATGAGGCTGTCATCGAGAACGTTGTCGATG
This sequence comes from uncultured Steroidobacteraceae bacterium, assembly GCA_964473595.1. Classification (GTDB taxonomy): domain Bacteria; phylum Pseudomonadota; class Gammaproteobacteria; order Steroidobacterales; family Steroidobacteraceae; genus SCUD01. The sequence continues at coordinate 6,835 of CAYYQQ010000008.1, read as the reverse complement.
CCATAGGCCGTGCCCAGCGGCGGCACCGCGCCCGGCTCGCAATCACTGAACAGGCTCCCTAGCTCGTCCTCGGTCGCAAGCCCGAGCGGGCGTCCGAAGCGCCTGTGGATGGCGCCGAGGTCGACCCTTCGCGTGGCTGGCACAATCGCGATGACGAAGCCCTGATCGTCCTTCAGGAGTGTTCCCTTCGCGAGCTGGGCGCCCGGGATATGCGCCGCCTGCGCGGTATGCGCACTGTCGAGGGTGCGCGTATGTTCGATTAGATCGTACTTGACGCCCTCGCGGACAAGATGCTTCTGCACGGATGCTGCAATCGTCATGACTGGCCCTCCTGTGCGACTGTCCTGACTATGCTGCAACTATACGCCCGGGGCGGCACAAGATGGCGCAACGGCAACCAGTGAGACAGGAGGCAGGATCATGGCGAGCATCAAAGTCCGGCAAAACGGGCCGTATCTGGTCATCGGTGACGATGTGACTCTGGTGGACTGAAACGGTGTTTCGTATCCGGTTCCGAAACGGCCCTTTGCGCTCTGCCGTTGCGGCGGTTCATCGACGAAGCCGTTTTGCGACGGCAGCCATTCGCGGATCGGCTTCGCGGCGGCAGAGGCCGCGGTCCCGGGCAGTCAGGACCGCCCTGCTTCGGCCGACCCGCCGGCTTGAATTTAACGCGGGAGCGGATTGCGCGTCGGGACGACCGCCGAGAACGGACCAGACGCCTGGCCGGGACTATGATGCCCTTGGATCGATCGTCGATACCGGTCATGGTCCGAAGAATTACCGGAGATTCTTATGCAGCAAGCGGTGCGGAAATATCTACAGGCCCTTGAAGCGGGCGACGCTGACAATGCGACTTCGCTGTTCGTGGCGGACGGCTGGGTCCAGTCACCATTTCTGGGTCGGTTGCCGGTGCGCGACTTCATCGAGAAGGTCGCCAGCGCATCGGGCGACTCCAAGCTCACCGTGCATGACGTTCTCGTCAGCGCCGAAGGCCATTTGCGGGCGGTCGCTTACTATCTCTACGACTGGTCGCTGAAGGACGGCTCGCGGGTGTCGTTCGACTGCGCGGACGTTTTCAACTTCGATCTGAACACCGGACGCATCGCGTCCATTGTGCTTGTTTACGACACCCACCTCGTCCGCGGCGTCGTCGACAAGAAATACCCGTGACGCAAACGGCGGACTTTGACGGCGCGGGGCCGGGGTCTGTTTAGGTCAGCGGCAGGTTAACGAGCGCCTCGCAACCGATTCTTGGGGAATGTCCGCTCTCAGCCATCAGGCGAGTCGAGTCATCGGTCGGTTGGCCATTCGCGGTACTGGACGAGCCCATCCGTGATGTCGTGCCAGTCGGCCTTCGAGCCGACCCACTGGTGGTAGCCCGTGGGGTGAGGCGGATTGCCGTCTACCGCACTCATGCTTAGATAGAGCGTGTCCGGCTCCTGATGTACATCGCACAGAATCATTGAGCCACATTCGGCACAGAAGACTCGATTCATCGCTTGTGACGATGCATAGACCTTGATGTCCGCTTCCCCCTGCAAGTATCGAAACCCGCTGCGCGGCACTCCCGCAAACGTGGCGTACGCCGCACCGTGCAGACGCCGGCATTGTCCACAGTGGCAATGACTCAAGTCCGTGATGGCACCCTCCACCTCGAAACGCACTCGTCCGCATTCGCAATGTCCGGTGATCATCACGTTGCTCCCGCGGATTTCCGGTTCGTCGGCACCGCTGTCCGTTCCCGTTCATCGACCAGTTGCTTGCGCCACTCGTGGGCATTGAGTTCGATGACTGCGAATCCGGCGACCCACACGAACGTGTCCCATACGAATAGCCAATGTGACAGCGACGCCCAGTAGACGGTGAGCGCGAACAGCACCGCATAAGCAAACAGCTTTGCAGTTTTCGCAATCGACATCACCGCGCCTGCCGTAGTACCGCGGCCCTGCATGCGAAGGATGAGGTCGATGGAAAAGATGATGACGAGCCAGGCAATGGCTTCGATCAGGTCTCCCCATGCCAGATGCCGTTCGAGTCGCAGGCCGGCGGCAGTCATGAGTGTATCGCCTTTGCCGAGCCAATAGAAAACGGTTTCGTGCATCAGACCGGCGCAATTTTCAGGATCGATATTCGAGTACTCGAGATTGTAGACGAACGAAGAGCCGTCGCCGGCCAGATCACAGAGACTGGTGATTCCCGCGACCGGGGTCGTGCGCGCGGCGCACATCAAGCCGCTGCGGGATGCGGAAATCGCCAAATGCAAGGCGAATGCCCGCAACGATCCTGATTACTGCGAGCGCTACTGGAGCGACTACGGCAACGCGCATCGCCTGCCCAACGGCACCATGAGTCCGCGCATGTTCGACGACCTGCCCGAGTGCGTCGCGGCGGCCCAGGCGCGCAAGGCCTTGAACCAGAACGGGCTGTGAAGGGGAATCCCGCAGGCAAACTCGTCTGAGTCAGCGGCCTCAGCGAACGCGCAGCACCACCTTGCCCAGCACATGCCCGGCCGCCAGTCGCTGGTGCGCCTGCGCCGCATCCGCGAGCGCGTATTCCGCGGCAATGGGCACCTGGAGCTGCAGGGCGTCGATGGCCAGGTTCAGCCGCTCGAAGCCACCACGCTCGGCAACCGCGTCATAGGAAATGATGCGTACCCCCGCGCGCTTCGGCTCCGGGTCGACGCCGCTCGGAAACGCCAGCCTGCCGTCCTTGCGCAGCGCATCCATGCAGCGCTCGAGCGCAGCACCGCCGGCGAGCGCGAGCACCGCGTCCACACCGTTCGGCGACAGGCGGTGGGCGGCGGCCACGATATCGCCACTCTTGCCATCGACCACGGCATCGGCGCCCAACTGGCGTGCCAGCGCGGCGCCATCCTCACCGGAGACCGTGGCGAGCACGCGGGCGCCGCGGAGTTTCGCGAACTGGATGGCGAGCGTGCCGACGCCGCCGGCGGCGCCGTGGATGACCAGCGTCTCGCCAGCCCTGATGTGCAGGGCATCGTCGATACCCTGGAGGGCAGTCAGTCCCGTAGTGCCAATCGCGCCCGCTTCCCTGAGAGAGAGGCCTTTGGGAACGTGCCCGACGTGGTCGGCAGCGACCGCGACGTACTGGGCGTAGAAGCCGCCCTTGGGGTTGTCGAAGCTGTAGGAGTAGACCGCATCGCCGACCTTGAAGCCCTGTACCGCGGAGCCGACGGCGGCGACCAGCCCCGCGCCGTCGGTGCCCAGCACCAGCGGCAGGCGCCGATGTTTGCCCCACAGGTCCGGATCCTGGCGAATGCTGGCATCCCAGCTCGCCACTCCGGCGGTATCGATGGCGATCAGCAGCTCGTGCGGGTCGAGGCTCGGTACCGGCAGGGTATGCAGCGTGAGCACACCCGGGTCGCCGCCGTGGTCGATGGCCGCCGCCTCCATGGTGGCCGGGATCGGCGCCGCGGCTGCGGCAGCCGTATACCAGTATGAGCAGCCGAGGCACAGTCCGGATACTGCAGTCAGCGCGATGGTCAGGGATTTCATGTCCGTCTCCTGGTTCTGCTGTTGACCCGAACTAGGCCAGATGCTCTATTAGATCATCGAATCCCTTCCGCTACTTGCTGTGAGACGCGCGATGCGCCTTCCTCGGTTCGTGATGTCTGCAATCGTGCTGCCTCTGGCAGCGTCACTGGGCGCCTGTGGTGGCGGCGGAGATGGCAACAGCCTGGCCCCGGGACCCAGTACCTACGACATTGCCGCGGGGGTGTCCGGGCTGGTCACGCACGGCATGAAGGCCAACCTGGCCGTGAGCGGTTCGCTGACCGTCAACGGCGTGCTGTTGCCATTGACGGGTACTGGAACGTTGACGCTGGACCCGGCCACCGCCGGCACGTTCAACGGCGCGGCCGTCCAGACGCAAGCGGTATCCATAAACGTAACGGTTGTGGCCGGTGGTCAGTCGGCGTCGACTTCCAGCACCGTATTGGACCACTACGATGCGACGACCTATGCGCTGCTGGGGGAGACCAGCCCTGGTGAGTACGACGTGGCGTCAGCGCCGATCGCCTTTCCTGCCATGGTCATGGCAGGCTCGAACGGGACGCTGGGCACACTGAGCCGTTACGCCGACAGCAACCAGGGCGTCGCCCTGGGGACGGTGCAGATCAGCTACCTGGTCAAGGCACCGGTCAATGCGAGCGCGCCGGCAGTCGCTCTTCAATTGGAAGGCGCCGAAGGGCGGCTGCGTGGCATTTCCCCGCTACTTGGGGTCCGAGGGCGTGGAGGCGTTTTGCCAGCAGCTGGTCGAGGAAGCGGGCGTGCTGTTGCTTCCCGCCAGCATCTATCGGTCGGAACTGACCGAGACGCCGCGGGACCGGTTCCGGATCGGGTTCGGGCGGGAAAACCTGCCGACGGGTCTGAAGGCCATGCAGGATTGGTTATCAGCTGCTGCTCGAGGTCGCAGATGTGATCGCATTCCTGTGCGGTGACGCGTCCGGCGGCGTGAACGGCGAGGCGACGGCAACGGCTCGGGGCGGGATGTAGTAGGCGATCTCGGGAGTTCAGATAGTTGAAGAGCAAGATTACCCGCAGAGACTTCATCAACGGCACGCTGATGGCGGCGGGAAGCTCGATGCTGTCGCTTGAAGCCAGCGGCCAGGCCGCAATCGCCGCCCTCGACCCCTCCTACTATCCGCCGGCGCGCACCGGACTCCGGGGAAGTCACCCAGGATCGAACGAGCACGCACACAGCCTGGCGTGGGCCGGACGCTCGGACTGGGGCCCGGTCACCAGGCTGCCGGAGACCTACGACCTTGTCGTCGTGGGCGGCGGAATTAGCGGGCTGGCGGCTGCCTGTTTCTACCAGCAAAAGCATGGCAGGGATAAGAGCGTCCTGATCCTGGACAATCATGACGATTTCGGAGGCCACGCGAGGCGCAACGAACACACGATTGGCGGCGTCATGCGCATTTCCTACGGCGGCTCGCAGACCATCATGGAGCCGAGGCACGCAGATGAAATTGTCCTGGATCTACTGGAGGACATCGGCGTCGATCTCAAACGCTTCGAAACCGCCTACGACACGGGATTTTTCAGGCGACACAACCTGGGCGGCGTCACCTATTTCAACGAGGAAGTCTTCGGCGAAGACAAGGTCGTCCAGCATCCGTACTGCAACTACCCGAACTACGTCGAAGGCATTCTGGGCGGAAAGGTCTCCTACGAGGAAGCGGCAAGACAGGCGCCGTTGAGTGCCCGCGGCAAGCAGCAGCTACTTCGAGTTCTGAACGGCGGACTGCATCAGCTGAATGTGCCGGAAGAGGAGATGCAGGACTACATCAGTACGCACTCCTACTTCGATTACCTCAGGAATACGCTCGGTGTTGACGACCCGGGCGTGCTGAGGATGGCGCGGCATTCCGGCCTGGACTGGGCGAGTTCCGGCACGGAGATGCTGAGCATTGCAGAAGCCAGGAGCGCCGGCGCGATGGGATTCGAGCCTGTGGCCGTCTACGACGAGGAGAACCCGTTCATTCATCATTTTCCCGATGGCAATGCCGGTGTCGCGCGCGCGCTGGTGAAGAAGCTGATTCCTGGCGTGGCCGAAGGCGGCAACGCGGAAGCGCTGGTGCTGGCTCGATTCGACTATTCGCAACTGGACAAGCCCGGCCAGGCCGTGCGTATCAGGCTGAACAGCACGGCGGTCAACGTCGTGCACGCAGGCAGCCCCGGCAGTTCGAGTGACGTCTTCGTCAGTTACATCAACGACAATCGTCCGTCCCGCGTGCAGGCCGGCGCCGTCGTGATGGCCTGCTACAACATGATCATCCCGCACATCGTTTCCGGCCTGCCGGAGGAGCAGGCGGCTGCGTTGAAGCTGCAGGGGAAAAGCCCGCTGCAGTACACGACGGTCGGTCTGCGGAACTGGCGGGCCATGAAGGAACTGGGAATCGGTGTCGCCATGTCGCCCGGAAACATGCATCAGGCGGTGCTGATGGACTTCCCGGTGAGCATGGGCGGCTACGAATATGCCAGGACTCCCGAAGATCCCTGTGTCATTCAGATGATCTGCTGCCCGTATGGAGAAGTCGGCGCCCCGCTCCTCGAGCAGTTTCGTGAGGCGCGGTACAGGATGCTGTCGCTTCAGTTTGCCGACTACGAGAAGGAAATCCGGCGCCATCTGACCGGGATGCTGCCCGGAGAGCTGTTTGATTTCGACCGGGATGTCGCCAGCATTTCCGTGAATCGCTGGGCGCACGGTTACACGACCGGCGGCCCGGGCGATTCCACGCGGATCGGGCGGCAGCCATTCGGCAGAATCACCATTGCCAACGCCGACTCCGCTGCCGATGCGGACGCCAAGGCCGCGATCATGATGGCGCATCGTGCAGTGAGCGAACTGGGGTAACTCACACCATGTCGGAAATCGATCTCCCGGAATACGCACGCGTCGTCGTCATCGGCGGCGGCATCATTGGTTGCTCGGTGGCCTATCACCTCGCCGAGATGGGTTGTGACGTGGTCCTGCTGGAACGCGATCAGCTCACCTCGGGCACCACCTGGCATGCCGCCGGGTTGATGACCACCTTCGGCTCCGGCTCGGAAACCACCATCGGCATCCGCAAGCATTCGATGGCGCTCTACAAGCCCCTGGAACAGGAGACCGGCCAGAAGACTGGCTTCAACGGCTGCGGCTTCATCGAACTGGCCGCCGATGCCGACCGCCTGGAAGAGTATCGGCGCATCGCCAATTTCAACCGCCTGCACGGCATGGACATCCAGGAACTCACGCCTTCCGAAGTCCATTCGCCCAGGCATTTGTTACCAAGATCGCTACGGCCCTGGGCGCCATTCTGGCAGGCACA
>CAYYQQ010000007.1:0-53290 GCA_964473595.1 uncultured Steroidobacteraceae bacterium | reverse complement strand
CTCGCCGCGTCCCTGCAACGGTGTCCAGTCAGTGTATGCGCCGACCAGCGACCCGATATAAGGTCGCGCGATGTCGAGGCATTCCCGGAAATCGAGATCGTCCGCCTCGCGCAATCCCTCGCGAGGGTGACGTATCGCCCAGATCGTTGCGGCCAGCGCGCCCGCAGCCACCTGGAGGCACGTCGCATTGGTGTATGGCACGTGCCGCCGCGCCTCGGCGATCGCGAGCTGCGACCCGTACCAGTACGCATTCCGGGTGTGACCGGCAAGCAGCACGCCGAGTTCGTCCATGCCGGTCACGATCTCCGCGCTGATGATGCGGCGTGCCGGTTGCGGCTGCCAGCCGCGACCCTCCAGTTCGAGCGCCGACAGCATCGCGTCGTCGCAAGGGTGATAGACGAACATGACGGTCGGCCGATATTCAAATCGCGATCCCTGACGCAGTGACAGGTAATCGGCAATCGAGAACACCTCGTCATGGGTCAGCAACAGCCCCTGGAAGCCGCCTGATGAAGGCAGCCAGCTGCGCGCGAAGGTCGCGCCGCCGGGGCGGTGCAGGTACACCGAGCCGGAATTGCGGCGATGCCACTGCGAGCCGGCCGGCTTGTCCGACTCGGCAGTGCCGAGCGACAACTCGGTCGGCTGCATCAATTCGTCGATGAAGCCGTCGATCGACCAGGTATTGACGAATTCGTTTGGCCGCTTTGGCCGGTCGGTCGCCTGCGTGTCGCGCTCGGAAATCTGGATCAGCGTGACACCCAGATCGCGCGAGAGCGTGGCCCAGCCAGCGGCATCGGTGGGCTCTGCCGCCGTCCGCTTGAGCCCGGTCGCCAGGTCCAGCAGCGCCTGCTTGACGAAGTGCGAGACCAGACCTGGATTGGCGCCATGATCGACGACGGCAGTCGGCATGCCTGTGCCGATACGCTTGCGCAGCTTCAGCATGTCCTCGCGCGTGACGAAATTCGTGCGCTGCCGCATCGTCAGCATCGGGTTGTCGAACACGCCGGGCCACGGCTCGATCGACGTGTCCACATAGAGCACGCCGTGATCCGAGCACCACTCGACGAGATCGACGCTCGAGACGTCCACCGAGAGATTCAGCAGCAGGTCACCGGCGCGCAGCCGGCGCTTGAGTTCGCGCTGGTAGGTGGCGGGTTTCAGGTGGCAGTGAACAAAGCGCGCCTGGTTCGCGGCCGCCAGCGTGCGCCCGCGCTCGCTTGCTTCGAGCACCGTCAGACCGTCCTCGGGCAGGGCCAGATGGCGGCGCAGCAGGGGCAATGCCGTCTGCCCGATGCTGCCGCAGCCGACCATCAGCACACGCCCGGGGAACTCCGTCGTATCGATCCGGGTATTCGGCACCCGGGAACCCTAGCAAAGACGCGGCAATTCTGCAGCCTGGATAGTGGACCGGCAAGTCGTGACGAGGCTGGAATACGGCGAATGGGGTGTCGGCATCAACGCGCTTTCGATTTCCCTGAAGCGCCTGACGATGTCGCCACAGGCGATCATCGCGGCGCTTACCAGCGGGTGACTCGGGCATTCCCGATCGAGCCGGCAGACCAGATCGACCAGCGGATCCACATCCGCGCGCAGCCAGGCGAGGATTCGCGCGGCCTGCGGCGCGGCGCGGCTGGCCAGGCCTTTCAGTTCGTCGCGCAGGTCCCATACGATGCTGGAGTCCAATGAGTCCAGCTGGTCGCAGAGTTCGCGCATGCGGCGGTGGCCCTGGCCCGCCTGATCCAGGCTGCGCAGCTCGGATCGCAACCAGCCAGACTGGCTCAACATCTGTTGCATCAATCCGGAAATCCGCGTCGCGAGGGGAGATTGCATGTCCGTCTCCAGGGTGCCCCGGCACCTGCGCGACCAGCATGCGGGGGCGGGTGGCTCAGGGCGCGAGCCAGCGCGAAAATGCATAATTGGCGACAAAGGTGGAGAAGAGCGCCGCGCGGCGCCGGGACGGCGTCCAAATGGGTACTCAGGTTAATCTGAGATATATCTCTTAACTGTTTGAAATATCAATAATAAAATGCCTCCAATCGAATTCCTTTTCTTTGGCGTGACACTGCTCGGCGTCGCAATTTTCCATCGCAAAGCGCTCCTGATCGCCGCCTGCGGACTCGCGGCGGTGATCGTTTATGAATGGTTTTTCACGCAGTTTCCCGCGGGCGCCGGCTGGACTGGTTTCGTCACGCACTTCTCCCATGAGTGGGTGCTGCTCACGAATCTGCTGCTGTTGCTGACCGGATTCGCGCTGGTGTCGAGGCACTTCGAGGAAAGCGGAATACCAGCCACGCTGCCGCGCTACCTGCCTGACGACTGGACTGGCGCTTTCGCATTGCTGGTCATCGTGTTCGTGATGTCCAGTTTTCTCGACAACATCGCGGCGGCACTGATCGGCGGCGCGATGGCGCACACGCTATTCCGTGCGCGCGTGAGCGTCGGCTACATCGCGGCTATCGTCGCGGCATCAAATGCCGGCGGTTCTGGCAGCGTCATCGGCGACACCACGACGACGATGATGTGGATCAGCGGCGTCGCGCCGATTGAGGTCGCCCACGCCTATGTCGCGGCGGCGGTGGCGCTGCTGGTATTCGGCGTCTCCGCGGCGCGGCGGCAACAGCGATTCGCGCCGATCATCAAGGACCCTGCAGCGTCGGTCCGGATCGACTGGGTGCGCGTGATGGTGGTGGCCTGGGTGCTCACTTGCGCGGTCGCCGTGAATGTCGTCGTGAATCTGCGGCTTCCGGAAATTGCGGGCCTATTCCCATTCATCGGCGCCACCGTCGCGATCACGCTGCTGGTGACGATCAGAATCCGTCGACCCGATTGGCGCGCATTGCCCGGAGCTTTCATGGGATCGCTCTTCCTGTTGTGTCTGGTCGCGTCCGCGTCGTTGATGCCGGTCGAATCACTGCCGCACGCGTCGTGGCAAACGGCGCTGGCGCTTGGCTTCGTATCGGCTGGATTCGACAACATTCCACTGACCGCGCTGGCGCTGAAGCAGGGCGGGTACGACTGGGGAATGCTTGCGTACGCCGTGGGCTTCGGCGGCTCGATGCTGTGGTTTGGATCGTCAGCGGGCGTCGCGATCTGCGGGATCTATCCCGGTGCTCGCTCGACCGCCAAATGGCTCGGCGAGGGCTGGCTGATCGCGGTCGCCTATGTGGCCGGGTTTGCGCTGCTGCTCGCGACGCTCGGCTGGCAGCCGGGCTCCTGAGGGCTCCCGCGATCGCGTCGCAGGGAGCACCGCATCCTGAGCCTGCATCGGCGTCAAGCCGGTGATCGACTCAACCGTGAGATCGACCGCCCACCACATATGCGCTCCGATCCGGTCGTTCGCCAGCCGGCCACAGGGCATGACTGCGCCAAAAAAGGCGGCGCGCTCGATGGTCCGGACTCTAGTCGATCATGTCGGGCATCAGAAACTGTTCTTGGTCCCCACCAGGAACTGCACATTGTCGATGGAGCTGTCGCCGTCGAGGGGAAATGCGACGTCCAGATGGAGGACGTTTGCGAGCCCCGAGCGGGTGCTGCCGAGACGCAGGCCGAAACCGATGTCTTTCAGAATGCCGAGATTGAAGGTTGGGAGAAGTGCCGACCCACCCCATGTGCGCCCCATGTCGAAGAATACGGCACCGCCGATCTGCGCCAGCTTCCACAGCGAATATTTCGAATAGTAGCGCTGCTCGACAGTCAGCAGTGCGCGGCTGCTGCCCGTCTGGTAGCGCAGCGGATAACCGCGGAGTCCTTCTTCACCGCCGAGCACCAGTTCATGATCGGCATCGAGATCCTGGCCGACGTCGCCGGCCAGCGAGGCAAAGAACGTGCTGCGCGGACTCGTATGCCAGTAATAGCGCAGCGCGCCGGAGATCAGCGCATCCCGCGCCGAGCCATCCTCGATCCGGCCCGTCAGGCCGCCGGCGGCAAACAGCGACCGGCTATCGCCGAGTCGAAACCCGCGGCTCGCATCGGCGCGCAGCATTGCCGCATCGCGATCCGATCCAAAGGCAGTCGCGGCCCAACCGAGTTCGAGTGAATAGCGCGTTCCGAAGTGCTGGTCTTCAGTTCGTGCGATCTGGTCAAGATTGAGCGCCGTCTCGAAGTCATCCTCAACGCCTTCGCGGCGCATGTATGGATAGTGGAGATCGCGATTAGCCGGGAGTGTCACCGGGACCGCGGAGTTCGGTGACTCGGAGAACTTCGCCTCTTCGTGGCGCAGACCCGCGATCCAGCGCCGTGCCCAGCCGTCGCGCAATCCCTTTGACCAGCCGTAGCGCAGGTCGACATCCCGCACGCTTTGCTGGTATTCGGCTACGTTATGCCCGAGCCGGTAGACGCTTTCAATCGAATCGCCTTGATCAAGAGTAATGCCGCCGCTCCAACGTGAATCGAGTGAATAGAAGGGCCGCTGAAGCTCCAGTGCCTTGTCATGGCCATCGCTGCTGTCCACCAGATCGATTCCGCCGCGCCAGCGGCTCCCGAAGATATTCGGATCTTCCAACTGCAGCGTATACGAGCTGCGATCGACATCGTTGTGATAACCGACGGACAGATGCTTGCCGTAGCCGAGTAGATTCAACTCCTCCAGGTTGAAACCGAACGAGTTCGTGCCACCGGCCCTGCGGAAGGAAATTCCCGGATTGAGCGTCCAGACGTCATGCGCGACGACTTCGAGATCCACCAGGCCGTCGTGATACGCGACCACGCGAATCTCGGGTTCCAGGATGAAGCGCAGGGCTCGCAGGTTTCGCTCGGTTTCGTCGAGCACGCGGCGCGAGTATGGATCGCCCGGCCGGAACAGCAGTTGCGCCCTGATCGAAGACTCGCGCGTGTCGATGTGCCATTTGTCTGCCAGCTGGAAGAGGGCCCTTTTCTCGCCCGGCTTTTCGGGGTCGAATATCGGTAGTACTCGTATCGTCACGCTGCCGATGCGCGCGCCCTGGGCCTCGAGTTCCGCATCGCCGGGCCACGATGCGGTTGCCAACGCAGGTATCGCAGCCGCTTCGGCGCTGGCCGCTGCCACGCTCCAGCCGGCCAACAACAGCACGACCGGTAATCCACGCAAGAACCTTGGCATCGCGCCAGATGGCAGATGGATCATCAATCGTCTCTTACGCCCTGTGCCGCGGTCAGCGCCGGATCTGGCGCATCGGATGGTTCGTAGTGGTGTGCCGTGAAGAGCTCGTACGCGGTCTGGAAGTAGGCGATGCCCAGGCGCTCGAGATCAGCATCCCGCGGGGCCGGTTCGTAGAGGTTGGTTGGCGGGTCGCAGTGAAAGTGGTTCACGGTCTTCTTCAGGCCGAAGACCACCAGGTGGCCGTCCCGGTAGATCGCGACATCGTGGTTATGGTTGAAGAATGCAACGCGATGTTCTGGTGGCGCTGAAAGCTCGTCCTGTCCGAAGAACGGTGCCTCATAGAGAAGTCCGAGCAGACCAAGTACGGTCGGCGCAACGTCGATCTGCGTCATTAGCGTGTCCACCCGAAGCGGCTTGATGTGCTTCGGGGAATAGATCATCAGCGGAATCTCGCAGGTCTTGAGCGGGATCTGTTCTGCGCCGTACACACGTGCACCGTGGTCCGCAACAATAACGAAGAGCGTGTCGTCATACCATGGATGTTGCTGCGCCATGCGCAGGAATTGGCCAAGCGCATAGTCCGCATAGCGCACGCCAGCCACTCGTCCGCCGCCTTCCTCTGGGATGCCGAGCCTTTCAAGTCCGGGACGGAATATAAACGGCTTGTGATTCGACGTAATCATGATGATTGAAAAGAATGATTTGCCCTCTGCGTGCATCGCGTCGAAATGCGCCATCGAACGGTCGAACAGGTCCTCGTCGCTGACGCCCCAGACATTCTCGAAGCGCACGGTATCGATCGCATCGCGGTCGAGTACTACAAAGCCGTTTCTGCCGAAAAAGTATTTCATGTTGTCAAAATAGCCGTAGCCTCCGTACAGAAAGCTCGTGTGGTAGCCGAGGGACTGCATTACTGCACCCCAGCTCGCGATATTTTCATTACCCGGGCGGCGCAGAATCGACACGGTCGGAATCGGGGGGATCGAGCTCGCGAAAGCCTCGAGTCCGCGCACGGTTCGTGTGCCCGATGCATAAGTGTTTGCGAACCAGATGCCCTGCCGCGCGAAGGAGTCGAATTCCGGGGTCAAGTCTTTGCGTGAGCCGTACAACCGGCTGAATTCTGCGCCGAAGGATTCGCTGGAAACCAACACGACATTGAGCCGACCCGGACCATCAGCGCGCGCGGCGAATTCACGGTCCAGGCGCCCTTCAGGCAAGCGCGTGAATCGCCCCCCGCTGCGGCCGAGTTCGCGCACGAGCAATGCCAGGTTCTCATGCGGGTCGGCACTCTTGTAGTACGCGTGGTAATCGATTTCGCTCGTTGCTGCGGCACGGAAGAAGCTGCTGAGACCGTTCTGCACGAGTTCGTTGGTGACACGGCTCGAACCAAGCGAAAAAAAGTCGGTTGGATAAAACAACGCGAGCAGCAGCACTGCCGATGAGTGCAGCGGCAGTGGTTGCAGGCGTTGTGCCGGCGGCGAACTTGCCTGGTGCTTAGCGCTGAAGTAACCGCGGATCATCCAGAGTACGGCCGTCGCAAAGACTGCCGACACCAGTGCGACGCGCAGGATCGGGTATTCCTGCCAGAGGTTACCGGCGACTTCGGTCGAATAGGCGAGATAGTCGAACGCGACCAGGTTGAAGCGCGCATCGAATTCCTCGAAGAAATACATCTCGGCGAACGCCAGGAACGCGATCAATGAAAGTGCGAGCCAGCTTCCGGCGGCCAGCAGCCATCGATTGGGTCTCGAGCGGTACCAGCGATCCGACAGCAGCGCCGTGTAAAGGGCGAGGGGTGCCAGCAGGTAGGTGGCTTCGACAAGATCATTCAACAGGCCGCCCGCGAGGATTACGGGCAGCGCCCAGCCGCTGTCTCCGGCGGGCAATCCGAAGCGCCACCAAAGCACGGCGCGCAATATTGCGCCAACTGCCAGGCAGGCAACGCCCAGCGCGAACACCAACCGGTATCTGCGCAACGTGGATTTCTCGAACCGGGCCAAATTTCCCCCAATCACTTTGGTTGGAGGCGCCCTCGGGAGCGAAGCACTCGGTAAGGGCGGTCTCAGAACGCCCATGATACGGTAATCGACGGCACGATCCGCAGCCAGTCGCGCTAGCACGTGTCGAAGGTTTTGACGAACCGGAGCGGTCAGCCGCCGCCCGCAACCTGCGCAGCTGGCTCCGCGGCGTGGCGCCGCGATTCAAGCCACGACCACAGATGTTCCCATTGTGCGAGTTCGGGATGGACCCGCGTCGGGTTGAGGTCATGGATACCGAGACCCAACTCGCCCGCATGCACGTAACTCTGCGAATCGCGCAGCGTCGTGATGACGGGAATCTGGAGCTGGTCGAGGAACCGCATCAATGTACGGAAGATGATCGTGTTCGGCTTCACACGATTCGCGATCACGCCAAGGCGATTTTCGCGGCGCTTGATCTTGCCCGAGATCAGCAGATGCCCGATGCAGCGCGAGCAGGCGTGTATGTCGGCATCCGAAGGCATCACCGGCACGAGCACCGCGTCGGCACCACTGACGTGTTCGATGAAGTGTTGCGTCTGCAGTGCGGCCGGAGTATCGACGATCACGGGGTCGGCGCCATGCGGTACACGCAACTGGAAGCTGCGCGTGACGGCAATGGTGCGCGCGTAGGCCGCGACGCCGTGGACTCTGGGCCGGTCAGGTGGGCGCTTCTCGAGCCAGCGCGTGCTGGTGCCCTGCGGATCGAAGTCCATCAGGGCCGGATGGTATCCGCGAGCCGCATACATCGCAGCAAGCCCAGTGGCGACCGTGGACTTGCCCGAACCGCCCTTGGGATTCAGCACGACGATACGAAACATGGCACCCCCAACGCCGCCGGCCAGCGTACGCCCGTGGCAGGTCTCGGCGCAAGGGTGGGGGCCGCTGTACTGGCCATAACTCGCTATTAAATCGGGCTTTTCCTGATGGGCCACGTCGTGATCGTCGGCGCCGGCTTGGCGCCGGCAGACATCGTCTGGCCCATACGCCAGCTCGTCCGGCGCCAGCGTAATACACGCGTGCTGATGGGGGAGGTCACCAGCGTCGCAACGTCGCGCCAGGTCTCAAGGATCTCGGTGATGCAACAGAAATTCGCCGGCTGCTGCTGCCCGAAGCCGGGCCACGTTTGCTGCCGAGCTTTCCGGAAGGGCTGTCGCACTACACTGAAGCAGCGCTGAAACGCCCCGGTGGCGAAGTGCGCCTCGGCAAGGCAGTCACTCGCTGCAACGCTTACGGGATCACACTCGGTGATGAAGTAATCGAAGCTGGTACATCATCTGGGCGGCCGGCGTCAACGCTTCGCTGGCGGCAAGGTGGCTGTGGGGCGCGGCGCGCGCTCGATCACGGGTATCAAACGTCCACGATCGACCGAAGGGCCGCAATGACCGGTGATTTTTCCAGCCTCGGCCGTCAATCAGTTGTAGTATCCAGCGTTTCTGGTCGGGATTCGCAACTCAGGAGAGCAGCGTGACCGCACAAGAGCGCGATGAAGTGTACGGCGGCGAAAATCCGCAAATCGGTGACTTCACCTTCAATCGCGAGGTCGCGACGGTCTTCGACGACATGGTGACGCGTTCGGTGCCATTTTACGTCGAGATTCAGCGGATGGTGATGGAACTCGCAGCAGATTTTGCTGCACCGGGCTCCTGTGTTTATGACCTTGGCTGTTCGACCGGCACTACGCTGCTGAATCTGCACGGTGCGGTCGCTCCGGATGTTCGCTTCATCGGCGTCGACAATTCCAGGGAGATGCTCGACAAATGTCGTGCAAAATTCGTATCCCAGGGCCTCACGCGACCATACGAGCTGCGCTGCATCGATCTCAATCAGGGTGTCGCGATCGACAACGCCTCGGTTGCAATGATGATTCTGACGCTGCAGTTCATTCGGCCCCTGTATCGCGACAAGCTGATCGCAGACATCTACCGCGGGCTGAATGAGAACGGGTGCCTGATTCTGGTCGAGAAAGTACTCGGCGAGGATTCGCTCTTCAATCGCCTGTTCATCAAGTACTACTACGATATGAAGCGCCGCAATGGATACAGCGAGCTCGAGATCACGCAGAAGCGTGAGGCGCTGGAAAATGTTCTGGTGCCCTACAAGCTGCTCGAGAACCGGGAGATGTTGTTGCGTACAGGCTTCCGCTACGTCGATGTGTTCTTCAAGTGGTACAACTTCTGCGCGATCGTGGCGGTCAAATGATCGCTTCTATCGGCTCGTTCTTCTTCAGGTATCGCGAGGCATTCTTCCCGTTCGCGTTTCTCCTGGTGTTTCTGCCAGGGCCGCGTATCTTCGCAGATCCGCTTGTCGCGGCGGCGGCCGGATTTGCGATCACATTCCTCGGACAGTTGGTCCGGATTCTCACGATCGGACTGCGCTATATCATTCGCGGCGGGAGGCATCGCCGCGTGTACGCTGAAGACCTGGTGACCGACGGGCTGTTCGCGCATTGCCGAAACCCCATGTATGTAGGCAACCTCCTGATCCTGGTGGGATTCGCGGTCGCCTCAAATTCATGGACATGCGTGAGCGTCGCCATTCCGTTTTTCACGTTCGTGTACGTCGCCATCGTCGCAGCCGAAGAGCTGTATCTGCGGGAAAAGTTTGGCGAAGGCTTCGCCACATACACACGAAGTGTTCCGCGATGGATCCCCCGGCTTCAAGGCATGCAGGCGACTCTGGCGGAGTCGCAGTTCCACTGGCGCCGCGTTCTGGTCAAGGAATACGGTACGCTGTGTGGATGGATCATCGGCATTTGTGTCATTACCCTGTGGCACCTCTGGCAGGCGGAATTAGTCGGTGAACGTGCCCGCGCCGTGGAAGCCATGTTTGTCGTAATCGGCGTGACAGCAGTGTTTTGGGTGGTGATTCGTGTCATCAAGAAGAGGCACACCCTTGTCTCCGACTGAAACTGCAACGGCGGCGCTAACGCTCTGGCGAGAGAAAATTGACGCGCTGAACCTGCAGCTGCTTGCACTATTGGAAACGCGCGGTCGTGCGGTCGATTCGATCATGGCCCTGAAACAGGACCTTGGCGTTGACACCTATGACCCGAATCGGGAAAGCGCGATGCTTGCAATGATTGAGAGCCAGGTGGCCGGTCCTTACTCACGCGAGCAAGTTGGGCGCGTGTTCCGGACTATTTTTGAGATCTCGCGCGAGCTCGGACGGAATACCCGCCGCCTGCGGGGCGCATGACGGGCAGCTGACAACCTAGAGGCAACGGGATTCTGAAATGACATGGTCGGGGTGACACGCCCCGAGCCATCTCGTCAGTGTCTTGAGAGCGTTTCAGCGAACGGCACCCTGCACTGCCAGGTAACCGGCACGCCCCTCGACCGCCCCTTGTTTGATCGTACAACGCGGGAGTGCACCGAGATTCAGGCGCCCCGCGGAATTACCAAGGCTGCCGAGCGTGTATCCCTGCGCATGCCAGCCATTCAGCAACGCCTCAAACGACTGCAGGTACGCGCCGCCTTCCAGTTCGGCGTGCAGCGTATACACGTGGTCGCGCCCGCGCCGGTCCCCGGTCAGGGCCAGCAGATGCTGCACCGGGTCAACGCTGCCGAGGTCCGGGCGACCTATCAACTCGTCGAGCGTTGGCAAGGTCGTCGGAAGCTGTGGCACCGGCACCTCGGCGCCGCATGCGATTGGCATGAACGGCTCGCCACCGCGTGTATCGGAGGCCAGCGTAAAGCCGAGCTCGTGCTGCAGCGACGGAGCAAATTCATTCATCTGCCAGCCGGCGGCTCCGTGCACGGTCGGCGGGCGGCCGAACGCTTCGGTAAAGGCGTCGCGGCCGCTGATCAGCTCGCGCCGCGTCCAGGCTTCGTTCGCGTGCGCGACCCCGTCCTGCCAACGGACGTGGTCGTGTGCGTGCAGGCCAACTTCGAAGCCCGCCGCCGCCACAGCGCGCAATTCCTGGCGGCAGCGCCGCCCGATGTGCGGTCCGGGCAACACCACGCCGTACAGCAGCGTCTTCAGGCCATAGTGCTGCAGCACCGAGGTGCGGCGCACTTTTCCGAAGAAACCGCGGCGAAATACACGTCGAATCGCGCGCCCGGTATGGTCAGGCCCAACGCAGAACAGGAATGTCGCGCCGACACCTTTGCGCTCGAGCAATGCGACGAGCCGCGGCACGCCTTCGCGGGTGCCGCGCAACGTGTCGACGTCGACTTTCAGCGCGAGGAAAGGCATGCGGTGCCTATGTGAGATTGGACCAACGGCGGGTGAGCGCGGCGGGCGCGAGCGGACCGTTCGCATCGGCAGCTGCGCGAATCTCGAGCACGGTGCCATCGCCGCAGAGTGCATAACAACGCCCGGCCCGTTCAAAAAAATTGGGCGACGTCGAGGGCGCGTCGATACCGAGTGCCGGGCGCGTGGCATGGACCCAAACGCGGCCGCCCGGCAGGTCGGTAAAGGCGCCGGGGAATGGCGGCGCGACTGCGCGTACCAGGTTGTGCACCTCGCGGGCCGGTCGCTGCCAGTCGATCCGCCCGTCTTCAGGCTGACGGCGGCCGAAATACTGCCCCGGCTCGATCCGCTGCGGCCGGCGCGGCGCGGTGCCTTCGACCAGCGCCGGCAGTGAGCGCACCAGCACCACCTCGGCGGCAACAGTCACCTTGCGCATCACCTCGGCCGCCGTATCGTCCGGCAGAATCGGCACAGCCATCTGGTCGACGATGTCGCCGGCATCGGCGCGCATGACCATGTAATGGAGCGTCGCGCCGGTTTCGGTTTCACCGTGCAACACGGCCCAGTTCACCGGCGCGCGGCCGCGATAGCGGGGCAGCAGCGAGCCGTGCATGTTCAGCGCGCCGCGATTCGCGACCGAGATCATGGCGTCGGGCAACAGGTGCCGGTAGTAGAAGGAGAAAACGAAGTCTGGTGGCGCAGAACGCAATCGCTCGAGCACGGCCGGATCGTCGCCGCCTTCGGGGGTCACGCACGGAAGATCATGGTCACGCGCCAGCTCGGCAACGCTTGCGAACCAGCGCGTCTCGTCCGGGTCGTCGGCGTGTGTCACGACCAGTCGCACGTCGAAGTCCGCGGCGAGCAAGGCGCGCAGGCAGCGCACGCCGACATCGTGATACGCGAATACAGCCGCGCTCGGCCGGGTCATGGCCCAGCCGCGTCGCGCTCGAGGACAGCCGCCACCAGGTAACGCGGCCGACGACGCACTTCCTGGTAGATGCGCCCGACGTACTCGCCGACGATGCCGAGCCCGAGCAGCAACACGCCGATCAGGAAGAACGCGATGCCGAACAGCGTGAACACGCCTTCGGCTTCCGGTCCAACGACCAGCCGCCGGATGAACAGGAAGACGACAAACGCCAGCGCGCCGAGGGCGATCGTGACGCCGGCCAGCGAGAACATTTGCAGCGGCACTACCGAGAAGCCGGTCATCAGGTCGAAATTGAGCCGCACCAGGCTAACCAGCGAATACTTGGACTCACCCGCAGCGCGTTCGGCATGCGCGACCTGGATTTCGGTGGGCCGCTGCGCAAACATGCTCGCCAGCGCCGGGATGAAGGTATTCACTTCGTGGCACTGGTTGATGGCCTCGATCACGCTGCGATCGTAGCCGCGCAACATGCAGCCCTGGTCGGTGATGCGGATGCTGGTGGTGCGTTCGCGCAGCCGGTTCAGCAGTCGTGAGATCGTACGCCGCCACCAGATGTCCTTCCGCATCAGGCGGATCGTGCCGACATAGTCGGCGCCGGCATCCAGCGCGGCCACGACCTTGCCGATCTCCTCCGGCGGATTCTGCAGGTCGGCGTCGATTGTCACGACCTGGGAACCGCGGGCACGCTCGAAGCCGGCCAGGATCGCCATGTGTTGGCCGGCGTTGCGGGCCAGCAGGATCACCCGGGTGGTGTCGGGCCGGCGCGCGAACTGCTCGCGGAGCAACGCGACCGAGTGGTCGGCACTGCCATCGTCGACGAACAGCAGTTCGTAAGTCATGCCCAATTGATCGAGCGCTGGATAAAGGCGCCCGAATAGCAGCGGCAGCACCAGTTCTTCGTTGTAAACGGGGATGACGACCGACAGTTTCACGCGACCTCCGGTCCCAGGATCGACTCGACTGCATCCACCACGCGGTCCACGTCAGCGACCTGCATGCCTGGAAACAATGGCAGCGTGACGGTCCCGCGCCCCACGCGCTCTGCATTGGGAAACTGCCCCTCCCGGTATCCGAGCGCGCGGTAGGCCGAGTACAAGTGAATGGCGGGATAGTGCACGCCCACCCCGATGCGGCGGCGCTCCATCGCGCCGATGAACTCCAGGCGCGTCATGCGCATGTGCCCGAGCGGCAGCAGCGGCGCGAAGATATGCCAGCTGTGCCCGTCGTCGCCGCGGGCCGGCAGGCGCACTGGCGCGGTAGCGTGCCAGCGCTCAAAGTAGCGTGCGACGAGACGGCGTCGCGTCGCATTGAATTCATCCAGGCGGGCCAGCTGTCCCAGGCCGACGCGCGCGGCGACGTCCGTCAGGTTGGACTTGCCGCCAGCGAGCGTGACGTCAAATTGATCCGCCGCTGATTTGACCAGGCCGTGGAAGCGCTGCCGTTCGACGGTGGTGAGCTCGGCCTGCGAGTCGGCGACGATTGCGCCGCCCTCGATCGTCGTCATGTTCTTGTTCGGGTGGAAACTGAAGCAGACGAGATCGCCGAAGCTGCCGATACGGCGTCCCTTCCAGGCCGAGCCGATCGCATGGGCCGCATCCTCGATCACACGCAGGCCATGCTTTCCCGCGATCGCGTACAGGCGGTCCATGTCCACCGGCAGCCCGGCGAAATGCACCGGCATGATCGCCCGGGTGCGGGGTCCGATGGCCGCTTCGACCGCATCGAGGTCGATGTTGCGCGTGTCGGCGTCGATATCGACGAACACCGGACGGGCGCCGACACGCATGATCACGTTAGCTGTCGCGACGAAGCTCATCGCCGGCGTGATGACCTCGTCGCCCGGGCCGATGCCGCAGGCCTGCAAGGCGATCTCGAGCGCCGCAGTTGCTGACGTCAGGAAACGCACCGGACGGCCGCCGACGTAGGCCGACAACGCGCGCTCGAGCTCGGCAACATTCGGGCCGGTGGTAATCCAGCCGGAGCGTAATACCGCCACGACGCCCTGGATCGTTTCCTCGTCGAGCGTGGGCCGCGTGAACGGCAGGAAATCGCCGGGAGATGACATTACAAGGCAACCTCTCAGGATTTTACGACCATCACCACGCCGACGATGATGACGCCGATGCCTGCCATGCGTACCGCAGTCACCACCTCGCCCAGCAGCCACCACGCAAGAAGGGCGTTGAGGACGTAACCGAGTGACAGCAACGGGTACGCCTGGCTTACGGGGACACGCGACAGACCCACCACCCACACCAGCACGCTCAGGCCATAGGCGGCGAGCGCGCCCCAGAAAGCCGGCTCAGCCGCGAGCGCGACGGCAGCACCACGCAGATTTGCGGCTGCCACGTCGATGGGGCCGGTGGCGCGGGTCGCTGTTTTCAGGCCCAGTTGCGCACCGGTGTTGAGCAATACGCCGCACAGCAGCAGCGACAAGTCTGAAAGTCTCATTGACGCACCATCACGATTGAACGGCCACCGGAGGCGACGATCCTGCCTGGCAGTCCGCGTTCCGCCAGTTTGGCCTGCGCGCTGAGTGTCATGAAGGCGATCGCATCGGTGTCGCGCTGCCAGGCCGCCGCGAATGCCTCGAGCGTCGGGATCTCGCCGACAGCGGCACGATCGAGCCCGAATCCGAGTTCGCCACGATAGGCGGCCATCTGCACGGTGCGACCGAGGTACACGGGTGCCGTCTGCCAGTAGTACCCCACGCTGTATACGCGCGTCGCCGGACCCACCAGGTGGCGAACCTGCGCGACCAGCGCTTTCGTGGTGCGCAGAGGCGGCAAAGCCGTGTAGCCCGACAACAGCGATTGCCATGCGAGCACTGCACCGATGGCGACCGGCGCCCAGCCGACTGGATCAGAAGCCCGCTCGGCCGGGTGCCGCGACCAAAACCAGCCCGCCACCGCCACGGCCACGCCAACGCCCGCCCAAATCGCCAGCTCTATCGGGAATTCGCCGTCTGCAGCGTGGCGTGACGCCGCGATGCACAGACCGGCGGCGGTGAGCGATACCAGGATCGCGGTGGTTGCCGCTGCGGTCGTGACATGACGAGGCTCGCGCAGCAGTTGCGGGCCAAGCAGCACCGCGGCAGCCGGCATGCAGGGCAGGATGTAGTTCGCGAGCTTCGATCCCGACAGCGAGAAGAACACGATCACGACTGTGAGCCATAGTCCGAGGAACAGTGCAGGCCGAAAGTCAGTTGCCGCATCAGCGGTCGCGCGCCCTGCACGAACCGCACCCGGGATTGCCCGCAGCCACGGCGACAACGCCACCAGGAAGATCGGACCAAAGTACCACCATGGCTCGACACGATCGTGCACGGTGGTCAGAAACCGCGTGAAGTGTTCGTGGACGAAGAAAAAGTAAAAGAAATCGGGGTTGCGCGCCGATACCAGCCAGAACCACGGTACGACGATCACCGCGAAGACTGCAAGGCCCGGGAGCCAGTGCAAGCGCCGCCACGGCGAGAAATCCCGTGTGACGAGCGAATACGCCGCCAACGTGCCGCCGGCGAGCAGCGGCGCGACAATTCCCTTCGACAGCACTGCTAGGGCCAGTGCAACCCAGGCGCCGAGCAGCAGCGGCCGGCGGCGGGCGGCGTCGGGCTCGCGTTGGCCAAGCACCAGCGCGAAAACAGCGGCGAGCAACAGCGTCGTAAAGGCGCCGTCAAGCGTATTGAGCTGTCCGACCAGCACGTAGTACGGACTCGCAGCCAACACGATGGTGGCCGCAAGGCCCGTCTCGCGCGAGTCGTGCAGGCGTGAGGTGAACGCGTACACCAGCGGCATGGCGAGCAGCGACAGCGCGAGCGACCACAGCCGAGCGGTCCATTCGTGGAGGCCGAAGAGCGTGTAGGCGACGGCCGTGGCCCAGTACTGCAGCGGCGGCTTTTCGAAGTACACGACGCCATTCAGGTGCGGAGTCACCCAGTCGCCCGAGAGCCACATTTCACGCGGGATCTCGGCATAACGACCCTCGTCGGGCTCGAGCAGCGGGCGGATCGCGCCCGTGGCAAACCACGCTACCGCCAGCAGCAGCCAGAATGCCAGGACCCGGCGACGCGTCACGTCAGTCCGGTCCGCCGGCACCCGTCGGCCCCTTGTTGACGTAATACTCGATTGTCCGCCGGATGGCGGTATCGAGGTCGGTGGACGGCCTCCATCCCAGCGCCTCGCGAACCGCATCGATGCGCGGCACGCGCAGCTGGATGTCCTGGTAGTACTTGCCGTAGTAGGCGTCGGCGGTGACCATCTCGATGCTGGTGGCGCGCGCCCGTTCGGTCAGTACCGGGAACTCGGCGGCGATCCGCACGATGCGGCGCGCCAGGTCTTCGATCGAAACGCAGTTGTCCGGGTTGCCGATGTTGAAGATCCGCTGCGTCGCCTTGCCGTCCGGGTTGTCCATCATGCTCAGCAGGCAGTCGATGGCGTCGTCGATGAAGGTGAACGAACGCTTCTGCGAGCCGCCGTCGACCAGCTTTATGGCGCGCCGGTGGAATACCGCCGACAGGAACTGCGTGAAAACGCGGGAGCTGCCTTCCTTGGGCTCGTCGATGTTGTCGAGGTTCGGGCCGATGAAATTGAAGGGCCGGAACAGGGTGTAGTCCAGTCCGTCGCGCACGCCGTAGGCGTAGATGACACGGTCGAGCAACTGCTTCGAGGCAGCGTAAATCCAGCGCTGCTTGTTGATCGGGCCGTAGGTCAGCGGGCTCGTCTCCTCGTCCAGCACGCTGTCGGCAGACATGCCGTAGAGTTCGGAGGTGGACGGGAACATCAGCCGTTTCTTGTACTTGACACAGTGGCGCACCACGTCGAGGTTTGACTCGAAGTCGAGTTCGAAAACGCGCAGCGGATCGAGCACGTACTGGGCCGGGTTCGCGATCGCCACGAGCGGCACCACCACGTCGCATTTCTTGACGTGGTACTCGACCCACTCGCGATTGATCGTGATGTCGCCTTCGACAAAGTGGAAACGCGGATCGGACTCGAGCCCGCGGAGCTTGTCATCCGCCAGGTCGATGCCGTAGACCTCCCACGGACGGTGCCGCAGGATCGAGCTGCTCAGTGCGCTGCCGATGAAGCCGTTTGCGCCGAGAATCATCACCTTGAACGCCATTTTGAGAGTCCTTGTCCGCAAGCCACAGCACCGGAGCCGCAGAATGATACTACCGGGGGGCAGTCGGTCGTTAGTGACACCGACCTGCCGCGCGGGTACCGGGCATGCGAGCATCGGATTGATGATGCGGGGCAACTTGCGCCCGTCGAGCCACGGATCAACAAGGAGTCTCCCAGTGAAGCGCTACCTCGGCCTCGCGGAGGCACGCGTTTCGCACGGCAACAGAAGCCCCACGCATTCACATCCGCCCACGGTTCTCGTGAGTCCGGACTGAGCGCGCCTGAAGCTGACCCTGCTGGATAGCATGAGCATTATTCACGACTTCGAAGTAAAGCGTCTCCGCACCCTGGGAGCGCAACGACCTGGGCCATCAGGCCGCTGTAATGTAGCTGCCACCACGCCGGTCATCTCTGCGTACATTCCATTTCACCGAGGCATGCGTATGCGAGTCACGTGGTTTTCGATCCCGATTTTGGGCATGGCCGTTACCGCGCTGGCGCTCAGCACGATTCCATTCGGGCAGCAGCCGCGTGCCGGTGAGTCGACCCCTGAGTTCACACATCAGGCTGCGGAGGAATGGGTCAATTCTCCGCCGCTGTCACTAAAGTCCCTGCGCGGTCAGGTGGTACTGATCGACTTCTGGACATTCGACTGCTGGAACTGTTACCGCTCCTTTCCGTGGCTCAACGAGGTCCACGAAAAATTTGCCGTCCAGGGTCTGCGGATCGTCGGCGTGCATTCGCCGGAATTCGATCACGAACGCCAACCCCAACGGGTCGCCGCAAAAGTACGCGAGTTCAAGCTCGAACATCCGGTGATGATCGACAATGATTTTTCGTACTGGAAGGCGCTGAACAACCAGTATTGGCCGGCGTTCTATCTGATCGACAAGCGCGGCCAGCTACGCTATCGCTTCGCCGGTGAAACGCATCACGGTGACCGACGCGCCCTCGAGATCGAGCGGCGCATCGGAGAACTGATCACCGAGCAGCCCTGAGAAAGTACGCGCTCGGCGTGGATCCAGGAATTAGGTAGTCGGGGTGACAGGTTTTGAACCTGCGATTCCTACGTCCCGAACGTGATGCTCTACCAGGCTGAAGACGCGGCGGCCGAGTTCTGGCTAAGTAGGCGTGCCGGGTTTTCTTCATCCGACGCAGAATCGCACACGTATCCTATCCGCAAGGCATCCGTAATCTGCAACAGCTCTACAACGTCGATACGCCTCTCACCTGTCGCGTATTTCGCCACAAAACTCAGGGGCTGCATCAACCGCTCCGCCACCTCCTCTTGGGTAAAGCCAGCCATGGTTCGAGCGGTCCGCAGGGTCGCAAGCAATGCCCCGTGCGGGGGGGGGGCTCCAAAGGCCCTTCAAGACGTGCCCTCATGGTGTAAGGAGCGCGTAGAAATAATCCCAATGCAGGATTACCCCGTTTTGGGATAATGGTCACGGGAATCCTCTGGCTAAGTGTGACCAAGGAAGACCAATAGGACATATCTGCGCCGGTAGGCTAGCGCCCTCGGTTTCCCCCGAAATTCTCAAATTGCATGGAGTGGTCATCATGAATTCCGCAAAATGGATGGGTCCGTTGCTGCTGTGCGTCGGATGCAGCCTCGCTGGGCCTGCGCTGGCGGATGGTGAAGGCTGGTATGCCGTCGCGTTCGGCGGCCAGTCCAAGGCGAACAACATCGTCAGTCAGAGCGCGCTCGACAGTGCAATAGACGATGCCTTTGCATCATTGGGGTTTGCCGTCGTGAGTGGAAGCTCGTCACTTGACGATACAGACACTGCGTTTGGCGTGACCCTCGGATACAAGGTCACTGAAAACTTCGCCACGGAACTCTCATATGTCGATTTGGGCTCGCCGATCGACTACCAGTCGACCAACACCGTCACTGATGATGGTGGTGTGACCAACTTCAATGCCACAACTCGCGCCGAGGCAACCGCTAGCGGGCCCGTGCTTTCGTTTCTGGGCATTCTTCCGATTGGGAAACGCTTTGACGTTTACGGGCGCGCCGGACTTGCGTTGATGGATACTGAAGCACGCGTAAGTGTGTCTGGAAATGGCGTGTCGGCAAGCAATGGCGCATCGACACGGCGTTCGAATGTCATGTACGGCATCGGTGGTGAATTCAACGCGAGCAAACGTTTCGGCATCCGGATCGAATGGAATCGATACGCTGAAATTGGCAGCGACGAGGTCACGGGCTCGGGCGACGTCGACCTGATCAACGCAGGTTTTCGCATCAGCTTCCACTAACAAAGCGGTGCCCTTACTGGATGGCAACCGATGAGTGGTCGGGGTGACAGGATTTGAACCTGCGACTCCTACGTCCCGAACGTAGTGCTCTACCAGGCTGAGCTACACCCCGAATCCGATAATCGTGCCAGTCAGGCCTTGCGGGTCACCGCGAATCGCGCGAGCGCCCCAAGCGCGTCGCGATAGGCTGATGCCGGAATCTGGGCCAGCGCCTCGAGGGCCAGTTCCGCCTCGCTTTCAGCGAGTCGCGCAGTGTAATCAAGCCCCCCCGTGCTTTCAATGACAGCGAGGATCGGGGCCTGGTCCTCGGTACCGCCGGCCTCAATGGCATCGCGGATCATCTCGGTCGAGGCGGAGTCGCCGTGGCGCAGCGCGTGGATCAGTGGCAGCGTCGGTTTGCCCTCGGCCAGGTCGTCGCCGACGTTCTTGCCGAGTTCGGCTTCGTCGCCGCCGTAATCGAGCGCATCGTCGATCAGCTGGAAGGCAATGCCCAGATGCTTGCCGTAGCGCGAAAGCGCGGCTTCGACATCGGGCGGCGCATGCGCGACGATCGCCGCGATCTGCGCGCCCGCCTCGAATAACCGCGCGGTCTTGCGGTAGATGACCTCCAAATAGCGGATCTCCGTCGTATCCGGGTCACCCGAGTTCATGAGCTGCAGCACCTCGCCGGCCGCGATCGTGTTGGTCGCATCGGCCATCACGCGGATCACGGCGGGCGACTCGAGCGCTGCCATCATCTGGAAGGCGCGCGAGTACAGGAAATCGCCGACCAGCACGGAGGCGGAGTTGCCGAACATCTCGTTGGCGGTATCACGGCCGCGGCGCTTGGCGGAATCGTCCACAACGTCGTCGTGCAGCAGTGTCGCGGTGTGGATGAATTCGATCAGCGCTGCCGTCGGTATGTGGGCGGAATCAGTGGCGCCCGCCGCGCGCGCGGCCAGCACGACCAGCAAGGGTCGCAGGCGCTTGCCGCCGCCGCCCACGATGTAATCCCCGACCTGGCTGACGAGCGCGACATCGCTCGCAAGCTGACGGCGGATCTCCTGATCAACCGCAGCGAGGTCGGTTGCGACGAGCGCTTGTATGTCCTTGAGTTGCATGGCTTCCTGGCGACCTGGCGGGGATCGCGCATCCTAGCGGCAAACGCGGCTGCGGGAAATGCGGGTTTCGGCCGTCCGGTTTGACCGGGCTCCCCTTGCTCACTACAATTGCCGGCTCATTTTCGGAGTCCAGTCAATCATGTACGCCGTCATTGCCACCGGGGGCAAGCAGTACCGGGTGAGCGAGGGCACGATCGTGCGCGTCGAGAAGCTCGACGCCGATGCGGGCGCCTCGGTCGAGTTCAACCAGGTCCTGCTGGTGGGCGAGGGCGCGGACGTCGCGGTTGGCACGCCTTATGTCACGGGTGCCAGGGTCATGGCGACCGTGCAGGCACACGGCAAGGCCGACAAGGTCGGCATCACAAAATTCCGCCGCCGCAAACATTACCTGCGCCAGAAGGGTCACCGCCAGCCGTACACCGAGATCAAGGTGACCGGCATAACGGCAGCCTGAGCGCAGCGGGAGACCGAGATGGCACACAAGAAAGCAGGCGGCAGTACCAAGAACGGCCGCGAGTCCCAGTCAAAGCGTCTGGGTGTCAAGAAGTTCGGCGGCGAGCGGGTGCTGGCCGGCAATATCCTGGTGCGCCAGCGTGGCACTCCCTATCGTGCCGGCGAGAATGTCGGCATCGGCACGGATCACACCCTGTTCGCGAAAAAGTCCGGTCGCGTTCAGTTCCGCAAGAAAGGCGCCGAACAGCGCACTTTCGTCAGCGTACTGCCGGAGTAAGCCAGCGCAAGGATCGAAAAAAACCCCGGCCCGGCCGGGGTTTTTCATTGGGGCGACAGCCGACATGAAGTTCGTCGACGAAGCAATTGTGAAGGTAATGGCCGGCCACGGTGGTCGCGGCGCGGTCAGCTTTCGGCGCGAGAAATGCGTGCCGTTTGGCGGGCCCGACGGCGGTGACGGGGGCCTGGGCGGCAGCGTGTACCTGCGCGCCCAGGAAGGCATCAATACGCTCGTGGATTACCGGATCCGGCGTACCTTCCGCGGGCAGAATGGCACGCCCGGCGGCGGGCAGGACTGTTCCGGCAAAGGTGGCGACGACCTGTATGTGCCGATGCCTGTCGGCACCATCGTCTTCGACGACGACACCTCCGAAACATTGGGCGACCTGTCGGTTGCCGGCCAGACCCTGCTGGTGGCCAGGGGCGGCAAGGGTGGCTGGGGCAACCAGCGTTACAAGAGTTCCATTAATCGTACGCCGCGGCAGAACACGCCTGGGCTGCCGGGCGAGGCGCGCAACCTGCGCGTCGAGTTGCGCCTGTTGGCCGATGTCGGGCTGCTGGGCCTGCCGAATGCGGGCAAGTCCACGCTGATACGCGCGGTTTCGGCAGCGAGGCCCAGGGTTGCGGACTATCCCTTCACGACATTGCACCCGCAACTCGGCGTGGTCGCGGTCGGGCCGCTGCGGAGTTTCGTGATGGCCGATATTCCGGGCCTCATCGAGGGTGCAGCGGAAGGCGCCGGTCTCGGCATCCGCTTCCTGAAGCACCTGCAGCGTACGCGGATTTTGCTGCATCTCGTCGACATTGCGCCGCCGGATCCCGACGCGGATCCGGTCGCGGGTGCCAGGGCGATTGTGGGTGAGCTCAAGAAATTCAGCCCGGAACTCGCAAAGAAAAGCCGCTGGCTCGTGCTCAACAAGATCGACCTGATGCCGCCCGAGGAATGCGAGGAGCGCTGCCGGGAGATCGTGCGGCGGCTGCGATTCAAAGGACCGGTGTTCCGGATCTCAGGCGTCACGGGCGCGGGAACCCGGCAATTGTGCCAGGCAGTGATGAATCACCTGGATCAGCATCCGGTCGCTGCCGCCGGTTAAAGGGGACGCAACCCTTTATCTCTAAAGGGTTGCGTCCCCTTTATCCTACTTGCCGGCCAGCGCCTTGGCCTGGCGGGCGAGGCGGCTCTTGTGCCGCGCCGCCTTGTTGCGGTGGATCATGCGCTTGCGTGCCATGGCGTCGATGATCGGAGTCGCGCTCTTGAGCGCCGCGGTCGCTTCGGCCTTGTTGCCGGTCTGGATTGCGGCGACGACTTTGCGGACCACGCTACGCACCTTCGAGCGCTGCGTGACATTCTGGGTGCGGCGCACGAGGGCCTGACGGGCCCGCTTTTCCGCTGATTTCGTGTTGGCCATAAGGGCGCGCATTCTGCGGATGCGGTGCTCAGTTGTCAACGCGGTATAGTGCCCGCGCAATGACTCGCGGCTTCCTGCGCAGCACAACCGTCGTCGGTTCCCTGACCCTGCTGTCCAGGATCTCCGGCGTCGTGCGCGACATGGTCTACTCGCAGGCCTTCGGCGCTGGCACCTTCATGGACGCCTTCCTGGTGGCGTTCAAGATCCCCAATTTCCTGCGCCGTTTGACCGCCGAGGGTGCTTTCTCGCAGGCCTTCGTGCCGGTCATCACCGAATATCGCGTGCGCTGCGAGCACGCCGAGGTGCGCCAGCTGGTCGCCGGAGTGACCGGCGTCTTCGGGGCGCTGCTATTCGTGATCACGGTGATCGGCGTCATCGCAGCACCGGTCCTCGCTTTCCTTTTTGCGCCTGGATTCCGCGATGACGGCGACCAGTTCGACGCCACGGTCGAAATGCTGCGCTTCACATTCCCTTACCTATTCTTCATTTCGCTGGTTGCGCTTGGCAGCGGGGTGTTGAACAGCTATGGACGGTTCTGGGTACCGGCCTTCAACCAGACGCTGCTGAATGTCGTGATGATCGTCGCGGCCGGTGTCGTGGCGCCGTATTTTCCGAAGCCGGGCCTGGTGCTAGCCATCGGTGTGTTCGTGGCGGGCTTCGTGCAGCTGCTGGCTCAATTTCCGGCATTGCACAAGCTGGGTCTGCTGCCACGACCGCGCTGGGACCGCGCGCACGAGGGCGTGCGCCGCATCGCGCGGCTGATGCTGCCGGGAATCTTCGGCTCCTCGGTCGCGCAGGTCTCTTTGCTTCTGGACACCTTGATCGCTTCTTTTCTGATGGTCGGCAGCATCTCGTGGATGTACTACGCCGATCGGCTGGTCGAGTTTCCGATGGGCGTGTTTTCGATTGCGCTCGCGACCGTGATCCTGCCGGGACTCTCCTCGCATCACGCGGGTGAGTCGTCGGAGAAATTCAACGCCACGCTCGACTGGGCACTGCGCCTGACGATAATCGTCGCAACACCGGCGGCCGTCGGACTCCTGATGCTGTCCGGCCCGATGATGGCGACGTTGTTCGGTTACGGAGCCTTCAGCACGCGGGACGTGCTGATGTCCAGCTATGCACTGATGGCGTATTCACTGGGACTCATGGGCTTTTCGCTCGTCAAGGTGCTGGCGCCGGGCTATTTCGCACGCCAGGACACGAAGACGCCGGTCAAGGTCGGGATGATTGCGCTTGCGATCAACATGACATTCAACCTGGCGGTCGTCGTTCCGGCATATCGGAACGGGTTTCCCGTACCGCATGCACTGCTTGCGCTCTCCACCGGGCTCTCGGCAATTATCAATGCGACGCTTCTGTACCGCGGGCTGCGCCGCCAGGGTGTTTACAAACCTTCCGCGCATTGGCGCCGGCTGTTGCCGCAGGTTGGGTTTGCGAGCGCCGCGATGGCGAGCTTCCTGTGGTGGATGTCCGGTGACTGGGCGGCATGGACCGGCTGGCGGGCTTCGGCGCGGGCACTGCAGCTCGCGCTGTGTGTCGGTGGCGGCGCGGTGGTCTATTTCCTGGCCCTGTGGCTCACGGGCACGCGCCTGCGCGACATGAAGTCACTATAATTTCGATGTTGATCACGCGCGGTTTCGAATCCGCCAGAGCCGCAAACCGCGGCTGCGTAGTTGCGATCGGCAACTTCGACGGGCTGCATCTGGGCCACCAGGCCATTCTCGCCCGGCTCGCTGAGCGCAGCCGCGAGTTGGGCTTGCCGGCCGCGGTTTTGACGTTTGAGCCGCCTCCGCGGGAGTACTTCGCGCCGCAGACGGCGCCAGCGCGTTTGATGCGCCTGCGAGACAAAGCGGAAGCGTTGAAGGCGGCAGGCGTTTCCATGCTCCGGGTTCTGCGATTCGGCGCGGCCTTGAGTGCATGGGACGGCGTGACATTCATCGAGCGGGTACTGGAACGTGCCCTGGGAGCGAAGCAGGTCGTGATCGGCGCAGGATTTCGTTACGGGCACGATCGCGGCGGTGACGTGGCGCTCTTGCGAGCCGAGGGCGCGCGGCGCGGGTTCGGGGTGGACGAGGTGCCGCCACAGGAGTTGGGCGGCGAGCGCGTCAGCTCGACGCGGGTGCGTGCAGCACTCGCCGCCGGGCACCTGGACGAGGCGAGGGCGCTGCTCGGTCGCGACTATCGCATCAGCGGCCGCGTGATTGCGGGTGAACGCCTGGGCAGGCAGCTCGGCTTTCCGACCGCGAACATCCGGCTGGACCGGCGTGTTTCGCCAGTGGGCGGAATATTCGCGGTGCGAGTTTCAGGCGCCGGTCCCGACCGCTTGCCCGGAGTCGCTTCGGTCGGCACACGGCCCACAGTCGGCGGCATCGAGTGGCTTTTGGAGGTTCACCTGTTCGACTTCGAGGGCGATCTGTACCGTCGGCGGCTCGCCGTGGACCTGATCGCCAAGTTGCGCGACGAAGTGCATTATTCCAATCTCGCGACGATGACTGCGCAGATGCATCGGGATGCGAGCCAGGCGCGCGAATTGCTCGGTATCAGAGGATAGACGTGGACTACAAGACTACGATCAACCTGCCGAACACCGGCTTCCCGATGAAGGCGGATCTCGCGCGTCGCGAGCCGGAATTCGTGGAAGCCTGGCAGCGCAACGACATCTACGGAAAGCTGCGCCAGAAGTTTGCCGGGCGGCCGAAGTTCGTGCTGCTGGACGGCCCGCCTTATGCCAACGGCGTGATCCACATCGGTCATGCCGTCAACAAGATCCTCAAGGACATCATCGTCAAGTCGCACTCGCTCGACGGCTACGACTCGCCCTACGTGCCGGGCTGGGACTGCCATGGCCTGCCGATCGAGCAGCAGGTCGAGAAGAAGCACGGGCGTGTGGGACAGAAGCTGGATGCCAACGCTTTCCGCAAGGCTTGCAGGGAGTTCGCTGCGAGCCAGGTCGAAGCACAGCGCGTGGATTTCCAGCGCCTCGGCGTGATCGGCGACTGGAACAATCCTTATCTCACGATGGCGGCCCGCTATGAGGCGGAGCAGCTGCGCGCCTTTGCCGCGATAATCCGCCGTGGCCATCTGGTGCGCGGCTTCAAGCCGGTGCACTGGTGTCTGGACTGCCGCTCGTCGCTGGCGGAAGCGGAGGTCGAGTACGAGGAACATACGTCTCCATCGGTCGACGTGCGCTTCCGGATCGTGGATCCGCTCGACGCAGCGCGCCGCTTCAAGCTCACGAGCAGCGATCTCACGGGCGCATCTGTCGCGATCTGGACCACCACGCCCTGGACGCTGCCGGCGAACCAGGCCGTGGCTCTGCACCCGAAGCTCGATTACGTGCTGGTCGAGTTCGACAGGCCCTCAGGTGTCGAGCGGATGGTTGTCGCCGAGGGCCTTGCTGCCGCCGTCGCCGCGCGTATCGGCGCGACCGCGAGCCGCGTGCTTGCAACCACAATTGGTGTGCCGCTCGAGGGCTTGCGGCTGGAGCATCCGTTCTACGAACGCGAAGTACCGGTGATCCTTGGCGGGCATGTGACCCTCGAGGCCGGCACCGGAGCCGTGCACACGGCGCCGGGCCACGGCGCCGACGACTACGAGATGGGCCGCCAGTACGGCCTGCCGATCGACAATCCGGTTGGACCCGACGGGCGATTCGTCGCCGGCACGCCCCTGTTCGAAGGTCAGTCGGTGTTCGCTGCCAATGTCGCGATCATCGACACGCTGCAAAGCGCGGGCCGCTTGATCCACCACGAACCCTATCGTCACAGCTATCCGCATTGCTGGCGCCACAAAACGCCGGTGATCTTCCGCGCGACACCGCAATGGTTCCTGAGCATGGAGAAGGAAGGACTGCGGCGCGATGCGCTCGCGGGCATCCGCAAGGTGAGCTGGCTGCCGGACTGGGGCGAGCAACGCATCACCAGCATGATCGAGACGCGCCCGGACTGGTGCATCTCGCGCCAGCGTGCCTGGGGCGTGCCGCTTGCCATGTTCGTGCACAAGGAAACGGGCGAGCCGCATCCGCAGACGCCGGAACTGCTGGAGCGGGTTGCAAAGCTGGTCGAGGAGGGCGGCATCGAGGCCTGGTTCGCGCTGAATCCGCGCCAGCTCCTCGGCGACGAGTCACTCGTCTACGAAAAATGCGACGACGTCATGGATGTGTGGCTCGACTCGGGCGTCGTGCACCACTGCCTGCCGGCGCTGCGCCCGGATGTCATTCCATTTCCGGTGGATGTCTACCTTGAAGGCTCCGATCAGCATCGCGGCTGGTTTCACAGCTCGCTGCTCGCTTCGGTTGCAGGCCGCGGCGTGCCGCCGTACCGCCAGGTCATCACGCACGGATTTGCGGTGGACGACAAGGGCCGCAAGATGTCGAAGTCACTCGGCAATGTGGTCGCGCCGCAAAAAGTCATGAGTACGTTGGGCGCCGATGTGTTGCGGCTTTGGGTCGCGGCAACCGACTACAGCGCGGAGATGAATGTCTCCGACGAAATCCTGAAGCGCATGTCGGACAGCTACCGTCGCATGCGCAATACCCTGCGCTTCCTGCTCGGCAATCTGGCGGGCTTCGATCCGGCGCACGATGCGCTGCCGGTGGAACGCATGCTTGAGATTGACCGCTGGACGCTCATTTGCGCGGCCGCCCTGCAAGCGGAGGTCATCAAGGCCTACCGCGGCTATGACTTCCACCTGGTCTACCAGAAGGTGCACGGCTTCTGCGTGATCGAGCTCGGTGCATTCTGGCTGGACATTCTCAAGGACCGCCTCTACACCATGCCAGCCGCAAGCCCCGCGCGCCGCTCTGCGCAGACCGCGATGTACCACGTTGCCGAGGCCATGGTGCGCTGGCTGGCGCCGATCCTGTCGTTCACGGCCGAGGAGATCTGGAAATACCTGCCGGGTGCGCGCGACGAGTCGGTGCTGCTTGCGACCTGGTGGTCCCTGCCGGAAGTCCAGGCGTCGAAGGAGATCGACTGGGATGCCGTGATCGCGCTCAAGACCGATGTCTCGCGTGAACTCGAACAACTGCGTGCGGCTGGCAAGCTCGGCGCGCCACTGGAGGCGAAGGTGGACGTCTACCTCGACGAGGTGCAGCATCGGCGCATGGCGGCCATCGGCGATGAACTGAGGTTCGTGCTGATCACATCTTCGGCGCGGATGCTTCCGGCCGCCGAGCGGCCGGCCGACGCAGTGCTGGCGACCTTGGTTGCAAAGACCGGCGCCTGGATTACCGTCGGTGTCCAGGATGCGCCCAAGTGCGCGCGCTGCTGGCACCGGCGACCCGACGTGGGCGTCGATCCGCGACATCCGGAGATCTGCGCGCGCTGTGTCAGCAATCTGGATGGCCCCGGCGAAACGAGGCATTACGCGTGAAGGACGATATCTTTCCGAAGCCGACCGGGCTGGTGTGGCTGTGGCTCTCCATCATCGTCGTGGCGGCTGACCAGCTCACCAAATGGTTTGTCGTGAACCAGCTCGAGCTCTACGAGGTGTTGCCGCTCGGGGCAATGCTCGAGCTGACGCGGCTGCACAACACGGGCGCGGCCTTCAGCCTGCTGGCGCAGGCCGGCGGCTGGCAGCGCTGGTTCTTTGTCGGCCTCGCCGGGACCATCAGCGTCGCGATCATCTGGTGGCTTTACACGCTGCCGGCACGCGGCTATCCCTGGCTCACAATCGGGCTCGCGATGATTCTCGGTGGCGCGATCGGCAATGGCATCGACCGGCTCGCGCAGGGGCATGTGGTGGACTTCCTGCATTTCCATTGGCAGCAGTGGTACTACCCGGCCTTCAATGTCGCCGATATTGCGATCACGAGCGGCGCCATCATGCTGGTCATCGACGCGCTGACGCACAGGCGCCGGGCCAAGGCGCCGTCCGGATGAAAGTCCTGCTCGCCAACCCGCGCGGATTCTGCGCAGGTGTGGACCGCGCCATCGACATCGTCGAGCGCGCCATCGCGCTGTTCGGCGCGCCCATCTATGTCCGTCATGAAGTCGTGCACAACCGCTTTGTCGTCGACCGGCTGCGCGGTCTCGGTGCGGTGTTCGTGGATGAGATTGACGCCGTGCCCGATGGCGCCACGCTGATTTTCAGCGCACACGGTGTCTCAAGCGCGGTGGAGATCGAAGCCGCGCGCCGGGAACTCTCGGTATTCGACGCGACCTGCCCGCTGGTCACCAAGGTTCACATGGAAGTCGGCCGTTATGCGATGGATGGCTTCGACGTGATCCTGATCGGCCATGCCGGGCACCCGGAGGTGGAGGGCACGATGGGGCGCTTCGATGCCTCCTTCGGCGGGCGCATCCACCTGGTCGAGACGGTCGAGGACGCCGAGCGGCTTGCCGTGCGTGATGCCGCAAAGCTTGCGCTCGTCACCCAGACCACGCTTTCGGTGGATGACACGGCGCGGATCGTCGCAGCGCTGCGCACCCGCTTCCCGACGCTTGTGAGTCCGCGCAAGGAAGACATCTGCTACGCGACCCAGAATCGCCAGGACGCCGTCAAGCAACTGGTCGCGCGGTGTGACGTACTGGTGGTGGTCGGCTCGCAGTCGAGTTCCAACTCCAATCGCCTGCGCGAAATCGCGACCACGAACGGCATCCCGGGCTATCTCGTGGATGGCGCTGATGACCTGAAGCGCGAGTGGTTCGAAGACAAGCGCGTGGCCGGTGTCACGGCCGGCGCCTCGGCGCCGGAGATGCTTGTGGAGCAGGTGGTCGCGCGGCTACGCGAGTGGGGCGGACAGGAAGGCGTCGAGGTGATGGGACGTGAGGAGAAAGTCGTGTTCGGACTGCCGCAGTCGCTGCGGGGGGTGACGAAAACACAAGCGCTCTAGTGCGATCACCAGCAACGATTCGTCGAATCGGTGCCCGTCGAGTCGCGAGCCTGACGGCGTCCGCTCTCATCGATCGAAAATTGCCGGCAGTCCGTATCGTTCCCTTGACCGCCGTTCGTCAGCGGTATTGCCACCAGCCTGAAGACGCCGGCGTCGGCGAGTTCGATCGTCATCTCGTACCGCCGATGGGGCGTGATTGAGGCCACGGGCAGGCCCGGCGGCTCATTTCCGATGACGGCATCCAGCTTGTCGCTGTATCGCCCATACGCCAGGTGAAATTTCTCCTGCTCCGCCGCAGCGCTCAGCAGGGCCTGGACCGCTTCGAGTCGATAGCTGCGCACGAGGTACCGACGGTACGAAGCAAACGCATAGGACGCGGTGATTGCCACGATCACGAGCGCGACCAATACCTCGATCAGCGTGAATCCGGTTCGATTGGTAATTTGCGCCATGAGGTCTTGACAGGGTCGTTGGCAAATCCGGCATCAAAGATCTCGCTGCCGATCAGGCCGAAGGGTCGCGCGCGACAGTCAGTGCAGGCGCCTTCCCAGGGACCTGGAAATGCGAAGCGAAGCGCGGGCGGCAGGCCCGATCCGGGCAGTTCGTGTTCGTCCGGATCGCCCGGCAGATCCAGCCGATTCGAAGGCAGACCGGTTCGCACGTCCAGCGTGCGCAGGCGTCGCACGGCTTGCGGCGGCCCACAAACAGCCGACGCCGGCGCGGCTTGCGGCTGGTAAGTAAGGAAATGCAGGCGCTGATCGAAGGTCAGCGATGAGCCGATCACCTTTTCGCCGGGGCCGTGCGCGTCCAGTCGCACAAACCAGCCCGGAGCGCCGGCAGGCATCGCCTCCAGACCATCCGTCGCATCATGCAAGTCCGTTTCCAGCAGGGTGGCAGCGGCCGGCTCCCGATCGCGAATCGAGTAGAACCTGTCGATGATGCTTGCATCGCGAGGCCTGGCAAGCCAGCCGGAGCCAATCGAGATCGCAGGCACCAGGCCGCCGGATTCCCGGACCAACGCGATGTCGGGTGTTGAGTAGAAGCGTTGGCCCTCGCCGCCAAGGCGCGCCACCAGACGGGCCTGCGCCAAATTTGCCGCCACAGCCCCATTCCGCAGATCCATCCGCCACAGGCCACCACCGACGTCGACGAAGTAGAGCCGATCGGCGTAGCCATCACCGTCGAGATCGAGAATGCTGGGTGCAGAGGCAAGGCTTGTGGTCATTTCTGGCGGCCGAAGGTCGGGCAGTAATGCGGCGTTGCCCGCGGCGCGCCACAACCGATGCCCGCTTGCAGCATCGAAAATGGATAGCGACGCGCCGGCGGAGCTCGCTGGTGAATACGGGAAATCGAAGGCGCGGTCGTATCCGCCCGCCAGCACGACGACCCAGGAGCCGGGGCTCTGACCGGAACCGTTGACCGACAATCGTGAAATGACCGGTTCCGGCCAGCTCTCGGCGTTGGCACCCAGATCAGTCGATTCGAGTGACCACATCAATCGTGGCTGGTCGGGCGATGCGACATCCAGTGCGTAGTAGCCGCTGCCGCCGCGGCCAAGCCCGAATATCAGCCACAGGTGCTCGCCAGCCGATGCATCGATGCGGCCATCCCCGTTGGGATCGTGGCGATGCACAACCAGGGCTCCATCGATGCCGTGGCTTCGGATGGTGCTTGCTTCGTCGCGCATCAATTCCGGAAGGCGTGGCAGCAATTTTCTGGGAATGAATGCCCATCGCTCAACGCCCGTATCCGCGTCGAATGCGTGCAGCAAGCCGTCATGGGTCGCGAGAAATGTGGTGCGGCTGTCGGCGCCGGCGTCGCTCAGGCTCACCGGTGCCTGCAGGCCCGGATCGCCGAGCTGGCGTTGATTCAGAAGCCACGAAATGACTTCGCCCGGGGTTTCCTGATCGTGCGGGCCCAGGCCCAAGAGTGCCGCGCTCAATGACGCATTGCCGGGAGTCAGGCGATTGCCGGCGGAGGTCAGGGCGTCGGTCGTGATGTTGCTGTACAGTCGCCGCGATCCCGCGACAGGCAGCTGGCCAGCAGCGCCACCTGCAAGCAGCGCGTCGCCGTCCGGGCCATCGCTCCACGCGCTGCTGCTGTCGTAGCGGGGCATGCCGGTCCCCGGATCGAATGCAGACGCTCCATCGCGCCCGATCGCAACCGGTGCTTCGAGCGGGCTTTCGGGCGCTCGCAGCCCATAGCGCAGCAGGTTCCCCAGCCAGCGCTGCCGGGACTGCGGTGCCGACAAACCATATAGTACCGCCGGCTCATGCGTC
Source organism: uncultured Steroidobacteraceae bacterium (assembly GCA_964473595.1). GTDB lineage: Bacteria > Pseudomonadota > Gammaproteobacteria > Steroidobacterales > Steroidobacteraceae > SCUD01. The sequence goes on along the minus strand of CAYYQQ010000007.1, from coordinate 21,333 downwards.
GAATCGTCCGCAGGCAGCCAGCCAGCCGCCGAGAGTTGTGCGCTGGCAGCTACCGCCGCATCGTGTTGCAGGCTGCGTGCGACAACATTCGCGAAAGCGAGCGGGTCTCCCGCAAACTCGACTCTGCCGCCAGCCTGGTCCAGCGACTGGGCCGCGAGAGCCGGCAATGGCGATGACGTGATCCAGTTCAACGATGCAAACTGGCGGCCTGGAAGAGCCTCGCGCAGATCAGCCTGCGTCAGCCACTGCGCAATTGCCGGCAGGCAATTTGCATCGCATCCACCGGTCAATTCGGCGAACCCTGGTACGCCTTCTGCGATGGGCCGGGCTCCCTCGTCCTGTGATGACATGCCGGCAGTCGTCAGCGCAATTGTCACGGGTCGGCAGGAACTCGAGAATGGTGACAGATAGCGCGCGATGTCCTGCGGGTCACGGGCGGCCATATCGGCGCGTGCGTCCTCGCCATAACGGATGACGCCACCCGACATCCAGGCCACGACTTCGGTCATCGCCTCGGCGAGCGGTGCGGCTCCAGATGCGGGCAATCCGGCCAATAATGTCGGTAGTCGTGCGGCGGCCATCGCGGCGGGTACCGGAGCGAGCGCGACGAATCCACCTTCGGCGTCGGGCTCGCGATCGGAGTAGCGGACCAATGCGACGTCCAGTTCATCCGTCGCGTCGACGGCGCCGGAGAGCATCGCAGTTGCAGCTTCCAACAGGGTCGCTTCGGTGGTTCTGCTGGCCGATGCCAGATAGTTCAGGAAGTTGCCCGCATAGAAGATGTATGGATCGCCGTGCGGCGCCGCGTCCCAATTGATTTCGGAAGCCGGCATTGCATTCCACGGTCCGGATGGACCATCGGCGGCGAACCACTGGCCGGCCACGCGACCGTGTCGCCCGCGATCGTTCCGGCACTCGACACCATCCGCACTGTCCTTGCGCAGTGCGCCCCAATGTTTTCCCATGGGCTGCCATTGCGCTGCGCGGGCGGAGACGAAGTAGCCGCGCCGCGCCAGTGCGGCGCGCGCGGATTCGCAATGCATTCCGCTGTCGGTTGTCGTGGGCTCCATCGGAAGGCCAGTCATGGTCGCGCAGTCCGGCGCCGTGCCCGGTCCGCGCCGCCAGTACACGCGCTGCGGGTCGCATGACCGCGCCACGCCGGCTGCGGGTGCGTAATCGGCCAGTGGATCGTAGGGCTTGGCGATCATGATCCGCTCGCCCATCGCGGCGGAGGTATCGAGCACGATGACCAACAATGGCCTGATATTGGCCGGCAGCGGCGCGCGCGCAAGCCATGCCTCGTCTGGATCGGCCAAGGCCAGGCCCGCGAATCCGAGCACCGAACACGCTGCCAATGTCATCAGGCGGCCGATCGGTCTGCGGTCATTCATGGATGCGGTACCACGACATAGAAACCCTGTTCGAGCCTCACCCGTGTATTCCGCGTCGCCTGACCCTCGGACACGATCAGATAGTGCTGTGCCTGAAAGGCCGTGCTGGTCGTGCCGATGCTGAATCCCGGTGGCAATGCGCCGTTGCCATCGAGCTCCGTCGTTCGGGTTTCAAAGCGCGCCTGCGTGATGCCGCCGATGCCATGCGGTAATGTTCCCGCCACACTGGGGCCTGGCTGTTCGCGCGCCGTTTGCAATGCATTGGCAATGCCAGCTTCCGCTGCTTCGAGTGCGAATGCCGCGGCTTGTTGATGTCCCGCCAGCGCCAGTGCAGTGACCGCTGTTGTGGCCGCTGCCAGCGCGAGCGCGGAGAGGCCCGACAGCAGCACAAGCGCGACAGCAAGCGCAGCGCCTCTGTTGGCGGACCTCATGGCCGGCCCTGCAGGTTGCGCAATTCGATGACCCGACTCGAAAGTTTGCGTCGGAACCGGCTCGATCCGGGTGGCTCAACACGATTCGAATAGCCGAGTGCCGGGAGAATGATCGGCGGGTTCTCGGGAGTGTCGCTGCGTGCACGAATCCACAGCCGGATAGCGCGCGGTGTGTCCAGTGCCGGAACTTCAGCCGGAGTGACCCAGCGATCAACTGAGCTGTCATCGTCGTCCAGGTTGTCGAGACCGAACTCCACCTGCATATCCTCGACGCCGGTGACGAGTTCTTCATCCTGGAACGCCGGGCGGCTACCGCCGACCAGGCGCTTGCGGCGAAGTGAAGGCCAGCCGCGCTGCGCACTCGAATCGGCACTGATATAGAAGACGCTGACTTCCAGGTCATGAACACGCGCACCGGCGCCAAGACGCGCGATGCCATCCGTCATCAGGCGGGCCGCGCGCAGATTGGACTCGATCTGCAGGCGACCGGCGCCCAATGGCGCGGCGGCCGCAGATGCATGCCGCACGGTCAGGGTGTCCGCGCCGGCCACGACCCGGCCATTCGGGCCCGCAGCGCATCGCAGCGGAACGGCCGCATCGACGCGGTACGCGCCGTCGGCGGCTGTAACCGTCGTATCCAGGTCGTGAGCCAGCGATTGGCCGCAACCACCGGTCACGACCAGGCCGGGTGCTTCTGCAGTGCCGATCACGCTTGCGCCGATGACGGGGCTGCCTGGGGCGGCGAGGCCGAGGTAGCCCGCCATGCGCAACTCCTCGACCAGGATTGCAAATGCAGCGTCGGTAATTTCCTCGAGCGTGGCCACGGTCTCGCCAGTACGTTGCGCCGTCCGGCCACGCGCGACCAGCGCGAGTGCCCCTGCGCTCGCGATCAGCACCAGCAACATCGCGATCATCACTTCGACGAGGGTGAGACCCTTGATTCGCGTCACGTGGTCACCGGCAGCCGGAGTTGCTCCGTGCCGCCACCGACCGCCGGCCAGTCGATCGAGATCAGGTATTCCGGAACAAGTGGATTCGGGACTCCAACTCTGGCCGCAGCGCCTTGTGGCAATGTGTAGGCAGCCTCTGCCGTCCAGGTGGCGCGAAGCCGTTCCGCCGCACGTTCCGCCTCACAGCTGGCGGCGTGATCGGCGCAGGCCACCGCTGCTTCGATTCCGGTGATCGCCAGGACCGGACGTCCGTCCGGCCTTCTGACGGCACGCAGTTGATCCGCCATCGAAGTCGCAATCCGGAGTGCCGCACGGCGGTTGCCCGATTCGCGCTCCTGCCGCACGGTTTGCAACAGCAGCGTAGCTAAGCCGGCGAGGCCTACGACCATGATGACAATTGCTACGAGTGCCTCGATCAGGGTGAAGCCTCGCGCCGGTATGATCGTCAGCACTGCAGCACCCGGTTCGAGGCATCGCGTGCGCTGACGCGCGGGCGACCGCTGCGGCTCACGATGACCGCACGTGCGGCGCCGCCGCCACGCCGATCGCAGATTGTCATCGTTGCCGGGCTGGCGTAACTCGTGCCAGGCTCGAAGCGGATGACGGCACGGTTTGATCTCAGTGTCGGTCCATGAGTCGATCGAAATGATGGAAGGCTTCGGTGGACGGTGCCGTCCGCACCGAGGATCAACAGGCCCGAAGACCAGTCGACCGTGCCGGAGCAATGCACCGTATCGAGCGAGCCGCAGAGTTCAATCGACTCAGCGCGAGTCGCAGCGAACTGGCGCGCGGCATGCACCGCATGCAGGGCGATCGTGACAGTCGCGTCGCGGCGGCTGTCGAGCAACCACGCGCTAAAGCCTGGATAGGCAATGGTCGCAAGGATGGCCGCCAGCGCCAGTGCGACCAACAATTCGAGCAGGGTATAGCCGCGTTGCATGGATCGAGGCTAACTCGGGCATGCGTGCGCTCCCTGCTGCAATTCCGCCGCATTTGAGCGGATTTCCACCGGAGCGTATATTTGCGTCCCATGGACGCTGCAATCCCGACACCCCGAGTCGATCGCAAGCGCATCGCCGACGCGCTCGCAACCCATGGTATCCATCCCACTGCCCAGCGCATCCGCATCGCGGAATTGCTGTTCGCGCGCAAGCAGCACCTGACCGCCGAGCAGGTGATCCGGCTACTGGGCCGCGACGGCACGCGGGTGTCGAAGGCGACCGTCTACAACACGCTGAATCTCTTTGCGGACAAAGGCCTGCTGAAAGCGCTTTCCGTCGGTCGCGAGCGCGGACTCTTTGATTCCAACACGCTGCCGCACCACCATTTCCATGTGGAGGGAAGCGGCGAGCTGATCGACGTGCCGCCGGGCGCCATCGAGTTCGCCAGGCTTCCGGCCCTGCCGCCGGGTACGGAGTCGATCGCGGTCGAGGTCGTGATCCGGGTGCGGCCCAAGGTCTAGCTCGCGGCGTTGCTCAGTTGCGTTGCTAGCAGGTCGGGCCTTGCCTATACTTCGCGCCCCCAACGCCGGTGTAGCTCAGTTGGTAGAGCAGTCGCTTCGTAAGCGAGAGGTCGGGGGTTCAACTCCCTCCACCGGCACCAGACACACCTCCAGCGATGTCTCAACAAGTCTGGTTTATCCGAGAAGACCCGCCATTTAAGCGGGTACGGTAAAGACTAGATGGCTGATCGATTTGCCTTAATCTTTACTTGAAAGTCTAATCTATTGATTTAATGGGGTACTTTGGACACTTGCTCCCAAATTGGGAGCATGATAGGGTAACGCCGTGAGAATCATCGCGAGGGCGACCCTAAGAGACTTTTGGGAAGCCAACGCAGATGCCGAACAACCGCTAAAAGCTTGGTTTCACGAGGTCAAAGACGCTGATTGGAATTCTCCTCATGATGCCAAGGCCGTATATGGAAACGCCAGCGTTATAGGAAATAACCGCATCGCATTCAACATTGCAGGCAACAAGTACAGGTTGGTTGTGAAGTTCAATTACCCATATCGAATTGGCTACATACGATTTATCGGTACGCATGCCCAATACGATGAAATTGATGCGGAGTCAATTTAATGAACATTCGCCCCATTAAGACGGAAGACGATTACAACTACGCGCTTGATCGCGTTGCTGAATTGATAGATGCGGAGCCTGATTCTGAGGCTGGCGCAGAACTTGATGTGCTTGCGACTCTTGTAGATGCCTATGAATCGAAGCACTTCCCAATTGAATCGCCCGATCCCGTTGAGGCAATTCTATTTCGCATGGAACAAATGGGAATTAATCGAAAGGATTTAGAGCCCTTTCTTGGTGGAAGGGGCCGGGTATCGGAGGTCTTGAATCGAAAACGAGACCTATCGATCACACAGATCAAAAAACTCCACGATGGGCTGCAAATCCCATTTGAAAACCTGTTAGGCGTAGCCTAACTACCAACATGAAACTCCGAACCCGCCTATTTGGTGGGTTTCTTGCGTTTGGCCCCCTTCTTGGGAACGCCATTTGTAGTGTAACCCCCTGACGAACAGGACCACTGGGGAGTAGAGTTTTCCGACAGCTTGTCAATCCGTCTTGCCGTTCACCTTGTCGAGGCCCTTGACGAGACGCTGCGCCCAGGAGCGGACCATGCGGCGGAAATCCGCCGTGTTCGTGACCGAATTCGATACCTGCGCGAAGCCGGTGTCCGCCTTCTGGTCGATGACCCGCGCCAGCAGCTGGTTCGTGGGACCGTCACGCAACTCCAACACCAGTGTCATGCGTCCGGCGTCCGTCGTGTAGGTGGTGACGCGGCCCGCCTCCATGCGATCCGGCGCGGTGATGTAGACGTTGACGAGGCCCGGGCTGACGCGCAGCGTGTCGTCGCCGGGCTTGTCAACCACCAAGTATCCGCCCTTGCCGAGTTCCTCGACGAAGACCTTGCGGAATTCGGTGACCATGTCGGACCGGATCTTCTCGATATCCTCCGTGGACAGGCGGCGCGAAACGCTGCGGACGTCCTCGTTCGGGTCCCAGTTCTTGTCGAAGGCAACCTGCACCTCGTCGATGCTCACGTCTTTGTACGCCTTGAACTGGACATTGGGCCGTAAATAGACAAGGTCGAGGTCCTTTTTCTTCGTCAACTCGAGCCCGTCCCAGGTTGCCGGCGGCTTCTCGGCCATTGCGGATGTGGCCGCGACCAGCGCAACTGCGATACCGGCAACAAAGAGGCTTGCGGGCTTGATGAGCTTCATGGGTCGGTTTCCTTGGTGTAGGCCCCTTGGGAAGGACCCTATTTGAGTGTCAATCGGGCGGACTGTCAATTGTGACAGGCAAAGGCGGCGGCGCGAGCGACGGATCAGTCCGCGTCGAACCGCACGGCCTCACCACGCTGGTGTTGCTGAACGGTTGGCGTCTTCCAAACAGCGGGATCGGCGCTGACGCCTCGGTCGATCTGAATACTCTGCCACTGTTATGGATCGATCGCGTCGAGGTGCTGGGGCGTGGCGCTTCGGCGATCTACGGCGCGGATGCTGTCAGTGGCGTCGTCAACTCTTCTGACCGCAAAGTCGGCGCTGACCAACGCAGATTTCGTGGTGGAGCAGGCGCACATCGCCGGAATTACAGCGCAGCCGGCCGTTATTGCCGCGGCCTCCGCGCGGGATTATCTGGCATAACTGTCATAATGCGCGTTCACAGTGCATTTGCCTCCGGCTGAGCACAGGCGTAGCCTTTTTAAAAAGAACGCCCAGCGCAAGGGGCGCCACGCAAATTGAGCCGAACAGCAACACGGCGGGGGTGCGCTATGTTCCGTCTTGATCTCGGTGCCGCTACCGCTGTCGCGGCAGTGCGCGCTGATTTCCGTCCTTCGCGCAGCGGTTCGTTACTGGCGTCCCTGGCGCTGGTCCTCGGCGCGATCAATCCCGTCGATTCACGTGCCGCAACCTTGATTGGCCTCGGCGATTTCCCGGGCGGCAACAGCGACTCGCGGGCCTTTGGGATATCGGCCAACGGCCTGGTGGTGGTGGGTAAGGGTTCCGGCGGGGCCAATGGCGCTTTCCGCTGGACGCAAGCAGATGGAATGAAGGAATTGGCGGCCTGTGCGTGCATGACGTTCCCCGGCTTCTTCGAGGCCTATGCCGCCTCAGAAGACGGCTCGGAGGTGGTCGGGGTCAGTCGCGCCCTGAATGGAGAGGCTGTGCGCTGGACGTTGTCCGAGGACCCGAAGATCGAGAGCACGACGAAGAGTCTGGGCGATCTTCCGGGCGGAGGTTCAAACCCGAACTCGTCTGCGAACGATGTCTCTGCGGACGGTCAAGTCGTTGTGGGCTTTGGCACCTCAGATTCCGGCCGGGAGGCGTTCCGCTGGACCTCCGCAGGCGACGACGGCGACATGTCGGGCCTCGGTGACTTCGCGGGCGGCATCGGCGACTCGTCGGCCACTGCAGTCTCTAAAGACGGTTTGGTGGTTGTGGGCTATGGGACCTCCTCATCGGGTCGCCAGGCTTTCCGCTGGACATCTGCAAACGGCATGGTGGGCCTTGGCGACCTTGCGGGAGGTAGCGTCGGGTCGCAGGCATTCGATGTTTCTCCGGACGGCTCGGTGGTGGTGGGGATCAGCCGCTCCGGACTGGGCGATGAGGCGTTCCGCTGGACCCAGGCGGGTGGCATGGTGGCCTTGAGCGATCTTCCCGGGGGAGACTTCGGTTCGGAGGCCCACGGTGCCTCCGAGAACGGCGAGGTGGTGGTGGGTGCGGGCAGCATCGCGGGTGCATCCGCGGCCTTCTACTGGACGCAAGCCAACGGCATGCAAAACTTGCTCGAGGTGCTGGTCGCGCAGGGCGCAGACGTCACCGGGTGGGATTCTTTGGAAATCGCGTACGACGTCTCGCCCGACGGGAGTGCGATTGTCGGTTACGGCTACCATAACGGCTTTCCAGAAGCCTTCCTGGCATACCTCGGTGATGCCACCCCGGGTCCGGACAATCTGTTCGGGACTCCCGGAAATGACACGCTGGACGGCAAGGGTGGTGCCGACGTGATGACGGGGCTCGCCGGTGACGACACCTACATCGTGGACAACACGGGGGACTCCGTGGTGGAAGTGACCGGCGAAGGTGTGGATACGGTGAAATCCTCGGTGACCTACACGTTACTCTCCAATACCGAGAACCTCATTCTCACCGGCAGCGCAGCTATCAATGGAAATGGCAACAGCCTGGCCAATACGTTGACGGGCAACAGCGGTAACAACCAGCTCAACGGCAAGATCGGCGCCGACGTCATGAAAGGCATGGCGGGCAATGACATTTATTATGTGGATAACATCGGTGACAAGGTGACGGAGGGCCTGAATCAGGGCACGGATACCATCCGCAGTAGCATTTCCCGCGCACTGCCGACGAACGTGGAAAATCTGACTCTCACCGGCAGCGCAGCTATCAATGGAAATGGCAACAGCCTGGCCAATACGTTGACGGGCAACAGCGGTAACAACCAGCTCAACGGCAAGATCGGCGCCGACGTCATGAAAGGCATGGCGGGCAATGACATTTATTATGTGGATAACATCGGTGACAAGGTGACGGAGGGCCTGAATCAGGGCACGGATACCATCCGCAGTAGCATTTCCCGCGCACTGCCGACGAACGTGGAAATTCTGACTCTCATCGGCACGGCGGCGATCAACGGCACCGGAAACACGCTCGCCAACAAGATCTTCGGCAACGGCGCGGCCAATACCCTGAATGGCAAGGAGAGTAATGACACGCTCACCGGCGGTGCCGGGGGGGACCGGTTCCTGTTCGCCACGGCGCTCAACGGCAGCACGAATTTCGACAGGATCACGGACTTCAATGCGCTCGATGACACGATCCGGCTGGAGAACGCCATTTTCATGGCGCTGACCACGACCGGGACGCTGGCCGCTTCGGCCTTTACGTTGGGGATCGCGGCCAGCACCGCGGAGCATCGGATAATTTACGATCAGGCCACCGGGTATCTGTATTACGACCAGGACGGTACCGGAGCGGCTGCGAAGGTACGCTTTGCTTTCCTGACGACCAAGCCCGCACTCACCAACGCGGACTTCTGGGTGCAGTAGGCCCGACTTCAGCAGTGATCAGGAAACACGGCCGAGGTCGCTTGTGCCCGAAGACATTAGCGGTTCGCGCACGGATAATCAGGGGTAATAAAGGGGACGCAACCCTTTATCCCGGATAAAGGGTTGCGTCCCCTTTATTACCCGGCACCAAATCGGTAGTCCTTGAACTGCTGGCGCAGTTCGATCTTCGAGATCTTGCCGGTCGCCGTCAGCGGAATCTTTTCGACGAACACCACGTCGTCGGGTATCCACCATTTCGCCACGCGGCCGCTGAGCCAGCCGAGCAACTCTTCGCGCGTCGGGTTTTCACCCGGGCGCGGCACGGCGATCAGCAGCGGCCGCTCATCCCATTTTGGGTGCGGGACGCCGATGACCGCGGCTTGCAGCAACTTGGGATGGCCCGCCGCGACACATTCGAGGTCCATCGAGCTGATCCATTCGCCGCCGGATTTGATGACGTCCTTGGCGCGGTCGGTAATCTGCAGCGAACCGTCGTCACTCAGATTGGCGACATCGCCAGTCGCGAACCAGCCTTCCTCATCGTGCGTGGCACTTTTTTCCCCAAGTCGGTAGTAGTCACTGCAGACCCAGGGGCCACGAACCTTCAGCATGCCGGAGCTCTTGCCGTCCCGGGGCAGTTCCTGGCCCGCGTCATCCACGATTTTCATTTCCACGCCGAAGCAGGGGTGACCCTGCCGCACCCGGAATGCATCCTGCTCGGCTGCGCTCATCTGCTCATAGCCCGGCGGCTTTGAGTTAGTGCTGCCGATCGGGCTCATCTCGGTCATGCCCCAGGCGTGGATGATCCACACGCCATGGCGGTCGCGGAACTCGTTCATGATCGACAGCGGGCAGGCCGAGCCGCCGATCAATACTTGCTGCAGCGATTCGAGCACGATGTTGTGCTCGCGCGTGTAAGCAAGCAATTGCTGCCAGACGGTCGGCACGCCGGCCGCGAACGTCACCTTTTCCTCGTCGATCAGCGCGGCGAGCGTCGCGCCGTCGCCGATCTTCGGTCCCGGAAACACGAGTTTGGCGCCGACCATCGGCGCGCTGTATGGCAGGCCCCAGGCGTTCGCATGAAACATCGGCACGACGGCGAGGACCGTGTCGCGCCGGCCGAAGCCCATCGTGTCCACCAGCGCCGAGCCATAGCTGTGCAACACCGTGGATCGATGATCGAACAGCACACCCTTTGGATTCCCGGTCGTGCCCGAGGTATAGCAAAGCGCACTCGCCGTGCGCTCGTCGAGCTCGGGCCAGTCGAAGGTGTCGGGCTCATTGGCGATGAAGGCTTCGTAGGAGTCATTGCCAAGCACGATGATCCGCTCAACGGTCGCGAGTGATGGCTTCAGTTTTTCGACCAGCGGCATCACGGCCAGGTCCGCAAACAGCATGCGGTCGCCGGCGTGATTGATGATGTAGACGATCTGCTCCGGATACAGGCGCGGATTCAGCGTGTGCAGGATCGCGCCGATGCAGGAGACCGCGTAGTACAACTCGAGGTGGCGGTAGTCGTTCCAGGCCAGTGTCGCGATGCGATCCCCGGGCTGCACGCCGGCCCTGGTCAGCGCGTTCGCGAGCTTGCGGGCACGACGGAACACGTCGGCCAGCGTGCAGCGGTGACGTGGGTTCTCGGCCGTGACCGAAACGACCTCGGCCTTCCCGTTGACCCGCTCTGCATGCCGCATGATCCCGGTGATCAGGAGCGGCGTCTGCATCATGAGACCGAGCATTACTTCATCGTCGGCATCGTGAATTCGGCGCCCTTCGAGCCCGTGGGCCAGCGCGCGGTCACAGTCTTGAGCCGCGTGTAAAAACGCACGCCATCCGGCCCGTGCATGTGCAAGGGGCCGAACAAGGAGCGCTTCCAGCCGCCGAAGCTGTGGAAGGCCATCGGCACCGGGATCGGCACATTCACGCCGACCATGCCGGCCGTGACGCGGCGGCAGAACTCGCGCGCGGCGCCGCCGTCACGCGTGAAGATCGCCGTGCCATTGCCGTATTCATGGCCATCGATCAGCCCAAGCGCCGCGTCGAGATCCGGCACGCGCACGATCACGAGCACCGGACCGAAAATCTCTTCGCGGTAGATGCGCATCGCTGGCGTCACCGCGTCAAACAGCACGGGCCCCATGAAAAAGCCGCGCTCGTGGCCGGCGACGCTCAGCTTGCGGCCATCCACGACGAGCTTCGCGCCTTCCTGCACGCCGGTCCCCACATAGCCCAGCACACGGTCGAGGTGCTCGCGCGTCACCAGCGGGCCCATGTCGGCGCCCTCGGCCGTGCCCGGCAGCACGCGAATGGCCGCGAGTTCTTTCTTCAGGGCCTCGACCAACCGGTCGCCGGCATCGCCGACGGCGACCGCGACCGAGATCGCCATGCAGCGCTCACCGGCTGATCCGTAGGCGGCGCCAGCCAGGGCATGAGCGGCGCCCGCGGGATCCGCATCCGGCATCACGACCATGTGATTCTTCGCGCCACCCAGCGCCTGTACGCGCTTGCCGTGATTGGAGCCGGTCCGGAACACATGCTCGGCGACCGGCGTCGAACCGACGAAGCTGATCGCATCCACGCCGGGATCGGTCAAGAGCGTATCGACGGCCTCGCGATCGCCATTGACGACATTCAGTACGCCGGGGGGTGCGCCGGCTTCGGTCAGGAGTTCGGCAAGACGCATCGGGCAGCCGGGGTCCTTCTCGGAGGGCTTCAAAATGAAGGTGTTGCCGCAGGCGATGGCGACCGGGAACATCCACATCGGCACCATCGCCGGGAAGTTGAAGGGCGTGATGCCGGCACAGACGCCGACCGGCTGGCGCAGCGACCAGCTGTCGATGCCGCGACCGACGGCGTCGCTGTATTCGCCCTTCAGTAGCTGTGGAATGCCGCAGGCGAACTCGACGATTTCCAGGCCGCGCGTGACTTCGCCGCGCGCATCCGCGAGCACCTTGCCGTGCTCGCGCGTCAGTATTCCGGCGATTTCCTCAGAGTGCTTTTCGATGAGATCCCGGAAACGGAACAGCACACGTGCGCGGCGTAGCGCCGGCGTATCGGACCATTCCGGCAGCGCTGCCCGTGCCGTGGCGATGGCTGCGCGGGTCTCGCTGGCCGAGGCGAGCGCCACCTGCGTCGTCGCGACGCCGAGCGCCGGGTTGAACACCGGCGCTGAACGCCCGGAACCGCCCGCGACCCGCCGGCCGCCGATGTAATGCCCCAGATGTTCCAGTTCACCGGTCATGGTCACCGCCTGCTGTCGTCATTCGGCGTCGCTACCCGCTGGATTGTCGCGCTATCGGGCGCCAGTGTCACATGCGCGAAGTCCCGAATGGGTGGCCGCCTCAGGCCGCGCCGCGGACGGCCGTCGGCGGGTAGAAGCTCTCGCCGCGCTCGGCGCGCTGCTTCAGCCAGCGCGACGGCTTGAAGCGTGGCCCGTGCGTCCTCGCCAGGCGCGTGCAATCGGCAACGAAAACCGCGATGCCGATGGTGTCGATGTAGGACAGCGCGCCGCCGGACCAGGCCGGGAACCCGATTCCCAGTATCGAGCCGAGATCGCCGTCAGCCGGATCCGTCAGCACCCCTTCCTCGACGCAACGTGCGGTCTCCAGCGCCTGTATGTGCAGCAGCCGCTCCCGCACTTCCGTCACCGACGGCTGCGTCGCGGCGGGCGGCCAGTGCTGTGCGAGCCCGGGCCACAGCTGCTTTGGCAGGCCTGCCGGGTAATCATAGAAGCCGCCACCCGATCGCCGGCCCAGCCGTTTCTGCTCGACGACCATGCGCTGCAAGACCTCGTAACTGACCGGGCGGCGGTACCTTGCGCCGAGGTCCTGTTCCGTCTGCCGGGTGACCTTCCACTGCAGTTCGAGCGTGACTTCATCGGAGACCGCCAGCGGCCCGACCGGCATGCCGGCGAGCTTTGCAGCATTCTCGATCAGCGCGGGCAGGATGCCCTCGGCCAGCATCGCCTGGCCTTCATTCACAATGGTGCTGAACACGCGGCTGGTAAAGAAGCCCCGGCTGTCATTCACGAGAATCGGCGTCTTGCGGATCTGCCCGACGAAATCGAAGGCGCGGGCGATCGTCGTCGCGTCGGTCTTCTTGCCGACGATGATCTCGACCAGCGGCATCTTCTCGACCGGCGAGAAAAAATGCAGGCCGATGAATCGTGCTGGCCGCTTCGAGGCCTTTGCCAATCCCGTGATCGGAAGTGTCGAGGTGTTGCTTGCAAATACGCTGTCGCGGCCGAGCACGGCCTCGGCCTTTGCCGTCACTCCTGCCTTGATCTCGCGGTCCTCGAATACCGCTTCGACTACCAGCTCGCAGCCGGCGAGGTCGCCGTAGTCCGCGGTGGGCCGGATACGGGCGAGCGTCGCCTCCATGCGCGCCTGATCGATGCGGCCGCGCTCCAGGTCCTTGGCCAGCAACTGGCGTGAATGTTCCTTGCCCTGATTCGCGCGATCTGCTGTCGTGTCCAGCAGCACGACATCGATGCCGGCTTGCGCCGAGATATGGGCGATACCCGCGCCCATCATGCCGGCCCCGAGGATGCCGAGCTTCGCGACGCGGCTTTTCGGCACTCCGTCCGGACGGCGCGCGAGGTTATCGGCGAGGCCCTTGTTGACGAACATCGTGCGCATCAGGTTGCGCGCCACGGGTCCCGCCAGCAGCTTGCCGAAATACCTGGATTCGATCGCGAGTCCGGCATCGATTGGCAACTGCGTGCCTTCGTAGACGCAAGACATGATCGCGACCGGCGCCGGATAATTCCGCATCGTCGCCTTCGCAACCAGCGCGTTGCCCACCATGAAAGTCTGCGCCACTGCGGGATTCTGCATGCCCGCGCCGCCGGGCATGCGCCAGCCCTTGCGATCCCAGGGTTGTATCGCCTCCGGCTGGCCCGCAAGCCAGGCGCGCGCGCGCGCGAGGACTTCGGCGCGCGGGGCAAGTTCGTGCACCATGCCGAGCTTCAGAGCCTCGGCAGGCCGGACATGCCGGCCTTCGCCGATCAAGGGCAGCGCATTCGCAATGCCGATCAGTCGCGGCAGGCGCTGCGTGCCGCCGGCGCCGGGCAGCAGGCCGACCTGGACTTCAGGAAGGCCGACGACGGCCTTCGGTTCATCGGCCAATACGCGGTAGTGGCAGGCGAGCGCCAGTTCAAAGCCCGCGCCAAGTGCCAGGCCATTGATCGCCGCGACCACGGGTTTCCCGCAAGTCTCGAGACGCCGTAAGCTGCGGCTGAAATCGTGGCTCTGCCTGGCGGCCTCGATGGCAGTGACACCACGATCATAAGCGGTGACGAAATTCTTGAGGTCGGCGCCTGCCATAAAATCAGCCTTGGCCGAGGTCAGGATCGCGCCACTGATTCTTGCGTCGGTTGCCACGCGTTCGACCGCCGCCGTGAATTCCGCGATGAACTCCGGCGTCACGACATTGACCGGCTTGCCGGGGCAATCGATCGTGAGTGTCGCGATGCCGTCGTCGTCGATCTCGATGCGCAGCGTCCCGGCCATCAGACCCTCTCGATGATCGTGGCCGTACCCATGCCGGCGCCGATGCAAAGCGTCACCAGCGCCGTGGCAAGGCCGCGACGCTCGAGTTCATCGAGCACGATGCCGAGCACGATCGCGCCGGTCGCGCCGAGCGGGTGGCCCATGGCGATCGCGCCGCCGGCAACATTGACCTTTGCCGGATCGAGTTGCATATCGCGCAGGTAGCGCAGCACCACGGCTGAAAAGGCCTCGTTGATTTCCCAGAGGTCGATGTCGCCGGGGGTCATGCGCGCACGCTTCAGCGCCTTTCTGCTCGCCGCCGCCGGACCGGTCAGCATGATTGTCGGTTCGCTGCCGATCGACGCAAATGCGCGGATCTTCGCGCGCGGCTTCAGGCCGAGCTTGCGGGCCATTCCCTTTGCCCCGACCAGCACCGCAGCGGCGCCATCGACGATGCCGCTGGAATTGCCGGCCGTATGCACATGCCGGATCGCTTCTACCGCAGGGTAGCGCTGCAAGGCGACGGCATCGAAGCCGCCCTGCTCGCCGGGCACCACGAAGGCCGGCTTCAGGCCCGCGAGATCCGCGGCGGTGGTCTGTGGACGCATGTACTCGTCGCGCTCGAGCAGCACCTGGCCGAGCAGGTCACGCACCGGCACGATCGATCGCCCGAACCACCCTTCCTGCCAGGCGTGGGCGGCGCGACGCTGGCTCTCGAGCGCATAGGCATCGACCTGCTCGCGACTGTAGCCGTCGATCGTCGCGATCAGGTCAGCGCTGATGCCCTGCGGCACGAAGTACAAAGAATAGGCGACCGCCGGGTCGATCGGCCAGGCGCCGCCGTCGGCGCCCATCGGCACGCGTGACATGGACTCAACACCGCCGCCGACCACCAGATCCGATTGCCCCGACATGACCTGCGCCGCTGCTGTATTGACGGCCTCGAGACCCGAGGCACAGAAGCGGTTCAACTGCTTGCCCGGCACGTTTTCGGCAAATCCCGCGTGCAGCACGGCCGTGCGCGCAATGTCGGCGCCCTGTTCGCCGACCGGCGTCACGCAACCGAGTACCACGTCGTCGAGCAGTGCCGTGTCGAGACCGGTGCGGGTCGCGAGTGCTGCGAGCGCCTGCGCAGCCAGATTGACCGGCGTTACCGTGTGCAGGGCGCCATCGGTGCGTCCGCGGCCCCGCGGCGTGCGTACATGGTCGTAGATGAAGGCTTCGGTGGCCATCGGCACATCTTACCGGCAATGGCCGGGCAGATAAACGCCGGTGGTTCGGGTAAGCTCGGGCGCCGATGCGCAGCAAGCCCGCCGACCTCGAGCATCGCAAGCCGTTCAAGCGCGTACCGCTGTGGTTGCGTGCGATTGCAGCGCTGCCGCTGCCAGCCTGGTACCGGATTGCGGATTTCTTCGCCTGGCTCGCAGAGCACATCGTGCGTCACGAGCGCACGCTCGTCGACGCGCAGCTGCGGCGCTGCTTTCCCGACAAGGACGAGGCATGGATCAACGCGACCCGGCGCAGCTTCTACCGGAACTTTGGCGATGTGACCTGCGAGATGGTCAAGGCCCTTTCGATCGGCGCGGACGAAATCCGCAAGCGTGTTCGGCTGGTCGATGCGGGCCCGGCCCGAGCGGCGCTCGATGCGGGACGGTCGGTCCTGATTGTGACCTCGCACAATTGCAACTGGGAATGGGCCCTGCTCGCGCTGTCGCTCGGCATGGGGCATCCGCTGGATGCCGCGTACAAACCGCTGATTGGCCGCTGGGGCGATCGGTTGTTCCTGACCATCCGTTCGCGATTCGGCGCGCACATGATCCCCGCCGGGCGACTCCTGATCCGCGTGCTGCGTCATCGCCGGCAGGCGCGGATCGTGGCGATGGTCGCGGACCAGAATCCGGTGTCGTCCGCAGTCCGCTATTTCACGCAGTTCTTCGGTCAGGACACGGCTTTCTACCTGGGTCCGGATGTGATCGCGCGGGTCGGAAAAATGGCCGTGTACTACCTGGCCATGCGGCGTGAATCACGCGGGTACTACACCGTGACATTCGAGCCGCTGGCCGATGCCGGCGAAGAACTGGCGGAGGGCGCGATCATTGATCACTATGCGCGGCACGTCGAGGCACTGACGCGCGAACATCCCGCCGACTGGCTGTGGAGTTATCAACGCTGGAAGGTTCGCCGTCAGCGCGCGCCCGACGACCAAGCGGCGAGGGTGGAAGCGGCTTCGCGATCAGACTGAGCCACCCGCGAGCTTGCTCGCGAGGTGCCCGGCCAGGTCGCGGACGGTCGGGTGATCAAACAGCTCGGACAGGTCAAGCCGGCCTGGAAACTCGCGATCGATGCGCTCATGGATCTGCACGAGTGTCAGCGAGCTCGCGCCGACTTCGAACAGGTTGTCATCCGGTTCCACGCGCTTGTCCGGCAGTAGCTCATCGATGATCGCCTGGATGCGATTCTCGATCTCACTGGTTGATCGTTCGCCCGGCACCTGCGCGGCCACGCGCAGGCGCTCGAGTTCGGCAGTTTCGGTGTCGAATTCGCCGGCCAGCCAGGATTTCTCGAGTGCGACCCGCTGGACCTTGCCGCTGGTCGTTTTTGGCATCCTGCGGATCGGCACGACATTGGCGACTTCGAGCCCGGCGTGCTCATTGACGAGCCGCGCGACTTCGCGCGCGACCGGCAGGAAATCCGCAAGCGATCCACGATGCAGCACGAACAGCACCAGTTGCTCCGTATCGGCGCCCGGCGGCCGGCAGCCGGCTGCGGCAACCTTGCCGAGTTCGAGCCCGCTTGCGCGCTGCGCGATCGCCTCGATGTCGTGTGGAAAGTAGTTCTGGCCGTTGACGAAGATGATTTCCTTGGCGCGCCCGGCGATGACCAGTTCGCCGCCATGCGAGAAGCCGAGATCGCCGGTCCGTAGCCAGCCGTCGGCGGTGAAGACGGCCGCATTCGCTTCCGGGGCGCGGTAATAGCCGGCAGTGACATTGTCACCGCGGATCTGGATGTGACCGACACAATCCTCGGCGACCGGCTGATCGGCGTCATCCACGAGGCGCAATTCGGCGTAGGGGATGGCGCGGCCCACCTGCATCAGCGTGAGCGAATCCGCATCGACTGCGGGCCTGACCTTGATCCGCTCGCCGATGCGAAGGTGGTGACGCTCGACGCACACGCTGCGGTAAGGGCTGCCGAGCACCGGGAACGTCATGGCGACCGTGGCCTCCGCGAGCCCGTAGACCGGGTACATCGCACTGCGCGAGAGGCCAGCCGGCGCCAGGCGATTCATGAACTCGTCGCACAATTCGACGCTGATCGGCTCGGCCCCATTGAAAATCACTCGTACGGCTGACAGGTCGACGCCATCGATCTGGCGATCACCGAGCACCTTCAGGTAATGGCGATAGCCGAAATTGGGCGAGGCAGTCAGGGTCGCCTTCTTGCGCGACAGGAACGTCGTCCACAGCAGCGGGCGCCGGACGAACAGCTCCGTCGGCATCAGGTTGAGCTGGATGCGGTTCGCGAACATCATGATGCAGAAGCCGATCAGCCCCATGTCGTGGGTCAGTGGCATCCACGATACGGCCACGTCGCGATCGTTGAAGCCGGCCGCTTCGGTGACACCGCGTGCATTCGCAAGCACGTTGCGGTGCGTCAGCACCACGCCCTTGGGGTCGCTGGTCGAGCCGGAGGAATACTGGATGAAAGCGGTGTCGTCGGGTCGCGCGCTGACCGGGTCGGCCGCACGGCCGACGTCCTCGAGGTCGTCGATCAGGAACGCGCGTGCACGCAATATTTCAAATGCCGCCTGCTCGCCCTGTTCCTCGGCAAATTCGGCGAGGCGCCCGATCGCCTTGAGATCCGTATAGAGCCACGGTTGACCCAGCTGCCTGGCGACGCGCAGCAGCTTGAAGCGGTGCTCGTCGCTGATGCCGACGGCGAGCGGGACCGGAACAATACCGCCTGCGATCGCTGCCCAGAAACCGTCGAGGAATGCCTCATTGTTGTTCAGGAAAATGATCAGGTGATCGCCGCGTGACAGGCCGAGGCGTTGCAGCCGCCGCAGGATGCCGAGCGCGCGCTCGTGCAACTCCGCATACGAAACCCGACGCTCGACGGTCTCGGTCTCGAGGTAGCCGATGTAGCGGTCCGCCTTGCGGCTGGCAATCAGGAGCTCCACCATTGTTTCGGCTTCGGTCATCCGGTGGGCTCGGCGGTACTTCGGGCGGTCGCGTAGACTCGTTGGCGATGATCCTACTACATTGGGTGCGGGTTCCCGCCACGCTGCCAGCGCGGGTGATTGCAGCCTGGCTTGCCCGCCTGCCCGCGCAACGAAGCGCCGCGCTTGCGCGCGAACTCGACGCGGGCCGTGGCCTCGAAAGCCTGACTGGCCTCGCATTGCTCGCAGCTTGCGCGCTGTACATTCCGCTGCCTTCACTTTCATTGCTGGGCGAGAGTCCGGGTGGAAAGCCCCGCTGGCCCGATGGTCCGGATTTCAGCATTGCGCATGCGGCTGGCCGTGCGGTCAGCGCGGTCGCACCGCCGGGCGTCGCGATCGGCGTGGATCTGGAATCCGCCGATGCCGTGCATCCGGAATCCCTGCGGCTGGTGACCTCTGCTGCCGAGCGTGCACGGATCCACGCGGGCGGCCTGAGCGCAACCGCGCTTTGGACCTGCAAAGAAGCGGTGCTCAAGGCGGCGGGCGCCGGCATCGTCGCTGCCCGGGAAGTGGAGATCGAAGGTGCCGTCGGGCATCATGCGTGCCGCGTATACCACCTCAAACGGCTCGATCTCCAGCGGAATCTCGTGCTCACCATTGCGACCACGGCGCCTGTGTCGAGATTCCGGATCGTGCGGGCTACGGCTTCGACGCTGTTCGATGCATCCCGGACTGGCAGTCGCCGGAGCAGCGCGTGAACGACCCGGATCCGCCGCAGCGCAATACGCTGTACCGGAAGGTTACGCGGGCGAGTCGGCGCCTCACCAGAACCCGACACACCCTCTATCGCATGGGCGCGCCCATTGCCGGCGCGATCATTCGCGCCTGGTGGGCAATGACGCGTGTCGTCGCGGTGCTGGGTGAAGGCAGGCTTCAGCGGGCGCTCGCCGACTACGGAGTCGTCATTCCGGTTTACTGGCATCAGCAGCAACTGCTGCCAACGAAGTACCTGATCGGGCACCACGCGGACGGGTTGAAGCTTGGCTTCCTGGTGAGCCCGTCGGTGGACGGCGAGATGCCGGCGATGATCGTGCAGCGGGCCGGCGCCCACGCAATCCGCGGTTCCTCAAGCGCAACAGGCGCGCGTGCGCTGCGCGACTATTACCTGGCAATCACCCGCGATGGCATCTCGCCGGCCATCACCCCGGACGGGCCGAACGGGCCGCCACACGAATTCAAGCCAGGCGCGATCCTGCTGTCGCAACTATCCGGCAAGCCGATTCTGCCGATGGCCTTTGCGGCCCGTCGTGCGTACCTGTTCCCGACCTGGGACAAGTTCATCCTGCCGCTGCCATTCACCAGCGCCGTGCTTGCAGTCGGCGAGCCGTGCGTCGTTCCCAAGCGGCTCGACGCAGGTGGTGTCGAAGAGTGGCAGGAGCGGATGAGGATCGAGCTGGAAGCGCTTTACGCTGCGGCGCGGGAGGCGCTGATCAGCCGGGGTTGTGATCCGGCCTCGGTACTGCCAGCTCAGCATCCATGACCATGGACTATAGTAAATACAGACGCTTAGCTTGCTTTCTTAATGGTTTCTGACAAAATGCGGCGCAACTACCGGTGGGGCTGGAAGTACCGAACCGTTAACTGGTTCCTACGGTGGGTAAATCCCGGACTGACAGACTGCCGGGAATTCAGGGGGATCCAATCCGGGTACCTACGGTGCAAGGCGAATCGTTTCCCGAGTTCACCGCTTCGGACATCCTGTCCCCGAAGCTGTGGCAGCAGCGGGCGGAACGCCCGCCGCTCGGTATTGACATCACCTGCACGAAAGTCGCAGTCGACTTCCAGAACATCAGCGCCGGCAATGCCGATGCGGTGATCCGCCAGAACCTCGACGTCCTGCGCGAAGCGACCAATACCGACGCCGTTTTCCTTGCGTTGCTCGACGGCCATGGCGAACGCATCGATTCGCTCGCAACCTCCAAGGGGCCATTCGCCCAGTGCCGACCCGAAATGCTGAAGGGCGAGCACCTGGAAGCGCTACCCTGGATCCGCTCGAGGCTGGAGCATGTTCGCATCCTCGAGATCCGCGACACTGTCAGCGTGCGGCCCGAGCAGGCGAGCGACGCTGCCCGGCTTGCAGGACTCGACATCCGCTCGCTGCTGCTGATCGCGTTCGCGGTCCAGGGCACCGTGCGTGGATTCCTCGCCTTCGCCTCGTCGACGCCGCGTGACGGCTGGGACGTCAATCTGCACCTGCTGCTGAAGCTGGTCGGCACCAGTCTCGCGACCGGTCTCGAGAAGGTTTCGCTGGCCGACCGCCTGGCCGACATGCAGGAACGCCAGGACATGGCGCTGCCCTGCGCGAATGACGGGTTGTGGGATTACGACGCCCAGGGCAACCGGACCTGGTTCTCACCGCGCTGGAAAACGATGCTCGGCTTCGCCGAAGACGACGTCATCACGTCACCGGACTGGCACCGGATGGTGCATCCGGAGGATCTCGCGCGCGTTTCCGCGTCGATGCGCGATCACATCGGCGGCAAGACACCGATGTTCGAGAGCGTGCATCGACTGAAGCACACGGACGGCGAATGGCGCTGGGTCGTCGGGCGCGCCCGCGCGCGCGTCGACGCTCAGGGGCGACTGCGCCGGTTGATCGGCGTGGAACTCGACATCACCGAGCGCAAGCTCTACGAGGAAGCGCTGTTCCGTGAGAAGGAAAGTGCCCAGATCACGCTGCAGTCGATCGGTGACGGCGTGATCACCTGCGACGCGCACAGTCGTGACGAGTACCTGAATCCGGTGGCTGAGGAACTGACGGGCTGGCGG
>CAYYQQ010000006.1:52303-53536 GCA_964473595.1 uncultured Steroidobacteraceae bacterium | reverse complement strand
CGTACAGGTTGCGGTTGGTCTGCATCTGCGTCTGCACCGCCTGCACGACCTCGCCTTCGCCGAGCACCTGGTGATTCACCTTGATCCCGGTGATCTCCTCAAAGGCCCTGGCCAGGGTCTTCGATTCATATTCGTGGGTCGGGATGGTCTCCGACAGCACGTTGATTTCCGTGCCCTTGAACGGCTGCGCGGCTTTGACGAACCATTCCATCTCCTTCAACTGCTGCTCTTTCGAGAGCGTCGAAGGCTGGAACTCCTTGTCAACCCATCGCTTTGCGGCCGCCATGTCGGCGTGGCTCGCAGTGATACTTGCAGACGCCAGGACGGCCGCGAGGAATGCCGCCAGCTGCTTTTTTCTCATGATGGCTCCGGTTCTTCAGGCGCCGAATGATCCGCGGCATCGTATCAGCGAACCGCAAATGAGTGTCAATGACGCGAGTGCCGGCAAAACACGGCACAGGGTTCAATAACCGCAGGAGTCACTAATCTGCTTGGATGCCTCGTTGGAATATGTGCTCGTCAGGCCGCCCGCATCATAGGCAGTGACGACAAAATACCAAGTTGCAACAACCAAACCTTCGACAACGTAACTCGCGATCCCAGGATTGTTCACATCAATGAGGCGATCGTACGATGTGCTCGCGGTCCCATAATGGATCCGATAACCAGCCAGATTTACAAGTGGTGAGCCATCCGTGCGTTCTGTAGGCGGTGTCCACAGAAGCGTAGTTGAACATGTGGCAGCCCCCGCACTTTGGACTTGAATTGTGAACGCAGCCAACGCCGTCCCGGCCTGACCATCGCTGACGGTGATCACGATCAACGGCGTTGTACCGACATCTGCTTCAGTCGGGGTCCCGGACAGCCGACCGCTTGATATATTGAAGTTCGCCCAGTCTGGCTTGCCGGAGATCGAGAACGTCAGCGCGTCTCCATCGGGATCGCTGGCGGTCGGGGTGAAGGAGTAGCTTTGTCCGACCGTCACGGAGGTGGGTGGCGTGCCGGCAATACTCGGCGCCCGGTTCGCCACGCTGACCACGATACTGAAGGCCGGCAGGGTCGCGCTGGTCTGGCCGTCACTGACACTGATGAGGATGCTGATGTACTCGCCGGCGTTGGCAGTGCCGGGGGTGCCCGATAACTGCCCGGTGCTGGTGCTGAAGCTGGCCCAGGGCGGCTTGTTCTGGATGCTGAAGCTCAACGGATCGCCCTCCGCATCGGTCGCCGTCGGCA
>CAYYQQ010000006.1:13504-52203 GCA_964473595.1 uncultured Steroidobacteraceae bacterium | reverse complement strand
GGTGCCCGATAACTGCCCGGTGCTGGTGCTGAAGCTGGCCCAGGGCGGCTTGTTCACGATCGAAAAACTGAGGGCATTGCCATCGGGATCGCTGGCGGTCGGGGTGAAGGAATAGTTCTGCCCGACGGTCACGGATGCCGCCGGCGTCCCGGCAATACTCGGCGCCTGGTTCGCCACGTTGACCACGATGCCAAAGGCTGGCAGCGCGGCACTGGCGGTGCCGTCGCTGACACTGATGAGGATGTTGCTATAGGTGCCGGCGGTGCCGGTGCCGGGGGTGCCCGATAACTGCCCGGTGCTGGTGCTGAAGCTGGCCCAGGGCGGCTTGTTCACGATCGAAAAACTGAGGGCATTGCCATCGGGATCGCTGGCGGTCGGGGTGAAGGAATAGTTCTGCCCGACGGTCACGGAGGTGGGTGGCGTACCAGAAATAATCGGCTTTCTATTGGGCGTTGCACTGTAAGCATCAGCAGAGATACTGAGCACGATCAGCAAAGTTACGGCATCGATAATGCGCAAGTGAAAGAAGAATGGACGATGCCAGCGGCAATATGCGCCAGGCGCACATACGGCGCGCGCCAGGAAGTTATTCTTGCTCTTCATCTCAGGCCGGATGATCTGTTGCGATCACGCGGAAACGGCTCTGGAGCCTCCAATCGCCGCGCGACTGGGATCACTGAGAAATCACAGGCGGAGTTCCGGCATACGGCCCCCCCCCAATCGCAATTTTTTCTATTCGGTCCCGTTTTAAGTCCATCTACAACTGGAACTGTGCGGCCGAAACAGCTTGTAATCGATCCGTCAGGGCGCGATCTTGCGCTTTGCGTCATCGACCGACAAGAAGTGATTTGCGTTCAAACACTCGTCGTACAGCTTGTCGTTGAGCGATTTGTTGGATCCCATTCCCATCGGCTTCTCAATATGCCTGGAGCTAACCGCGGAGGCCGCTAGGAATCTTCTATTTTTCAGTACTTGAGATCGCATTGATGTGAATCAAGGTGAACCGCTCGCGCGGGGCGCCAAGTCGCCGCGTGACGCGGCCCGCTGCGCCGACCCGAAATCCATGTGCCTCCCTTCCCGCCTTGCGCGGATTCGCGCATGATCAAATACTCGCCGCCGAGCCCCCCCGGCCCCCCCCCGATGACCGAATCGTCTGACGCCGAGGACTTCCAGGCCGAGATCATCAGGCGCTCCGACGCGCCGATGTACCGGGCCATGCCCGAGGTCTATGGCGACCAGATTCATCCGGGGTTCCTGGAAGGCGATGACGACGACATCCGGGAGGCGGCGCTGCGCACGACCGCCCGGCTCGCCGAGGTTCGTGAACCTCTGCGACGAAGAACCGGAGGACTTCTCGGCAACGTTCGCTGAGCTTGCGCTGTTCCTCGACTTTCACGGTTTTGCGAACGCGAAGATCGCGCATACGCAGTCTTACCCGACCCGCGCGAACTGGAAGCTCGTTGTCGAAACTTTCGTCGAGTGTTACCACTGCACGACGGTGCACCCAGAATTCTGCTCTCTGCACCCGCCCGAAGCGCTGGTCACGTGCGGTGCCCGGCCAAGCTCGGGACCGGTCGACGCGGTTGAGAAATACCCACCGGTGCTCGAGGCCTGGGAGAAGCGCGCCGCAGCGCTCGGGCGTCCCATTGGAACGATCGACGATGGGCCCGAGTCATCGCACCTGCGCCTCTTGATCCAGCGCACGATCCGGGAACGCTATGAGAGCGAAACGCAGGACGGGCGGCCGGCTTCATCACTGATGGGTAAGCGCCTGGGATTTGATCAGGGACGGATGCACCTCTCCTTCACGCCGGTCAGTCACATTGTCGCGGACAACGATTTTGCCGTCATGTTCCAGTTCACGCGGCGCAGCGCTTTGCAGACAGACGTCGATCTCGTCTGGCTCGTCGACGGCAAGGCCACCGACTACGATGTCGATCGCATGATCTGGGCCTGGGACGTCACCACGACGCAGGACAAGGAAATCACCGAGAACAATCAGGCGGGCATTTTTTCCAGGCGCTATCGGCCCGGGCGCTACTCCGATCAGGAGCGGCGCGTTGTCACGTTTCAGCAGTGGTATCTGGCGCAGTTCGGTCATGCGCGTGCGTGATTGAGAGTCTGCTCGTCTTTACCGTCCTGCAGCCCGCTCAGTAATGCGGCGGCGTGATCACCCAGATAACTTTGGTCGGCACCTTGCCGGGATTCCGGCAGCGGTGGCGCTCCGTGCTCTTGAACGAGAAGCTGTCGCCCGATTCCAGCCGGAAGTACAGATCGTTCACCCAGAGCTCCATGACCCCGGCGACGACCACGCCCGCTTCATTGCCGTCGTGACTGTATTCGCCGCTGTCCGCGCCGGGCTCGACCGTGCTCATCAAAAGTTCAAGGGGACCGGACAGATTGGGGGACAACAATTCCTCGTTGATGCCGAGCCCGGTGAAGCTCATGCGGCGTCGGTTGCTCGCGCGCACGACGAAGTTGCGCTCTGCTGGAGGGCCCGCGGCCCCCGCCGGAAAGAACCAGGTGATGTGCACGCCAAGAACGTCGCAGATCCGGCGCAGGGTCCCGATCGGGAGTTTCGAGCGATTGCGCTCGATCTGACTCAGGTAGCCGACCGACACCAACAGGGTATCGGCCATCTGTTGCAGTGTCAGGCGCTTGATGCGCCTGAGCTCCCGGATCTGCTGACCGATCGTAGGCTCGGCGTGCGGCGGATCGTTTGGCAACTCCTTGCGGCGCACGGCTACGCCTTGATGCGCTGACCGGCCGGATCATAGAACGGCCGCAACGATACCAGCGCCGGCACGCGTAACCCCGCCACTTCGAGTTCGTAGTGTCCGGCGCCGATCCAGTCGGTCGAAACGACCTCACCGTCGTTCTCAACATATCCCATCGCCAGCTGACGTCCCACCGTGTGGCCAAACATCGCGGAGGTCGTGCGTCCGACCAGCCGGCCATCCCGCCAGATGGGCTCGTTGTGATACAGCACAGGCTCCGCACGGTCGACAGCGAACAATGCAAGACGGCGACGTACGCCGTTTTCCTTCTGGCGCCACAGGGCATCGCGGCCGATGAAGCCGCCGGGCTTGTCCCACGCGACGGCAAAACCGAGGCCGGCCTCGAGCGGCGTGTCCTCGTCCGAGATGTCATGGCCCCAGTGGCGGTAGGCCTTCTCCATGCGCAGCGAGTTCATCGCGTGATAGCCCGCGAGCTTCAGGCCAAAGTCGGCTCCGGCACGCACGATCTCATCGTAGATCGATTGCACGCAGTCGGTGGGCACGTAGAACTCCCAGCCCAGTTCGCCGACGTAGGTGATGCGGCTGGCGCGGACGCGGGCGTAGCCAAGGTCGATGATCCTTGAAGTGCCGAACGGGAACGCGTCATTGCCAAGCTCGGCATCGGTCAATGAGCCGAGGAGCTGCCGGCTCATGGGTCCCATCAGGCCAAGCACGGCGTACGCGCTCGACACGTCGACGGCGGCCGCGCGCGCTGCCTCGGGAATGTGCCGGCACAGCCATGCGAGATCGCGCGTTTGCGTGGCGCAGGCGGTGACCACGAGATAGCGGTGTTCGGACTCGCGGGTGACGGTGAGGTCCGCCTCGATGCCGCCGCGCTCATTGAGCCACTGGGTGTAGACGATCCTGCCGACCGGCACGGCGACGTCCGCGGCCGAGATCGTGTTGAGCACGGATTCGGCGTCGCGCCCCTCGACGACAAATTTGGCAAAGGACGACTGGTCAAACAGACCCACCGCGTCGCGCACGGCCTTGTGCTCGGCTGCGGAGTGCTCGAACCAGTTCTGCCGGCCGTAGCTGTACTCATAAGCGGCTGCAACCCCGGGAGGCGCGAACCAGTTGGGCCGCTCGAAACCTGCAACCTCGCCGAAACAGGCGCCCGCTGCGAGCAGCCGGTCGTGGAGCGTCGATTTGCGCACGCCGCGCGCAGTGTCGGCCTGGCGGAACGGCCAGTGCATCGCATAAAGGAGGCCGAGCGATTCGACCGTGCGGTCACGCAGGTAGCGCTTGTTGCGCTGGAACGGCATGCAGCGGCGGATGTCGATGTCCCACAGGTCCATGGGCGGATGCCCGTCGACGATCCAGTCGGCAAGGACCTTGCCCGCGCCGCCTGCCGACTGGATACCGATCGAGTTGAAGCCGGCTGCGACGTAGAGGCCGCGCACCTCCGGCGTCTCGCCGAGCAGATAGCGGTCATCGGGCGTGAAGCTCTCCGGTCCGTTGAAGAACACCTGCACGCCGGAATCTTGCAGCGCTGGCACGCGGCGCATGGCCGACTCGATGAGCGGCTCGATGTGCGCGAGGTCATCGGGAAGTTGATCGAACGAGAAGTTTTCCGGAATCCCGTCCATGCCCCAGGGCTTGGCCTCGGCTTCGAACCAGCCGACCAGGAGCTTGCCGGCGTCCTCCTTGAAATACGAGCAGCCATCCGAATCGCGCAGCACGGGCAGCCCCGGGGTCAATCCGGCGATCGGCGGTGTAACCAAGTAGAAGTGCTCGGCGGCATGCAGCGGCACGGTCGCATTCACCCATCCGCCGATCTCGCGCGCCCACATGCCGGCGCAATTAACGACGATGTCGGCGCGCACGGGTCCACGGTCGGTCTCGACACCAGTGACGCGCCCCGCGTGCGTGCGAATATTCGTGACCCGGCAATTCTCAATGACTTTTACGCCGAATTTCCTGGCGCCGCGCGCGAGCGCCTGCGTCGTATCGACCGGGTTCGTCTGGCCGTCCTGCGGCAGGTGAATAGCCCCAACGAGATCATCGATCTCGAGCAGGGGCCAGAGCTTGCCGGCCTCGGCAGGGCTCAGGATATTGACCTCGAGCCCGAAGCAGCGGGCCATCGAGGCACCGCGCTTCAGTTCCTCGAAGCGCGCGGCGGTGGGCGCGACCGCGAGCGATCCGGTCTGCTTGAACCCTGTCGCCTGTCCGGTCTCGGCCTCGAGCCGTGCGTAGAGCCCTGCGGTGTATTGCGCGAGGCGCGTGAGATTCTGCGTCGCTCGCAGCTGTCCGACCAGACCCGCCGCGTGCCACGTGGTGCCGCAAGTGAGCTGCCGGCGTTCAAGGAGCGCGACATTGACCTGGCCGCGCTTCGCCAGGTGATAAGCGACGCTTGCGCCGACCACGCCGCCGCCGATGATGACGACATCGACATGCGAAGGAAAAGCGGAAGCCGCTGCCGCTGTTTGCTGCACTTCAAGAACTGCCGGGATTCTTTGGAATGATGGCCGTGAAAAAAGTATATACTTTTTTCACGATCGTGAAGTGGACTGCGACCTGAGCATCCGAATATGGCCGACAGAGTGCGGGTCGTGGTGATCGGTGGCGGCGCGGTGGGCTGCAGCTGCCTGTAC
Source organism: uncultured Steroidobacteraceae bacterium (assembly GCA_964473595.1). Taxonomy (GTDB): domain Bacteria; phylum Pseudomonadota; class Gammaproteobacteria; order Steroidobacterales; family Steroidobacteraceae; genus SCUD01. The sequence continues at coordinate 46,832 of CAYYQQ010000006.1, read as the reverse complement.
CACCTCTGCCTGTTCGGCTGGACAGACGCCGTGCTGCTCGAGCAGAACGAACTGACTTCGGGTTCGACCTGGCATGCCGCGGGCAACGCCCCGACCTTCTCAACGGGCTGGGGCGTGCTCAAGCTGCAGCAGTATTCGGCAGCGCTCTACCGGCGCCTCGCCGCCGATCCGGACTACCCGATCAACTACCACATCACCGGTTCGGTACGGCTTGCGCATACCGATGAACGGATGGACGAGTACCGGTACGTACTCGGGCTTGCCCATGCAAACGGGCTCGACTACGAACTCCTGACGCCGGCACGACTTCGCGAGCGCTACCCACTGGTCGAACTCGAAGATCTCAAGGGCGCGCTGTGGGATCCCGAGGATGGCGACATCGACCCGGCGCAGCTGACCCAGGCGTTTGCCGCGGCCGCACGCAAGCTCGGCGCGCGCGTGCAACGCTTCACGAAGGTCACGGCGCTCGCACAGCGGCCGACCGGCGAATGGCACGTGACAACCGACAAGGGTGAGTATCTCGCGGACGTGGTCGTCAATGCCGCTGGCTATCGTGCCGGTGAAGTGATGGCGCTCATTGGGCAGACACTGCCGATCGTCACGATGTCGCATCAGTACCTGGTCACCGAGGACGTGCCGGAGCTTCTCGCCCGTAGCGTGCGCGTGCCGCTGCTGCGCGACCCGGATGTGTCGTATTACCTCAGGCAGGAACGCGGCGGACTGATTCTCGGGCCTTACGAGCAGCGCGCGACCGCCGCGTGGCAGGACGGCATTCCGGACGACTTTTCCTACAAGCTCTGGCCGGACGACCTCGAGCGGCTTGAGCACTACCTGGAGGCGGCGTTCAAGCGCGTGCCTGTGCTGGCGCGCGCGGGCATCAAGCGCGTCGTCAACGGGCCGATCCCGTATTCACCGGATGGGCTGCCGTACCTCGGCCCCGCGCACGGGCTGCATAATTTCTACCACTGCAACACCTTCAGTTTCGGCATTGCGCAGGCGGGCGGCGCCGGCAAAGCGCTCGCCGAGTGGGTGGTCGATGGCGGGCCCGCATGGGACTTGTGGTCGATCGATCCGCGCCGCTACACGAGCTACGCAACCAAGGCCTATACGCTCGCCAAGGCGATCGAGACCTACCAGAACGAGTACGCACCGGCCTTTCCGTACGAGGAGCGGCCCGCGGGGCGACCGCTGCGCACCTCGCCGCTGCACCAGCGTCTCGCCGCGCAGGGCGCGCGCTTCGGTGTGCGCGGTGGCTGGGAACGGGCGCTGTGGTACGACACAGACGGCCGCAGCGACGTGCAGTCGCTTTCTTTCCGTCGCGCGTGCCACTGGTTCGCGACCGTCGGCGCGGAAGTGCAGGCGGTGCGCGAGCGCGCCGGGCTCATGGACCTGCCGGGCTTTTCCAGATTCATGATCTCAGGTCCCGGCGCCGAGGCTTATCTCGACCGGCTGCTGTGCTCGCGCCTGCCAAAGCTCGGCCGCATCGGCCTCGCCTACGCACTCGATCAGCGCGGGCACATCGTCAGCGAGTTCACGGTCACGCGCCTGCACGCCGGGCAGTTCTATGCAATCTCGGCGGCCGTGGCCGAGCACCATGACGACGATGTGCTGACGCGCGCGCTCCCCGCCGATGGCTCGGTGCACATCGAGCAGCTGTCCGCGCGCATGGGCACGCTGATCGTCGCGGGACCCTGCGCACGTGACATCCTGGGACGGATCACGAAGGCAGACCTGTCGAACGCCGCATTCCCGTGGCTCTCGGCTCGACATATCGAAATCGGATCCGCGACGGCGCTCGCGCTGCGCGTAAACTACGTCGGCGAGCTTGGCTGGGAGCTGCACGCGCCCACCGACTATCTGCCGCTGATCTACGAGGAGCTCATGGAGGCGGGCCGCGAACAGGGGCTGCGTCATTTCGGCATGTACGCGATGGACAGCCTGCGCATCGACAAGTGCTACCGCGGCTGGAAATCGGATCTCGAGTCGGGCTACTCGCCGCTCGAGGCTTCGCTCGACCGCTTCATCGACTTCAACAAGAAGGACTTTGTCGGCCGCGATGCGCTCATGGCCGAGCGCGATCGTGGGCCCCGTTGCCGCTTCGTGCCGCTGGTGCTCACCGAAGACGGCACCGCCGATGTGCCCTATTGCAGCAGCGTGTTCGCCGGTGGCGTCAACGTGGGCCTCGCGACGTCCGGAGTGTGGAGCCACACGCTCAAGAAGAGCATCGCTCTCGCGTATGTGCGCAGCGGTCTCGCCAGGCCGGGCGTCGAGCTCGAAGTCGACGTGCTCGGCGAGCGGCGTGCGGCGGTTGTCGGACGCGAGCCCCTGTTCGACCCGGAGAACCTGCGCCTGCGCGCATGACGCCGCTCGCGCGGGGCGTCCGTTCCGCGCGCGGCAGCGCCAGGAACCGTTGCCGAAGCGCCTCTCAGCCGGCGGGCTTCATTGCCTCGCGCGGCAGTCGCACCGGAAACTTCTCCCGAATGAGATCGTCGACAGCCTTCGGGATGTGGGAGGGATAGTGCGTCGCGAGGATCGTGGCGAGCTTGCGCGCCGCGCGATCGACCACCGTCGGACGACCCTGTTCGAGCCACTCATTCGGGCTCGAGCGGTCGCCGACGACCGGATACACATAGTCCTTCTGCATGAGCCTCAGCGTCTGCTCGGCGCCGAGGTAATGGCCGGCGCCGTCGATGCAGACCGAACGCATGGTGTCGAGCGAGATCGACTCATCGTCGATCTCGATGCCGCGAATGGTGCGCTGTACGGCGCCGATGATGTCGTTGTCGATCAGCAGGCTCTCGAACGAGAAGCCTAGCAGGCTCGCCAGCATGCCGGCCGATTCGTAGATCAGATTCGCGCCGCTGTTGCCAACCAGCGCGTGGTTGTAGGCCTTCTCGTAGCCGGCCTGCGCGTCCGGCGATTTGGCATCGCTCATCCCGGAGGCGGTTCCACCCGTGAGGTCATAGAAGCGCGAGAGCTGCGCGCTCGCGGAGGAAAGCAGCGCCTGTTCGGGGCTGCCGCCCGACATCGCGCCGGTACGCAGATCCGAGACGAAGCACCAGGTGCCAAAGATGGCCGGCGCCTTCGGCTTGATTGCGTTGACGTACACGAGCCCGGCCAGACACTCGGCCACTTCCTGCACCAGCGCGCCGCCGAGTTTCGCCGGCGCCGTGGCGCCGGCCTGTCCAGCGGATAGCAGCAGCACGGGCATGCCGCCACGCACCGCCGCCTCGAGGCAGCGGCAGGCGTCGGTTGCGAATTTCATCGGCGGCACGACGAAGCAGTTCGACTGGCTGACGAAGGGCCGCGCGCGCCATTGGTCCTCGCCGCCCGCGATCATGTGGAACATCTGGAGGCTTGACTCGACATGCTCGGGAGACACCCAGCTCGTGCCGACGTGCTTGGTGGTGCCCGCGACACAGGCGTAGGCCGTGTTGAGGTCGAGCTCGGTGGCGCTTGCGAGCTCGCGGCAGACGACCGAGCGCTGGTAGAAATGGATGTGCTCCAGCGTATCGACGACGCGTGCGATGTCGTAGAGATCCCGGGTCGTCGAATCGCGGTAGGCGCCGGTCTTGCCATCGACGATATGAACCGCGGCGCCCGCCGTACCGAAGTAGACGCGCGAGCCCCAGGGCTCCATGTCGTGCTTCGAATCCTGGCCGTGCAGCACGAAGTGCCGCGCGGCCTTCGCCACGGTATCTTCGACCAGGGCGCGCGGGAAAGTCAGCCGGCCGGCGTTGGTTAGCCTGGCGCCCACGCGGGTCATGGCTTCGATGGCGCTCAGCGGTGCATCGGCAAGGCCGATGGTCTCGAGCGCATCGAGTGCCGCGCCGTGGATCTTCTGCACATCGGCATCCGTGAGCGGCTGGTAGCGGCCGCCGACCATTCCCGGCCGGACGGGACGCAGGCTGTCAGGAAGCGGGGCGGCCCGCACCGCCCGGCGCGCTTCGCTCGCACCCCCGCGATGGACCACTTTCTTTTCTGTTGGGCTCATTGAGAATAGCCCAGTCTCGCATGTGCGCTTGGATCACGCAAAATCGACTACCTTTCATGAGGAGGCCCCAACCGATGCGAATACCCCAGCCCGCTCTGGCTGCCGTCCTGATGTGTGTCGCATGTTCATCGCTCGCCCGCGATACAGCAGCGCAACCACTGCCAGTGGTCGCACCGGCGTCGGTCAGGCTCTCCGCCGAACGTCTGCAGCACATGACAGAGTACTTTCGCACCGAAGCGGCCAGGGGTGCGGCAGCCGGTTACGTCCTGACGGTGGCCCGCTACGGCAAGCTCGTCTACTCCAGTGCCGTGGGATACCGGGACATCGAGTATCGGGTTCCGATGACGCTCGATACGCGCTTTCGCATGGCCAGCATGGCCAAGCCCGTGACGAGCGTCGCGGTACTCATGCTCTACGAGGAAGGTCGATTTCTGCTCGATGAGCCAGTGGCGCGCTTCCTGCCCGAATTTGCCCATCCTCGCGTGTACACGGGGACGGACGCTCAGGGCAATTTCACGACCGAGCCGGCAAAGCGCGATATCACCATCCGCGATCTGCTCACGCACACGAGCGGGCTCGGCTACGCGGGTTTTTACGATTCAAAGACGCCGCTCGGCCAGGCGTATGGGGCACTGCAGCTCGTACCGCAAGGGCCCCTCGCCGAGAATGTGCGGCTGATCGCGAGCATGCCGCTGTACTTCCACCCCGGCGAAGGCTGGCGTTACAGCTATGCGCACGACGTGCTCGGGCGGCTCGTCGAGGTCGTCTCCGGCATGCCCTTCGAGCGCTTTCTCAACGAGCGCCTGTTCGTGCCGCTCAAGATGAAGGCCACGGGCTTCTACCTGCCGTCCTCGGCCAAACCGCTGCTTGCGACGATCTACAAGCACGACCCCGAGGGCGGGCTCCGGCCAAGCGATTCGAGCTGGCTCGGCGACCCAGGCGACACGAACCGCTGGCCATCAGGCGGCGGCGGTCTCTTTTCCACGGCGGGTGATTACCTGCGCTTTGCGCAGATGCTCGCAAACGGCGCGAGCCTCGACGGTCGGCAGTATCTGTCACCGGTCACTGTCACGCTGATGACAGCAAACCAGGTGGCCGAGGATGCCCAGCTCAAGTTCTGGGGCCCGAACTCGACCGGCCTCGGCTATGGGCTGGGGGTTGGCGTCGAGATCGACACGCGGCATTCCTGGCAGGCGGGCTCTGCAGGCGACTACAGCTGGGGCGGTCTGTTCGATACGCACTGGATTGTCAGCCCCAAGACGGGGATCACCGCGGTGTTGCTGGCGCAAGTCGACCCGAGCGGCAACAAGACGCCCCAGCGCACGTACCAGGATTTCCGCAATCTCCTGTTCGCCACCGTGACAACGAGCCACGACACCCCGTCTGTGCGCCGGTAGTATTCACGGAGCGCCATTGCGCGCATCCAGTACTGTTTTACCCATGACCCTGCCTGGTCCCTCCGCCGTGGATCCGCAACGCGCCATGCGCCAGCAGGCCGTCAAATGACCGGGATCCGGCCCGTGCGTGCGGTGCTCTTCGATCTCGACGGCACGCTGGTCGACAGCGAGATACACACTGACCAGTCGATCAGCGGCGTCCTCGCGCAATACGGGCTCGAGGACTTCAGGCTGCCGCACACCGAGACGCAGGGCCGCACCTGGGTCCATATCGCCGACGAGATCCGGGCGCGGACCAAGATCGACCGCGCTTCAACATTGATCGCTGCCGACCTGCTGGCACACTGGAATGATGTTGCGACCGACGTGAAGCCGATTCCCGGCGCAGCGGAAGCCGTGCGCGCCGCGGCGGCGCGCCATCTGAAACTCGGCGTCGTGTCGTCGAGCCCGCGTTCCGTGATCGACTCATTCCTCGACAAGCTCGGCGTCAGCGACTGCATCGACCGGAGCGCGCGCATCGGCGGCGATGCCGTCATCAACACCAAGCCCGACCCCGAGGGCTACCTGCTCGCGGCATGCGCATTCGATGTCGATCCCGCCGAGACCCTGGTATTCGAGGACAGCCGCGCCGGCCTGCTTGCGGCAAGGGCCGCCGGCATGCGCTCCGTCTTCGTCACCTGCTGCGCGTCGGACATCGCCGAAAATACGGCGCTCGCCACCGCCAGCTGCACCCACTACCGGACATTGCCACCGCGTTTCTGGGATGAGCTGGCGGATGGCAGTTGCGATCTCGCCAACAGGTCATTCACATGAATGCAGCGAATCCGGAATTACTGCGCCGCTATCGCGTGCAGCTTTTCACCGCAACCTGGCTTTCCTACGCCGGCTTCTACTTCGCCCGCAAGGTCTACGCGGTCCTGAAGCATCCTCTGAAGGAGCAGTTCGGCTTCGACGATATCCAGATCGCTTATCCATGGACCATCTATCTCGTCACCTACATGCTGGGTCAGTTCCTCGCTGCGTGGCTCGGCAGGCGCATGGAGAGCCGGCGTGTGCTCGCATACGGCATGTGCATCGCGGCCGCGTGCAATGTCGTGCTGGGCTTGCTCGTCGACTCGCATCTTGCGAGCGTTTTCCTGTGGATGTGCGTGACGATGGGAATCCACGGTCTTGCGCAGGCAACGGGCTGGCCGCACAACGTCGCCCTGTTTGCGAATTGGACGCACCGCTCCGAGCGCGGAACGCTGTTCGGTATCTGGGGCACCTGCTACCAGGTCGGAGGTATCGCCGGAAAAGGCCTGGCCGGATTCCTGCTCGGCTGGCTGGGAATGGCATGGTCGTTCTACGGCTCAAGCATCGTGCTGCTCGCGTTCACCGTGTACTTCGTCCTGTACGCGCGCGAGCGGCCGCAATCGGTCGGCCTGTCGCTTGAAGACGATGCGGAGCCCGACGTCTCCGCAGCGGGCACGACGCGCGAAGCAGCTGCTCGTGAACCGCCGCTGCCGCCCGGTTTCATCGGGTCAGTCGTCGCGATGGGCCTGATCTACTTCGGCTTCAAGTTCCTCCGCTACGCACTCGATAGCTGGTCCACGCTGATCCTCGGCGAGCAATTCGGAATGACGACGTCGGTTGCCGCTTACTGGTCCACCGCGTTCGACTGGATCGGGTTCCTCGGCGTGATCGCCGGCGGCATCTGGTCGGACCGTATCCCGGGATCACGACGAACGCCCGTGATCTTCTGGATGACCGTTGGCTGCTTCGTGTTCACGTCGCTGATGTGGTTCGTCGGATTGACGTCGCCAGTGCTGTTCGTGGCGCTGCTCGGCCTGATCGGATTCACGGCGATGGGCCCCGACTCGCTGCTTTCCGGCGCCTGTGCGATGGATGTGGGCAGCCGGCGCCAGGCCGCGCTCGCTGCCGGCGTCATCAATGGCTTCGGATCGATCGGCCCGATACTGCAGGAGCCGGTAATCGGCTGGTTGAAGCAGACCCGCGGCCTGGATGCAGTCTTCCTGCTGCTGGTGGTGGTCGTGTTCCTGACGACTGTCGCGACCGGGCTGCTCGCCCGATTCGAGCGACGCCGCGGAATCTAGCCTGCGTCAGGACGGCGTGAAGGAAAGTACGCGGGCGAGGTGCTGGACCAGCGCGCGATTGCCGAACAATGAGTCCACCTTGCCCGGCACCTTTGAGCGGCAGATCAAGGCCATCCCGCCGGCTTCCTCGATCAGCGCCACCGTCGGCAGGATGTCCCAGGGGTTCAGGGCGGGATCCATCATCGCCCCGAGCGCGCCGCTGATGACCAGGCCGTGGCCGAAACAGTCGGTGTAGCCGCGCACATATCCATGCAGCGCTGACAGGCGGCAGTAATCCTCGTTACGATTCGCGGCGACAAACTGCGCCACGTCGCCCACGCCGATGATGGCGTCCTCGATCGTCACGGCCTCCGGGAGCCGTAAGGATTCTCCATTACGGGTGACGCCTTGGCCCCTGGCGCCCGCATAGGTGACCCCGAGCATGGGCAGATGGATGACCCCCAATATGGGCTTTTCATCCTGCATGTCTTGCAAGGCGATCATCGACCCGCAGAGCGGAATGCCGTGAATGAATGAGCGGGTGCCGTCGATCGGATCCACCGTCCATCGCCAGCGAGTGCCCTGGCCCGTGAAGCCCTGTTCCTCGCCCAGGATGTCCAGCGGTCCGGTCGAAGCCTTTGACAACAGATGCGCGCGAATCACCGCTTCCGCCTCCTGGTCGGCCAGCGTCACCGGTGATCCGTCGCGTTTCTGCTGCACCCCGAGTTGCTGACTGCCGAAGTACTTCCTGATGCCGATTGCCGCGGCCAGTGCGGCATCGACTGCGGTCTGCAACAGCTGCTTCAGTTGTTCCTCGGTCATCAACAGCGCCACCTTCAATCGGACATGTCGGGCGCAACAGGACCGGACAATTCCTGTGCTACCCTTCGCCGGTCAACAGGTTCACAGTCCTTGTGGGGTTCGCGGACTGTCAGGGCCCGCAGCATAAACAAAACACCGCTTCGCTGCTCGCTTCTGCCGCGCGCATGAACAGGAGACTGGGACTTGCGTGAGCCAAAAGACCTGGAGGCATTGATCGCCGGCCTTTCCTGCTGGCACGGACCGGTTCATCCCGAGCCCGTTGCGGGCGGCATCACCAACACGAATTTCAGCGTCGTCGACCAGGGCAGGCGCTATTTCGTCCGGATCGGCAATGACATTCCGGTGCACGGCATCGTTCGCGCGAATGAACTGGCGGCGAATCTCGCGGCGCATGCGGCGGGGGTGGCGCCGGCGGTGATTCATTCAGAACCGGGCGCGCTGGTGCTCGAGTTCATCATAGGCCGTACGTTTTCGCCGGCCGATGCGCGCGACCCGCGCAATCTCGAACGTATCGTGGATCTCCTGAGGCGCTGTCATCACGGCATTCCCGAGTACCTGCGCGGAGCCGCCGCGATGTTCTGGGTGTTTCATGTCGTGCGCGACTATGCGCATACGCTCAACGCAGGCAACAGCCGCCATCGTGCTCGGCTCCCGGAGCTGCTCCGCACCGCCGCAGGCCTGGAGGAGGCGCTCGGCCCGGTCGACATCGTCTTTGGCCACAACGACCTGCTGCCGACCAACTTCATCGATGACGGTGCGCGCCTCTGGCTCGTCGACTGGGAATATGCGGGATTCAATTCGCCGCTTTTCGACCTGGCAGGTCTTGCCTCGAACAACGAGTTTCCGGCGGACCTCAGCCTGCAGTTGCTCGAGAGCTATTTCGGGCGGCCGGTCGACCGCGAACTTAAGCGGCGATTTGCCGCGATGAATGCCGCATCGCTGCTGCGCGAGACGATGTGGAGCATGGTGTCGGAGATCCATTCGACGCTTGATTTCGACTACGTCGCCTACACGGCCGTGAATCTCGCAAGATTCGAATCGGCGCTCGCCGCCTACGACGACCTGGAGGACGGATGAGTGCACTTCCCGGATCAGCGCGCATCATCATCGTCGGCGGCGGGATCGTCGGCTGCTCGGTCGCCTATCACCTGGGCAGGATGGGAATCACCGACTGCATACTGATCGAGCGCGGAAAACTCTCGTCGGGCTCGAGCTGGCACGCCGCGGGCCTCGTCGGGCAGCTCCGCAGCAATGCGAACGTGACGCAGCTCCTCGGTTACTCGGTGGCGCTCTACGACAAGCTCGAAGCAGAGACCGGACTCGCGACCGGCTGGAAGATGAATGGCGGGCTTCGCCTTGCCTGCAATGCGGAACGCTGGATCGAAGTAAAGCGCCAGGCGACCACCGCGCGCAGTTTCGGCCTCGAAATGCACCTGTTGTCGCCGGCGGAAGCGCGCGATCTGTGGCCGCCCATGATGGTCGATGACGTCGTCGGCGCCGCGTTCCTGCCCACGGACGGCCAGGCAAACCCGGGGGATATCGTGCAGGCGCTCGCCCGCGGCGCGCGGATGGGCGGTGTGGCAATCCACGAAGACCTCATGGTCACTGGCATCCGCGTGGAAAATGGCGCCGTGCGCGCGATCGAAACGGATCGTGGAGTGGTCTCCTGCGAGAAGCTCGTGCTGTGTGCCGGCCAGTGGACACGCGCCCTCGGCCGCCTGGCGGGCGTCAACGTGCCGCTGGTCGCGGTGCAACATCAATATCTGATCACGACCGCGATCGACGGCGTGACACGCGGGCTGCCGACGCTGCGTGATCCTGACCGCCTCACCTATTTCAAGGAAGAAGTCGGCGGTCTGGTGATGGGCGGCTACGAGCCGAACCCGATTCCCTGGGCGACCGGCGGCCTGCCGGATGATTTTCAGTTCACGCTGCTCGATTCCGACTGGGACCATTTCACGCCGATCATGCAGCAGGCGCTCGAGCGCGTGCCCGCACTCGCGGCGGCAGGCGTCAAGCAACTCGTGAACGGCCCCGAGAGCTTCACTCCCGACGGCAACTTCATCCTTGGGCAGGCACCGGAGGTGCGCAATATTTTCGTCGGCGCGGGCTTCAATGCGTTTGGCATCGCGGCCGGCGGTGGCGCCGGCATGGCGCTCGCCGAATGGGTGGTGCGCGGCGAGCCCCCGAATGACCTGTGGCCGGTGGACATCCGTCGCTTCGGCCGCCATCACCAGGACATCGACTGGGTGCGAACCCGCACGCTGGAGGCGTATGGCAAGCACTACACGATGGCGTGGCCTGCCGAGGAGTACACGTCAGGACGGCCATTCCGGAAGTCACCGCTCTATGAGCGCCTGAAATCCCAGGGTGCGGTATTCGGGGAGAAACTCGGCTGGGAACGCCCGAACTGGTTCGCAGACCTTGCGACGGGCGAGAAGCCGGAAGATGTCTACACCTTTGGACGGCCGAACTGGTTTGAGGCGGTTGGGCGCGAGCACCGCGCGACGCGTGAACGCGTGGCGCTCTTCGACCAGACGTCGTTTGCGAAATTCATGATGGCCGGCCGCGACGCCGAGGCGGCGCTGTCCTGGATCGCGGCCAACGATGTAGCGAAGGCGCCGGGTGTTCTGACCTATACACAGATGCTCAATGTGCGGGGCGGCATCGAATGCGACCTGACCGTCGCACGCCTGGCAGACGACACCTTCTATATCGTCACCGGCACAGGCTTCGCCAACCACGACTTCGACTGGATCCGCCGCAACATTCCCGCCGGACTCGATGCCCGGCTCACCGATGTCAGCGAGAAGTATTCGGTGCTCGCATTGATGGGCCCTCGCGCCCGCGATACCTTGTCCGTTGCGACGTCAGACGATGTGTCAAATGCGGCCTTTCCGTTCGCGCAATGCCGGCGTCTCACGGTTGCCGGCGCGGATGTAATTGCGCTTCGTGTCACCTACGTGGGCGAGCTCGGCTGGGAATTGCATGTGCCGATCGACTCCGCCGCTAGCGTTTATGATCGACTGATGGAGGCGGGCCGGCCGCACAGCATCGTCAATGCGGGTTACCGCGCGATCGAAACACTGCGCCTCGAGAAAGGTTATCGGGCCTGGGGGGCTGATATCGGTCCTGATCATTCGCCGCTGATGGCCGGGCTCGGTTGGGCGGTGAAGCTGAAGCGCGAGATCCCATTTCTCGGTCGCGAAGCGCTCAAAGAGCAACAGAAGCGCCGATTGCCGCGCCTGCTGGCCTGTTTCACGGTCGATGATCCCGCCGTCGTCCTGCTGGGGCGCGAGACGATCTTTCGCAATGGCCAGCGCGTGGGCTGGCTGACAAGCGCGGGTTTCGGCCATACGGTGCAGAAATCCATCGGCTACGGTTATGTGCGCGACCCGGAAAATGGCGTCGATGCCGATCAGGTGTTGTCGGGCGCCTATGAACTTGAAGTTGCGACCGAGCGGGTACCGGCCTCGGTGTCACTGACGCCTCTCTACGACCCCGGCATGACCCGCATCAAGGCCTGATGCAAAATAGAACATGAGTACCGGGGACGCGTTCGATCTCCTTATTGTCGGCGGCGGCATCAACGGGGTCGGAATCGCCCGCGACGCGGCCGGCCGGGGCCTGCGCGTACTGCTCGTCGAGCAGGCGGGCCTGGCTCATTACACGTCTTCTGCGAGCAGCAAGCTGGTTCACGGCGGCCTGCGTTACCTGGAGTATTTCAAGTTTCGCCTGGTGCGCGAGGCGCTGATCGAGCGTGAGCGGTTGCTCAGGATCGCGCCGCACCTGGTCAGCCGGCTGCGTTTCGTACTGCCCTATGAGCACTGGCTCCGCCCGGCCTGGACGGTCCGGCTTGGCCTCCTCCTCTACGATTGCCTCGGCAGCGGGGGCAGTCTCGAAAGGTCGGCGAATGTTCGCCTTGCCACATCGAAATTCGGACGGCCGTTGCGCCGGGACCTGAAGCGCGGCTTCGCCTTTTCGGACTGCACGGTCGACGACAGCCGCCTGGTCGTGCTGAACGCCAGGGACGCCGCCGACCGTGGCGCCATCGTGCAGGTAGGCCATCGCCTGGTCCGCGCAGCACGCGAGCACGGCCGGTGGCGGGCGGAGATCGAGTGCGTGGCGTCCCGGCAGGAATATGCGGTGAGCGCGCGCGCCATCGTAAACGCAGCCGGCCCGTGGATCTCGAAAGTCCTGACGGAGCGTCTCGGCGGCGGCAGCCGGCAGCCGGTGCGCCTCATCAAGGGCAGCCACATCGTCATGCGCCGACTCTATGAGGGCGAACACGCCTACGTGCTGCAGCACCCGGACCGTCGCATCGTCTTTGTCATCCCCTATCAGGATGACTTCACGTTGATCGGCACGACGGACGTGGCATGGCAGGGCGAACCGGGGCCGGTCACCATAACGCCTGCCGAGACGGACTACCTTTGCCAGACGGTCAACAGCTATTTCGAACGCCAGATCCGGCCCGACGATGTCGTCTGGAGCTACTCGGGAATTCGCCCGTTGTGGGACGACGCGGCGACGGAAGCATCTGCCGTTACCCGCGACTACGTGCTCGAAATCGACGCACCGCAGGGGCAGGCGCCCGTGTTGTCGGTGTTCGGCGGCAAGATCACCAACTACCGGCGCGTCGCGGAACTGGGGCTCGAGAAGCTTGAACCCTACCTGGAGCCGCTGGGCGCCAGATGGACGCTGACTGCGCCGTTGCCCGGTGGTGACATTCCCGGCGGCGATGTCGTTGCTTTCATCGCCGAGGTGCGCCGGCGCTGGCCATTCCTCGACCTGCTGCAGGCGCGGCGTCTTGCACGAGCTTACGGCACGCGCATTTCGCGGCTGCTGGATGGTGTCAGTTCGCGCGCGGGCATGGGCGAGGATTTCGGCGGCGGAATGACGCGGGTGGAAGTTGACTTCCTGATTCGCGAGGAATGGGCCAGGTCGGCCGAGGACATCTACTGGCGCCATTCGAAGACCGGCCTGCATGCCTCGCCGGCGGACCAGCAGAGACTCGACGCCTACTTGCAGGTCGCCGGGCAGGAGCGGCCGCACCAGACTGGTCTGCCATGAACCGCCCACACCACGTTCTCGCCATTGACCAGGGTACGACCTCGACGCGCAGCATCGTATTCGATGACCAGGGGCGGACCGTGTCGATTGCGCGGCGCGAACTACTGCAGCATTACCCGGCTGCGGGCTGGGTGGAACACGATGCCGAGGATATCTGGCGCGACACACTGGCGACGGCACGCGAGGCCATCGAACAGAGCGGACTCAGCGCAGGCGGCATTGCCGCAATCGGCATCACCAATCAACGTGAGACGGCGGTCGTCTGGGAACGAAGCACCGGCAAGCCGATTCATCGCGCCATCGTCTGGCAGGACCGGCGCACCGCCCCCGCATGCGCTCGCCTGAAGAGTGACGGTGCCGAGGATCTGGTCCGGCAGCGCACCGGACTGCTGCTCGATCCGTACTTCTCGGGCACCAAGCTCAGCTGGCTGCTCGACCAGGTCGCGGGCGCGCGGGCCCGTGCAGAGCGGGGCGAACTCGCTTTCGGCACCATCGATTGCTTTCTGCTCTGGCGATTGACCGCAGGCCGGGTGCACGCCACGGACGTGACCAACGCCTCGCGCACGATGCTGTTCGACATTCATCGAGAAGAGTGGGACGAGGAATTGCTGCGCTTGATCCGTGTGCCTCGCGCAATGCTGCCCGACGTGAAGGACAGCAGCGCAATCTACGGTGAGACCGCGCCGGGCCTGTTCGACCAGGCCATTCCGATCGGCGGCATCGCCGGTGACCAGCAGGCGGCACTCATCGGCCAGGCCTGTTTTGAACCGGGGATGGCCAAGTCCACCTACGGCACAGGCTGCTTCCTGCTGCTGAACACCGGCGAGACGCCGGTGCTGTCGCAAAACCGGTTGCTGACGACGCCGGCTTATCGCATCAAGGGGCGCACGATTTATGCGATGGAAGGTTCGATCTTCGTCGCCGGTGCCGCGATCAAGTGGCTGCGGGACGGGCTCGAAATCATCGAGGACGCCGCCGAGACCGCTGCGTTGGCAATGCAGGTACCGGACAGTCACGGCGTGTATATGGTGCCGGCATTCGTCGGGCTCGGTGCGCCGCATTGGGTGCCTGATGCACGAGCGCTGATTTGTGGACTGACCCTCGACGTCACCGGCGCGCACCTCGCGCGGGCAGCGCTTGAATCGGTGGCGTTTCAGACGCTCGATCTGACGACGGCGATGGCCGGCGACGGTGCGCAGAGTGCAGCCGCGATGCGCGTCGATGGCGGCATGGCCGCCAACGACTGGTTCTGCCAGTTCCTCGCGGATGTGCTCAATGCACCTGTGGCGAAACCGGCCCAACTGGAGACAACGGCTTTGGGGGCGGCTTACCTTGCCGGCCTCGCGACGGGTGTCTGGGCGGATCTGCAGGCCGTCGCCGCGACCTGGGCGACCGGTGCCGTGTTCACGCCGACCATGGCGGCTGCCCGGCGGGCGGAACTGATCGCCGGATGGAGAACCGCGCTGCGACGGACATTTGTCACCTGACCTTGCGGTCTGGATAGACGTAAAATGCTCTCGCTTCGGCGCTTGCGCCCTGATTTTGGACCCAAATGAAACTGCGCAGCACCGCCGTCACGGCCGCTATCGGCGCGTTCTTCGCCGGTGGCCTGGCAGCGGCTCCCCGGACGCCGATTGAGCACGTCATCGTCATCGTTGGCGAGAACCGGACCTTCGACAACCTGTTCGCGACGTATCAGCCGAAGGCGCGGGAGTCCGTCGGGAACCTGCTGTCGCGCGGGATCGTGCGCGCCGACGGTTCGCCCGGCCCGAACTTCAGGCTCGCCGAGCAACACACCGCCGAGGTACTTGACCTCTATTCGCCGACCCCGAAGCTGACCGGCAGCTATTCCACGCTGCCCCCACCGTACGCGGCTGGTGCGTTCGGCCAGCGCCACGACGTCCCGGATGCCCGCTTCACTGAGCCATTGCCGAACGGGCCGTACGCAATTTCTCAGCATGTCGGCTACGGCGCGCATACCGGCGACCCGGTGCATCGTTTCTTCCAGATGTGGCAGCAGATCAACGGCGGCAGGATGGACCTGTTCGTGTGGACGGCGGAGACGGTCGGCATGGGCGGGAGCAACGGCGCCCTGCCCTTCGCGCCCAACAAGACATACCAGGGCGCCGTCGCGATGGGCTTCTACAACATGGCGGGCGGCGATGCTGCGTATTTCCGTTCGCTCGCCGACAGGTACGCGCTGGCCGACAACTACCACCAGCCGATCCTTGGCGGCACGACGGCCAATTACTTTGCACTTGCAACCGCGGATGTTGGGTACTACACGGTGGACGGCGAGGCCGCCGCACCGCCCGCCAAGCTGATCGAGAATCCCGATCCGCAGCCTGGCACGAACAACTGGTACACCGAGGATGGCTATCAGGGCGGTACGCTCGTCGCCTGCGCGGACCAGACTGCGCCCGGGGCCGCGCCCATCCACGCCTACCTGGCCAGCCTGCCGTATCCGGCCTTCCGCGACGGCAACTGCGAGCCCGGGCATTACTACATGGTCAATAATCTCGAACCCGCCTACCTGCCGGATGGTTCGCTGCGGGAAGACAAGCCGGAAAAACTGGTGCTGCCACCGCAGACGATGCGCAACATCGGCGATGCGCTCTCCGCGGGAGGCGTGTCATGGAAGTGGTATTCCGGCGGCCGCAACGACGGCAAGACCGTCGACCATGAATACTGCGCGATGTGCGACACGCTGAGTTATTTCACGTCAACCATGACCGGCCCCGACCGCGCAAAGCTCCAGGACCTGCAGCAGTTCTACGTCGACGTGAAGAATGCGGAGACCTTCCCCTCAGTCGCCGTGATCGCGCCCTACGACAGCATTTCCGGCCACCCGGGCTACGCCATGGAGCCGGCCTATGACGAGCTAGTGCACGATGTCGTCGCCCGGCTGCAAGCGAACCCCGAACTCTGGCAGCACACGGCCATCCTGGTCACATTCGACGAGGGCGGCGGCTACTACGATTCCGGCTATGTGCAGCCCCTCGACTTCTTCGGTGACGGCACGCGCATTCCGCTGCTCGCGATCTCGCCCTACGCGCGGCGCGGGCACGTCGATCACACGTATTACGATCACGCCTCGATCGCCAAGTTCATCGAGTACAACTGGGGATTGCCGCCGATCACGGCCCGCAGCCGCGACAACCTGCCGAACCCGGTGCACACCGCCCGCGACCCGTACGTGCCGGTAAACCGGCCGGCGATCGGCGATCTGACCGGGTTGTTCGACTTCAAGCGTAGGCCGCAGCTATAGCTGCCGCGCCTGTAGCTACCGCAGTTGTAAACCGCGCCAGAGCGCTAGGCCGCGCTGGCTCGGCCACGCGCCGCAAGGGCGCTGATGATCTCGGTTTCCCCGCAGACGCCCAGCACCTGCCCACCCTCGGCCAGCAATACTGGATGGCCTGTCCTCCGGCGCAAGTCAATCAATGACTGCAGCGACAGCGACGATGGCGCAACGATCATGCAGCGTTCGTCCTCGGCGCATTCCGCGTCATCCCCTACGACGCGCAAGGGATGCGCTTGCCCATCGAGGCGTAATTCGACCGGCGCTTGATGGGAGTCGAGTTTAAGTTGATAGTGTCGCGCGTCGTCCAAGCAAAGGGCGCCATCCGCCCTATCCATCTGCTCGCACTTGCGCATGATCATGGCGCCGGTGAGCACCTTGAGCGGATTCATGTGTCGCACGAATTCGGCGACGTAGTCGTCGGCGGGGCGCAGCACGATATCCTGTGCCGCGCCGGTCTGCACGATGCGGCCGTGCTGCATGATCGAGATTCGATCGCCGAGACGCAGCGCCTCATCGAGATCATGGCTCACGAACAGGATTGTCTTCCTGACGCGTTCCTGCAGCGCCAGCAATTCATCCTGCAGCTTGTCGCGGATCAGCGGGTCGAGGGCCGAAAACGGCTCGTCCATCAGCAGGATATCCGCCTTCGTCGCAAACGCACGCGCCAGGCCCACCCGCTGCTGCATGCCGCCGGACAGCTCGCCGACATCCCGGTCCGCCCATTGCGATAAACCGACCAGCTCGAGCTGTTCCGCGACGATCTTGCGCCGCTCGGCAGCCGGTTCGCCGCGCAACTCCAGACCGAGGCCGACGTTGTCCGCGACCGTGCGCCAGGGAAGCAGCCCGAATTGCTGAAACACCATCGCAACGCGTTCGCGCCGCAGGCGTCGCAGGCTTTCTGTACTGCAGTTGCCAACGTCGATCGGCGCGGTCGCGTCGTCGACCAGCACGCGCCCGCGCGTGACGGCCGTCAGGCCGTTAGCGGCCCGCAGCAGCGTCGATTTTCCGGACCCGGACAGCCCCATCATCACGCAAATCTCGCCGGGCGCGATGCCGAGACTTGCGCCGGCCACGCCGACCACGACGCCGCAGGCAGCGGATATGTCCTCCCGGGTAGCGCCCGCATCGAGCCGCGCGAGCGCATCGCGAATCGCCCGCGCGCTTTTTCGCCCCTGCTCGCGGCAGAACAGGATGTCAACATCCTGAAACTCGAGTGCGGCGTTCATTGGGACACACTGCTATGTCTTGGCCGGCTGATGCGGTCCAGGATGATTGCGAGCAGGACGATCGCAAAACCCGCTTCGAACCCGACATCAACCTGCACGCTGTTCAGCGCGCGCACGACCGGAACTCCGAGACCGCCGGCGCCGACCAGCGCCGCGATCACGACCATCGACAAGCTCAGCATGATGCACTGGGTGACACCCGCCAGGATGGTCGGCAGGGCACTCGGCAGCTCGATTTTCCACAGCCGTTGCATTGGCGTCGCGCCGAATGCATCACCCGCTTCGAGCAACGGTCGTGGCACGGAAGAGATTCCCAGGTGCGTGAGGCGAATCGGCGCCGGCAGCGCGAAGATGACCGTCGAGATCAGGCCGGGCACGACGCCGAGTCCGAACAAGACCAGCGTCGGAATGAGATAGACGAAGGTCGGCAGGGTTTGCATCAGGTCGAGCACCGGACGCAATGCTGCATACAGGCGTGGCCGATGCGCCGCCGCGATTCCTGTCGGTACCCCCATCAGCGTCGAGAAGAGGGCGGACACAAACACCAATGACAAGGTCTCGAGCGTCGCAGTCCAGTAGCCCTGATTCATGATGAACAGCAAGGCCGCGACGATGAAAATCGCGAGTCCAATCGAACGGTGCAGAAGCCAGGCAAGCGCTGCGACCAGCAGGATCAGCAGCGGGGCGGGAGTACCCGACAGCAACGCGGTCACAGCGTCGACGGAGCCGCCGATGACGGTCGAGGTGCCGGCGAAAAACGCCTTGCCGTGCGTCTTGATGAATTCGATGGACGCAGCGACTGCGCGGCCGAGCGGTATCTTGTGATCGGTCACCCATGGCTCGAAGCCGCGCGCAGCACGCAGAGCGGGCAGTGGCGCAGACACCAACAGGGCGGGATTGCCATCGAAGGTGCGCACTCCCGCGAACCAGGTTTCAAGTGCAGCAGGATTGGCCTTGAGCCATTCCGCGGCCGCGGCCTCCGGCGCAAGATGCCGATCCAGGATCGCCGCCATCAGTTCGCTTTCGCCACGCAACGTGAACCTCAGGTTCTTCAGCAGGCGACCGACATTCGGGCACTCGCGCAAGTAGCCGGCTCGGGTGTTGGTGAAGACCGTCGCCCCGCCAAAGTCGGGCCCGAAGCTCGCATCGCCGCCGGTTAAGTAACGAATGGCGAAGCGCGTGTTCATCGGGTGCGGTTCCCAGCCGAGAAACACGATAGGCTGCCGTGCAGCATAAGCGCGCTCAACCTGCGCCAGCATGCCCTGCTCGCTCGATTCCACCAGCTTGAAATCGCCGAGGCCCATCTGGTTTGTCTTGATCATCTCGAGCAAATGGCCATTGCCGTCATTGCCGGGCTCGATGCCGTAGATCTGGTGTTTCAGTTCCGCTGCGAAGCGGCTGATATCGCCAAAATCCCGCAGCCCGGCTTCGTGTGTATAGGCCGGCACGGCGAGCGTGTACTTCGCGCCGGTGAGATTGGCGCCGACAACTTCGACGGAACCATCCGCAAAATAGGCACGACTGTCGCCCTCCATTGACGGCATCCAGTTGCCGAGGAAGACGTCGATGTCCTTGTTCTTCAGCGATACATAGGTCACCGGCACGGACAGCACCGTGACCGCAGGCACGTAGCCGAGCTTGCGCAGCAGGTAACTCGCCAGGCCCGTGGTCGCCGTGACATCGGTCCAACCGATGTCCGAGAAGCGTACGGTCCGACAAGACGCGGGCTCTGGCACGGCGTCCGCCAGGGCGGTGTGCGGACCGGACGAAAGCAGGGCGACCAGCGCGAGGCACCCGGACCGTGCCGCCCTCGTCGCCCTTGACCTGCCCGACCGGCTATCGAATGATCGTTCCACAGGGGAGTTCTTGAGCATGTTCGTGTCCCCGTAACTATTCGCAGAAAAGGACATTGTGACAACCGCCGATAGTCTCGCAGAACTGGGATATCCCGGCACGAATCCCGCGCGGACCGCGAAGCGCGCGGGTGCGCCATGACCGTGACCAGCGATCGCCTGGTTTCCTTCAATCCGGCGACCGGCGACCGGCTCGGCGACGTCCCGGTGGCCGGTGCCGGGGAAATCGAGGCAGCAGTCCGGGCCGCGCGAGCAGCACAACCTGCATGGGCGTCGATGAGTGGGGCGGAACGCGCCCGCATCCTGCGCCGCGCCGCCGAGATCCTGCGCGCGCGCAATGACGACCTGGCAGCGCTCGAAACCCGCGACACCGGCAAGCCGATCCAGGAGACGCGTGTCGTTGATGTCGTTTCGGGCGCCGAATGCCTGGAATATTTTGCCGCCCTCGCGCAGAGCGCGGCCGGCGAACATATCGACCTGGGTCCGCAGGCATTCGGCTACACGCGCCGCGAAGCACTGGGAGTGGTCGCGGGAATCGGTGCGTGGAATTATCCGCTGCAGATCGCCTGCTGGAAGTCGGCCCCCGCGCTCGCCTTCGGCAACGCGATGATCTTCAAGCCTGCGAGCCTCACGCCGCTCAGCGCTGCCGAGCTCGAGAAGATCTACCGCGAGGCGGGCTTGCCGCCCGGCATCTTCCAGGTGGTGCAGGGCCATTCCGACACCGGACGTCTGCTGACGCGCCATCCGGAGATCCGCAAAGTATCGCTCACGGGGTCGGTCGGCACCGGCAAGGCGGTGATGAAGGACGCCTCCACCACGGTCAAGGCCGTGACGCTCGAGCTCGGCGGCAAGTCGCCGCTGATCGTGTTCGAGGACGCGAAACTCGACCAGGCCGTTTCCGGCGCGCTGCTCGCCAATTTCTATTCCGCGGGCGAGGTCTGCTCGAACGGCACCCGCGTCTTCATGCACCGCAAGGTCAAGGACGAGTTCCTCCGCAAGCTTGCCGCGCGCGTCCGCGCCATGCGCATCGGCGACCCGATGGACCCGGCGACACAGGTCGGCTCGCTCATTTCCGAAGAGCACATGCAGATGGTCCTCGGCTACATTGCGCGCGGGCGCGCGGAAGGTGCGCGCGTGCTCGTAGGCGGCAACCGCCGTACTGACGGCGCGCTCGCAAAGGGATTCTTCGTGGAGCCGACGGTCTTCGATGGCTGCCGCGACGACATGAGCATCGTACGCGAGGAGATTTTCGGTCCGGTGATGTCGGTGCTGGAGTTCGGGGACGAGGACGAAGTCATCGGGCGCGCGAACGCCACCGAGTTTGGCCTGTCCGCTGGCGTTTTCACCAACGACCTCAATCGCGCCCACCGCGTGATCGCGCGCCTCGAGGCTGGGACTTGCTGGATCAATCACTTCAACGTGACGCCGATCGAACTGCCCTTCGGCGGCGTCAAGCTGTCGGGCCTTGGCCGCGAGAACGGCCGCGCCGCCATGGAGCATTACACGCAGCTGAAGAGCGTGTACGTGGCGAAGGGCGACATCGATGCGCCCTATTGAAACCTTCGACTTCGTGATCGTCGGCGCCGGCTCCGCCGGCTGCGTGCTGGCCGATCGCCTGACTGAGGACGGTAAGCACAGCGTCCTGTTGCTCGAGTACGGCGGCTCGGACCGCTCGATATTCATCCAGATGCCAACGGCCCTTTCAATTCCGATGGGCATGAAGAAGTACAACTGGTTCTATTACACGGAGCCTGAGCCGCACCTCGGTGGACGTCGAATGCATACGCCGCGCGGCAAGTGCCTGGGCGGCTCCTCCTCGATCAATGGCCTCGTCTACGTGCGCGGCAACCCGCAGGATTTCGATCGCTGGGAGGAGGAAGGCGCCGCCGGCTGGGGATATGCCGACGTGCTGCCGTACTTCCAGCGCGCCGAGACGCGTGCCGAGGGCGGCGATCACTACCGTGGTGACGAAGGCAAGCTGCAGACCTGCTACGGCACAGTGACCAATCCGCTGCATCTGGCCTGGCTCGCGGCCGCGGGCCAGGCCGGCTATCCGCAAACGGCTGACATGAATGGCTTCCAGCAGGAAGGCTTCGGACGGATGGACATGACGGTCGGGGCCGGGCGCCGCTCGAGCACCGCCAACGCCTATCTGCGCCCTGCGTTGGCGCGGCCCAACCTCGTGGTGCGCACGCACGCGCTCGCAACCAGCATCCTGTTCGATGGCAGGCGCGCGGTTGGCCTGCGCTATCGCAGGGGTGACGCGCTGCACACCGTGCACGTGCGGCGCGAACTGCTGGTCTGCGGCGGACCGATCAACTCACCGCAATTGTTGAAACTTTCCGGACTCGGACCGGCCGCCGAGCTCAAGCAGTACGGCATTGCCGTCACGCGTGACATTCCGGGTATCGGCGAGAACCTGCAGGATCACCTGGAGTTCTATTTTCAGGAGGCCTGCAAGGAACCCGTCACGCTTTATTCGTCGATGAATCCATGGTCGAAGGCGCTGATCGG
The DNA here is from genome assembly GCA_964473595.1 of uncultured Steroidobacteraceae bacterium. Taxonomy (GTDB): domain Bacteria; phylum Pseudomonadota; class Gammaproteobacteria; order Steroidobacterales; family Steroidobacteraceae; genus SCUD01. Next base: position 24,580 of record CAYYQQ010000006.1, on the reverse strand, counting down.
CGCGCGCTGGCTGCTCCGCAAGGACGGACTGGGTGCCACGAATCATTTTGAAACCGGCGGCTTCATCAGGAGCCGCGCGGGCGTACGTTACCCCGACATTCAATATCACTTCCTGCCGCTCGCGGTCACCTACGACGGCACGTCCATGGCGCGGGAGCACGGTTTCCAGGCGCACGTCGGGCCGATGCGCTCAAAGAGCCGTGGCTGGGTGCGTCTTGCGTCGGCGAATCCGCTCGACAAGCCGAAGATCTGCTTCAACTACCTGAGCCACGCCGACGACTGGCCGGAAATGCGCGCTTGCGTGCGCCTGACGCGCGAGATCTTCGCGCAGCCGGCATTCGACCGCTACCGCGGTCGCGAAATCCAGCCGGGTGCGGACGTCCAGACCGACGAGCAGATCGACGCTTTTATTCGCGACAAGGCCGAGACCGCCTATCACCCGTCCTGCACCTGCAAGATGGGCAGGCCGGATGACCCGATGGCCGTGGTGGACGCGGAGACGCGGGTGATTGGCATCGACGGACTGCGCGTCGTGGATTCTTCGATCATGCCGTCGATTACGACGGGCAACCTGAACGCGCCGACCATCATGCTGGCCGAAAAAGCGGCGGATCACATCCTCGGCAGGCCACTGCTGCCGGCCGCCACGGAGCGTTACTACGTGGCGCCCGGCTGGCAGACGTCACAGCGCTAGCGGGCCTGCGCTATTCGTACCCGGCGCCGAAGCGCCAGGTTGCCGTCACGCCATAGGTACGCGGCTTTCCGTACACGCCGGCGACGACGCCCGCGAACAGCGAGCTGTCGAACGCGTAGACGCGGTATTCCTCATCGGTGATATTGTCGACGAAGGCCGCGACTGACCAGCGCCCGTCTTCCGCAGCGTAGCCGATGCGCGCATTGGCAACCGAGTACCCCGCTTCCTTCTCGACCGGCGCGCATAGGACCGTGAAGCAGAACTTCGCTGAATACTGTACGTCGGCCTGGACCGAAGCCATGCCGCCGCCCATCGGAAATTCATAGCGCGCCAGCGCATTGCCAGAGAAACTCGGCGCCTGCGGCATGTCGTGCTCCACATGCGTGGTCGCGTCCGGCAGCACGATGTCCTCGACATTGGAACTGAGCGCTGACACGCCGAGCTGCAGGGTCAGCCCGGTGACGGGCCGGGAGTTGATTTCTGCCTCGAGACCATAGGCGGTTGCGGGCAAGTTGATGATCGTCTGGTTGAATCCGAGCTGCACGAAGGACTGGTAGTCCGTGTAGTCATAGTAGAAGGCACTGGCATTGAAGGTGGTCGTCTGGTTGATTGCCAATTTGATGCCCACCTCGAACGAGTCCAGTACTTCGGGCTCGAAGGTAAATCCGTTCAGGAACAGCGCGCTCGTGCCGATCGGATAGCCAAAAGTACCGTCTTCGAAGGGTGTCCCGGTAGAAAACGAGAAACCGCCACTCTTGCTGCCGCGGTTGTAACTAGCAAACAGCAACATGTCGTCGTTCACGCGGTAATCGAGCTCGAGGCGCGCCGTCACGTCGTCGAACGTCTTGTCCGCGTCATCGGGCGACAGCGTGATCGGCACGACCGTCTCGTCGAAGGTCACGCCATGGACGGTGCCGACCACCTGGGTCTTGTCGAACGCGACGTGCATCTCCTGGCTCGCCTCGAGCGCGTAGTACGCGCCCTCGCGCTGATCGTGCCAGTAACGCAGGCCTGCGATCAGGCTGATCTTGTCGGTCGCTTTCCATTCGTTCTGCACAAAGACGGCGAACGAAGTCGTCTCTTGCGAGGCTGTGATGAACGGTATGTAGAAGTTGTCGCCCAGCAAAATTGCGCTAGCGTCATAGAAAGGCGTGGCAAACTGGCCGGTGTAATCGCCGTCAACCTTCAGGCCATACAGGCCGCCGACAATCTGGTTATTGCCGAAGTTTCCCGACAGGCGCAGCTCCTCCGAGTACTGCGTGAGATCACTGCCCTGATAGAAAACCACGCCGTCGACGGGTGAAGAGTCTCCACCCTCGATGTAGAACTTGTCGGAGTTCTGGTAATCGGTGATCGACACAAGGTCGAACTCGCCGATTTTCGAATCGATGCGTAGCGTGGCGGCCCTGATGGTGCGGTCCACATAGGAAACCGAGGTCTCTTCGGTCGCCCAGGGATCGCCACCCCGGCTCGGTATAATCGCGTCGTTGCGGAAGCCCGTGCCGGCTGCACCTTCGCCGCCTAGCCAGGCTGGGCAATCCAGTGTCGCCGGCGTGAACTCGCCCTGTCTTTGTATATTCGGGCAGGCAGGCTCATGCGAATAGAGGCCGGCCTGGCGCTCCTTGTCCGCGCGCAGGTAGCGCACGATCAGGTTGGCGCTCGTGCCTTCGGTGAGTTGCGCGGCCAGTTGTCCGCGCACGGCGTAATGATTGTTCGCGCCGCGATCTTCTTCACCGGGAACGAGTTCCTTGATATAGCCGTCATCCTGGTTGCTGATGAAGGCTAACCGCCCCTGTATCTGGTCGGTGAACGGGCCGGAAACGGCGCCCTCGATGATCTGCTGATTGAAGCGGCCATAGGTTCCGGTGACGTATCCTTCGAATTCGTCGGTCGGCCTCCGGGAGATGAACTGGATCGCGCCGCCCGTGGCGTTGCGGCCGAACAGGGTCCCCTGCGGACCGCGCAGCACTTCCACGCGAGCGAGGTCAAACACGGGGAAGCTCGCGAGATTGATCGAGCTCGAGTAGCTGTCGTCCTGGTAGACGGCGACCGGCGGCTCCTGTTCATCGCCATAGCTGTTCTGTGCAACACCGCGGATGTTGAACACGGCTTGCGACGTTGAGTAAGCGTTCATCTTCAGGCTCGGCACCGCACGCGCGATGTCCGTGGCGGTCTTGATGTTGAGATCCCGCAGCGTGTCATCGCCGAGCGGGGTCACCGAGATGCCGACGTCCTGGATATTCTGTTCACGGCGCTGGGCCGTCACGACGACCTCTTCGAATGGCGCGGGTGCGGTCGCGCCTCCCGCCTGTTGTGCAACGGCGGCCGGAGAAGTGCCGCCGATGATGGCCGCACAGGCCGCGAGACGGAGGACGGAATGAACGGCGCGTTGGATGTTCCGCATGGAGCCCCCTACATCAGTAATTCTTGTTGACCAGGTCGTGAGCGGGCGGGCAATGCATTGCCGCGTCTCAATTTCTGCATCTTCCGCCAGTGCCCGTGGTTAAGCAAGGCTGGCCGGAATACCGGAGCAATCTGTCATCGCGCCGGCACGACGAAATCCTGGGCGGCCTCCTGCAAGAATTCCAGGACATAGTCCAAGAAGGACCGCCAAACCTCGAGATGGAATTCCGCGGCGCCGGTGCGCCAGAGAACGATATCCGCCTTGCCGAGCAGCGTGCGCGTGCACATGCCAACTGGAAATTCCACGAGATCGAGGTCCAGTGGACATCCGGCGTTGAGAATCGCGCTGGCGTGAGGCCCGCTCACCTGCAGTGCAATCTGGCGCTGGCTGACGTCCACCAGTGAGTGTGCGATCCCCGTCAACGCTGTCGCGAGGCCGACGGCGATAATCTGTGCGTCTTCCGCCGGAGCGAGCAGCAGCTGCTCGTCGGGGCCGAGCCACAGCGCTGCACGGCTTTCAACCGAGTTGGCACGGCATGGGCTCTCGGGCAAGGGCACGCCGAATGCCTCGCCCACCGCCGCGCGCGCGGCCGACCCGCCCTGCAGGATGAAGCGCGCAGCCGGCGCAAGCGTCCGCAACCAGTCGCCGGCGCCGGGGTGTTCAGCCATTCAGGCGTGCTCCATCCCGGTCGTAGAACACGGGTGAAGTCACTTGAACAGCGATGTCACCGTCCGGCATCGGCACGAACAGCGTCTGGCCGTGACGCGCGCGTCCACCCGCCACCATTGCGAGTGCAATCGAATGCCCAAGTGCCGCGCTGAAGTAGGAGGACGTGACATGGCCGCACAACTTCATCGGCGGCTTCTGCCGTGCCGTTTCGACGATCTGCGCACCTTCCTCAAGCACCGTGCCGGGATTCAGGGTGCGCAACCCGACGAACTGTTTTCGCCGTGGCGTCTTCATCGCCGCGCGCTCGAGCGAACGCTTGCCGACAAAATCTACCTTGCCCCGGCCGATGGCCCAGGTGAGGCCCGCATCGTCGGGAGTCACGGTGCCGTCAGTGTCCTGGCCGACGATCACGTAGCCTTTCTCCGCGCGCAGCACGTGCATGGCCTCGGTGCCGTAAGGCGTCATGCCGTGTGCAGCACCCGAGGCGTATACGGCCTCCAAGACGGCGCGGCCACGATCGGCCGGTACATTGATTTCGTAGCCGAGTTCGCCGCTGAAGCTGACACGGAACAGCATCATCGGGATGCCGCAGATGGTGCCGTTCGCCACGCCCATGTGCGGCAGGGCGCCGTGTGAGATGTCGATACCGGTGATGAGCGGCTGCAACACGCGCCGCGCTGACGGCCCCTGCACGGCAATGACTGCCCACTGCTCGGTCGTCGATGTCAGCCACACCTCGAGCTCCGGCCACTCGGTCTGGCGGTAATCCTCCATCATGGCGAGCACGCGCGCTGCGCCGCCGGTTGTCGTCGTCACATGAAAACGGTCCAGGGCCGTGCGTGCCACGACACCGTCGTCGTAGATGAAACCGTCTTCACGCAACAGGATTCCGTAGCGCGCGCGGCCGACCGCGAGATTCGACCAGTTGTTGATGTAGAGCCGGTTCAGGAACTCGGCGGCATCGGGGCCGGCCACGGCGATCTTCCCGAGTGTCGAGGCGTCAAAGATCCCGCAGGCGGAGCGCACGGCCAGGCATTCGCGCGCGACGGCGGCGTCCATGCCTTCGCCGGCGCGCGGGAAATAACGCGCCCGTTTCCACAGGCCGACGTCTTCGAACACTGCGTTCCCTGCTTTGGCCCATGCATGCATCGGCGTGGTGCGCACCGGGTCGAACAGGTCGCCCCGTGCCATGCCCGCAAAACTGCCGAATGTGATGGGCGTGTACGGCATGCGAAAGGTGGTCAGCCCGACCTCGGGAATGGATCTGCCAAGATGCCCCGCGACAATGCCGAGCGCATTGAGATTGGAGGTCTTGCCCTGGTCGGTCGCCATACCGACGGTCGTGTAGCGCTTGATGTGCTCGATGGAACGAAAGCCCTCGCGCGCCGCGAGCACCAGGTCATTGGCGGTCACGTCGTTCTGCCAATCCACGAAGGCCTTTGAACCGGTGCTTGCCGGCGCCTGCGGCAATGCGGCCGGAGACACATCCGCGCGGGCATCGTCGCCAGTCACCTTGTAGCTGGTCACTGCAAATTGCCGCGCCACGCCGTCATGGCCACTGGCTTTCGCGGCGGCAGCGCCTGCGGTGGCGCCGTCCTCCAGTACCGCTGCCAGGCCGTTCACACCGCGGCAGGCGCCGGCTGACCGCTCGCGTTCGGCCGATGACGCCGGCACAAACGCGCGCGCGTCATCATTCCATTTCAGCTTGCCGCGCGACTGGGAAAACAGATGCACACTCGGCGTGAAGCCACCCGACATCAGCACCAGGTCGCAGGACAGGTTTCGCCGCTGCACACGACCCCTGTCATCGGCGGCCGCGATCTCGATGCCGCTGACACGGAGATTGCCGCGGGTTCCGAGCACCGCTGCGCGTGTCGATGTCTCGATGCCCGCGCCGCGCGCGGCCCGCGGCAGGACGCCGTCGGCACTCTCGCGCAGGTCCACTATTGCGGCGACCTGCACGCCGGCGGCATGCAGGTCGAGGGCCGCCTGGTAGGCGCTGTCTGTCGCCGTGACGACAACCGCGCGCGACCCCGCGCGAACACCATAACGGTTGAGGTAGGTCTGCACGGCGCCGGCCAGCATGATTCCGGGCCGGTCGTTGCCCGGGAACACCAATGGCTGTTCGATGGCGCCGGTGGCCAGCACTACCTCGCGCGCGCGCACCTGCCACAGCCGTTCGCGCGCCTGCCGGGAAGCCGGATGCGCAAGATGGTCGCTGAGACGTTCATTGAGACCGATCGCGTTGTGCGGGAAATAGCCGAATGCCGTGGTGCGCGCCAGCAACCGCACACGAGGATGCCGCGCGAGCGTAGCCACGGTCCGCTCAAGCCAGGCCTCAGTCGTACCACCGTCAATGCGCGCCGCCGATCCAGCCAGCAGCGATCCGCCCGGTTCCGCCTGTTCATCGCACAGGATCACTCGCGCCCCAGAGTCCAGAGCGGCGAGTGCCGCGGCAAGCCCAGCGGGCCCTGCGCCGACGATCAACACGTCGCAATGCGCGTGAAGATTCGTGTAACGGTCCGGGTCGGGCAACGACGGTGCGCGACCGAGGCCCGTCGTGGCACGGATCAGCGGTTCGTAGAGGGCGGCCCAGCCGGCCCGCGGCCACATGAAGGTCTTGTAATAAAACCCGGCGGGGAAAAGTGGTGACAACAGGTCGTTTGCGCGCCCCACGTCGAAGCGCAGGCTCGGCCAGCGGTTCTGGGAGGAGGCAACCAGTCCGTCGTAGAGCTCGACCTGCGTCGCGCGCAGGTTGGGCGTGTAACGCGCCGCATCGCGGCGCACTGCGACCAGCGCATTGGGTTCTTCCGCGCCGGCCGTGAGAATGCCGCGTGGGCGATGATATTTGAATGACCTGCCGACCAGGTGCACGCCATTTGCCAGCAGCGCGGACGCCAGCGTGTCGCCGTGCGCGCCCTCGAATGTCTCGCCATCGAAGGTAAACTGCAGGGGCCGTGTCCGGTCTATCCGGCCGCCGCTCGCGGTGCGAAATGCGCTCATTTCGGCCGGCTCTCGCCGATTTTGTAGGTGGCGGAAAAATGATCGGTCGTCGTGTCGCGCAGCGCATTGAAGAAGCGCCCGCAGCCGCGAGTGTGCCGCCAGCGCTCGGCGTGCAGGCCCCGCGGGTTGCTGCGTATATAGAGATATTCCGCCCACTGCTGGTCGCTCAGTTCCGCAGGCTGAGGTGGTCGCGCGAGATGCGCCTGTCCGCCGTAGGCGAATTCGAGCTCAGGCCTGTTGCCGCAGTATGGACAGTTGATGAGAAGCATCTGGCGAAGGCTCAGTGGACGACGGCGGCGGCCGCAGCCTCGTCGATCAACGCGCCTTCGCTGAACCGCTCGATCGTGAACGGCGCATTGATCGGGTGCGGCTCGTCATTTGCGATGGTCCAGGCAAACACGTGCGCAGAACCCGGTGTTGCCTTGAATCCGCCGGTGCCCCAGCCGCAATTCACGTACAACCCCGTCACCGGTGTCTTGCCAATGATCGGCGATCGATCGGGCGTCAGGTCGACGATGCCGCCCCAGTTGCGCAATATGCGCAGACGCCGGAAGCTGGGGAACAATTCACAGATCGCTTCCAGCGTGTGACTGTTGACATGCAATGCACCGCGCTGCGTGTACGAGGTGTAGGCATCGGTGCCCGCCCCGATCACCAGCTCGCCCTTGTCCGACTGGCTGATATACGCGTGAATGCTGTTGGACATCACCACGCACGGGAAGACGGCCTTGACCGGCTCTGAGACCAGCGCCTGCAGTGGATAACTTTCGAGCGGCAGCTGCACATCCGCAAGACGCATCACCACGCTGGAATTGCCCGCGGCCGCCACGCCGATCTTCTTGCTGCGGATCAGGCCGCGCGAGGTCTCCAGCGCCTCGACCGCGCCATTCCCATCACGGCGGATGCCGGTGACTTCGCAATTCTCGATGATGTCCACACCCAGTGCGTCCGCAGCCCGGGCATAACCCCAGGCGACGGCGTCGTGACGCGCCGTGCCACCGCGTCGTTGCAGGGCGGCGCCCAGCACCGGATAGCGGATGTTCGCTTCGACATTGAGCGGCGGACAGAATGCCTTGGCTTCCGCCGTCGTCAGCCATTCGTTGGCGACGCCGTTGCAACGATTGGCATGCACGTGGCGCTTCAGCACCTGCACGTCGTGCACGGTGTGGGCGAGCATCATCACGCCGCGCGGCGAGAACATCACGTTGTAGTTCAGCTGTTGCGACAGGTGTTCCCACATCTTCACGGCGTGGTCATAGAGCCTGGCGCTTTCATCGAAAAGATAGTTCGAGCGGATAATTGTCGTATTGCGGCCGGTATTGCCGCCACCGATCCAGCCTTTTTCGACGACTGCGATATTCGTGAGACCGTGCTCGGCGGCAAGGTAATACGCGGTTCCAAGTCCGTGCCCGCCGCCGCCGATGATGACGGCGTCGTAGGCGGGCGCAGGCGTCGCCCGCCGCCATTGCTCGCGCCACCCACGGTGCCTGCCGAGGCTGTGCCACAACAGATTGAGTCCAGACCACGATTGCCGCTTCACGTCGGACCGGGCCCTTAAGCCTTCAGATCCCGGTTCTCGGGGTCGTATGGCGAGTCCACCAGCACCGTCGCCGCTTTTCTTTCGCCGAGAACTTCAATCTGCAAGCGGGTGCCGACGGTTGCATAAGGCGACTTCACGTAGCCGATTGCGAGGCTCTTCTTCAGCACGTGCCCGTAATAGCCGGAAGTCGCGCGGCCGATCATCGCGCCTTGCTCATCAAACAGCGGCTCGTTGCCGAGCGGGTCTGCGTCAATGACGCCGTGGATTTCTATGGTCACGAACCGGTTCGGCACGCCTGCGGCAAGCTGTGCCTGCAACGCTTCCCTGCCGATGAATTCACCCTTGCCGATGCGCACGAAGCGATCCAGGCCAGCCTCGAATGGCGTGTAATCGGGGGTCATATCGCTGCCCCACATGCGATAGGATTTTTCCAGCCGCAGCGACTCCATCGCACGCATGCCGACCATGCCGATCTGGAATTCCTCGCCGGCCGCGAACAGCGCGTCGAACAGGTGATGCGCATATTCGATCGGGAAATGCAGCTCCCAGCCGAGCGCGCCGACAAAGTTCACGCGCAGCAGGTACACGTCCGTCGCCAGCGCAACCTCGGCTGTCTGTGCGGTGAGCCAGGGGAATGTCGTGTTGTCGAGTGGCAGGTCGGTCAATTTGGCCAGCACCTCGCGTGAGCGCGGTCCGGCAAGCACGAAGCAGCCGCGGCTCGTCGTGATATTGCGGAGTGCAACCGCGCCGTTGGTCGGCAGCATCTCTTGCAGGTAATCGCCGTCATAGCGCTCGGCGGCGCCCGCGCTGACGACGTATAAATGCTGCTCGCCGAGCTTCGTGATGGTGAACTCGGAGCGGATGCCGCCGCGCCGGGTCAGCGCGTGACACAGGGCCATGCGCCCGACCTTGGCCGGGACCTTGTTGGCCACCAGCTTGTCGAGCCAAGCCTCGGCGCCGGGACCCGACACCTCGTGCTTGGTGAATGGCGTCAGGTCGATGACGCCCACGCCATCGCGCAGCCTGCGACATTCGTTTCCGACATGCTCAAAATAATTCGAGCGCCGGAAGCTCCACTGATCCTTCGCGTCGACGCCGGGTGGCGCGAACCAGTTGGCGCGTTCCCAGCCGTAGCGCTGGCCGAACACGGCGCCCATGAGTTTCAGCTTGTCGTAGACGGGGCTCGTCTTGGCAGGTCTTGCGGCCGGCCGTTCCTCATCCGGAAAATGAATGACGAAAACGTTGCGGTAGGTCTCCTCGTTCTTCTGCACCACATAGCGCTTGCTGGTGTACGGCCCGAATCGCCGCGGGTCGACCGCCAGCATGTCGATGCCCGGCTCGCCTTCGACGATCCACTCGGCCAGCTGCCATCCCGAGCCGCCGGCCGCGGTAATGCCGAAACTGTGGCCCTCGTTGATCCAGAGATTGCGCACGCTCCAGGCGGGCCCGACCATCGGGCTGCCGTCGGGTGTATAGGAAATCGGCCCGTTGACGATGTCCTTGATGCCGCAATTCGCGAGCGCCGGCACTCGTCTTTGCGCGGCTTCGATATGCGGGAGCAGCCGGTCGATATCGCCTTCGAACAGGCTCTTGCCAAACCACTCTGGCACGCCGTCGGCAAAGCGCGCCGGCGCGCCGGCCTCATAGGGCCCGAGGATCCAGCCCAGGCGCTCTTCGCGAAGGTAGTACGACTTGTCGGATTCGCGCAGCACAGCGAGTTCGCGCCCGCCGGCCTTGCGATAGCTCTTGAGTTCCGGCGATTCGTCGTAAACGATGTATTGGTGCTCAACCGGGATGGCCGGCAGGTTGAGCCCGAACATGCGCCCCACCTGGCGGGCGTAATTCCCGGTGGCGCAGACGACGTGCTCAGCCACGATGTCGTCTTTATTCGTATTCAATAGCCATTCGCCGGAACGGGTGCGTGACACCGCGGTCACTTCGGTCTGTTCGTAAATCTCCGCGCCGCGTGACCGCGCTCCTTTGCGCAAAGCCATTGTGAGGTCGGCGGGTGCGATGTGGCCGTCATCCGGGTGATAAAGGGCGCCGACAATCGCAGGCGTGTCGCCGCCATCGCCGAGTTCAACCAGGGGCCAGAGTTCCTTGACCTGCTGCGGTCCGATCACCTGGAACGGCACGCCGATGGTATTCGCCGTGCCGCAGTACTTCTGGTATTCGTCCATGCGCTCCCGGCAGGTCGCGAGGCGCAGATTGCCGGTCACGTGAAAACTCACATCCTGGCCGGTCTCGGCCGGCAGGCGCTTGTACAGGTCAACCGAGTACTTGTGCAGCTGGCCGACGGTGTAGCTCATATTGAAGAGTGGCAGAAGGCCTGCGGCATGCCAGGTCGAACCGGCGGTCAGTTCCGCGCGTTCGACCAGCACCACATCCGACCAGCCCTTTTGCGCCAGGTGATAGAGGGTGCTGACGCCGACCACACCGCCACCGATCACGACCACCCGCGCATGAGTCTTCATCTGCAGCCGGCTCCCCAATTTCGCCTCGGGCAGTGTAGCCGCTGGCGCGCCGCCGGCAGCCCCAAATGCGACAATTTTCTGTCGGAATCAGACATCCGCGGCGGCGCAAATGGCATACTGAAGCCCGCATGCGTGACCCCCGTGACAGCATGGATTCTGCTGCTGCCCTGCCAAAGAGCAGGTACGCCTTCCTGACCTTGCCGAATTACTCGCTGATCGCGGTATCGAACGCGGTCGAGCCATTGCGCATGGCGAATCGGGTCGTGGGTCAGGTCGTTTACGAATGGTCGAT
>CAYYQQ010000006.1:0-13404 GCA_964473595.1 uncultured Steroidobacteraceae bacterium | reverse complement strand
AGCCATTGCGCATGGCGAATCGGGTCGTGGGTCAGGTCGTTTACGAATGGTCGATTGTCAGCCTGGATGGCCATCCGGTGCTGGCAAGCAACGGTCTCGATCTCGCGCCGACCATTGCCCTCGACAAGCTGGGGAAAACGGACATCCTGTTCGTGTGCGGCGGCATCAACGTTCGCGATGCGGTGACCGCGCCGCTGCTGACTGCGCTGCGCCGCCTGGCGGAGCGCAGGGTCGCACTTGGAGCGCTGTGCACCGGTGGCTATGCGCTGGCACGTGCCGGCCTGCTCGACAATTATCGCGCCACCATCCACTGGGAAAACCTGTCCGCACTGCGCGAAGAGTTTCCGCGAGTACAACTCAACGATCAGGTGTTCAGCATCGACCGTGAGCGCTATACCTGTTCCGGTGGAACGGCGCCCCTGGACTTGATGCTCAACTTGATTCAGCTAAAGCTTGGCCTGCGCATTTCGCAGCTGGTGTCCGAGCAGTTCGTGCTCGAACGCGTGCGCAGCGACCAGGATCGCCAGTACATTCCGTTGCGCGCGCAGATCGGTGCGTCACAACACAGCATGATCAAGGTGGCACAGCTGATGGAGGAGCATATCGAAAAACCGCTGTCGCTGGACCGGATCGCACGCACCACCGGGCTGTCGAGAAGGCAGATCGAGCGGCTCTTCAAGCGGCACCTGGATTGCGTGCCGAAGCGGTATTACCTCGAGATGCGACTACGGCGGGCTCGCGAGCTGCTGCTGCAAACTGCGATGCCGATCATGGACGTCACCACGTCTTGCGGCTTCAAGTCGCCGCCGCATTTCTCCAGGTGTTATCGCAACCAGTTCGGCCATCCGCCGAGCGCGGAGCGCCTGATTCAGAAATCCACGCCGGCGCCGGGGCCGGGTGTGCTGCGCCAAGCATGAAGGCGCCCTCCACGGCGCGTGAACCAGCGTCCCAATTCTCCTGTCACATGTCGTCTGTGGACACGTCGCTGTCGCGAAGCAGACAGTCCCTGCACGGCCCGGCGCTTAACATCCTGTTACCGGGTACGAACGGAGATGGCCTAAATGCCTGAACCAATTGAGGGTGAGTTTGATCTGCGCACGCTCGATGACGCGGAGCTCGCCGAACAGGTGCATGACGACCTCTATAACGGCCTGAAGGAAGAAGTCGTGGAGGCGACGAACATTTTTCTCGGGCGCGGCTGGGCACCGGACAAGGTGCTGAACGACGCGCTGGTCGAAGGCATGCGCATCGTCGGCGTCGATTTCCGCGACGGCATCCTGTTCGTCCCAGAAGTCCTGCTCGCGGCAAACGCGATGAAGGCCGGCATGGAGATTCTGCGCCCGTTGCTCGCCGAGACCGGCGTGGAGCCGATCGGCAAGGTGGTCATCGGCACCGTCAAGGGCGACATCCACGATATCGGCAAGAACCTGGTGTCGATGATGCTCGAGGGCGCCGGTTTCGAAGTCATCAACCTCGGCATCAACAACGCGGTCGAAAAGTATCTCGCCGCGCTCGAGCAGCACCAGCCCGACATTCTCGGCATGTCGGCACTATTGACGACCACGATGCCTTACATGAAGGTGGTCATCGACACGCTCAAGCAGCAGGGCCTGCGCGACAAGTACATCGTGCTGGTCGGCGGCGCGCCGCTCAACGAGGAGTTTGCCAAAGCGATCGGCGCCGACGCTTATTGCCGTGATGCGGCCATCGCGGTCGAGACCGCCAAGTCACTGATCGCCGCACGCCGCGCTGCCGCGCTGGCGCATTGAGCGGCTTGCAGCTGTCGTGGACACACCGGCCAGAATATTAGTCATTGCCTGCGGCGCGCTGGCGCGCGAAATCGCCGCGCTTCGCCGCGCCAACGGCTGGACCACGCTCGACATAGTCTGTCTGCCGCCGGAGCTGCACAATCGGCCGGAGCGTATTGCGGGCGCGGTGCGGGAGCAGATCCGTGCGCATCGTGATGACTATGCCGACATCTTCGTGGCCTACGGCGACTGTGGCACGGGCGGCACGCTCGATGCCGTGCTGCGCGAGGAGGGCGTCGAGCGAATCGCGGGCGCGCATTGCTACGAATTCTTTGCCTCGCCCGCGATATTCGCAGCGCTGGCAGACGCAGAGCCCGGAACCTTCTATCTCACGGATTTCCTGCTGCGCCACTTCGATCGTCTGGTGATCCGTGGACTGGGCATTGATCGGCATCCTGAGTTGCAGGCAACTTATTTCGGCAATTACCGCCGGCTGGTCTATCTCGGCCAGGCGCCGAAAGCGGAATCGGCAGGTCAGGCGCAGGCGATTGCGACACGGCTCGGTCTCGAATACCAGTTTCAGTCCACCGGCTATGGCGGTCTCGAGCAGAGCCTGGTTGCATTTGCCAGCCTTCCACGGACCGTGCAATGGCGAGCCTGACGCTGATCTACTGGCGTGACATTCCCGCGCAAGTAGTTGTCAAGCGAGGTCGCGAGACCGCCAAAGTGAAACTGTCGGCGCGGTTTCAGGAGGCAATTGACCGGGCCGCCATGCGTGCCGGCAAGGGCAGCTCGGATCTCTACCTCGCCGAATGGCGGCGCACCGAGGCAAGCCCCTGCAGCGACGACTTCCATAATGAGGCCGCCGCCGAGGCGAGACGCATCGAGGCAACATTCAGCGACGAAGACCTTGAACGCCTGATTCGCGCCAACGGCGTCGACGACAAGCAACCGGCTCCTGCGCCGCAGCCCGCTGGCTGAGCCGGCAGCCATGTATCGCGGTCTTGAGACCGTGCCTGTGAATCTCCACCCGCTTTGGAAGGCAGTTTCATGACCGATACCGTCGTCAGTTCCGCAACCCGCGAAGTCGTCATCGGGTTCGAGCGGCCATTCGTCATCATCGGCGAGCGCATCAACCCCACCGGGCGAAAACTTCTCGCGGCGGAAATGGCGGCTGGCGATTTCAGCCGCGTCGAAGCAGACGCGCGCGCGCAAGTCGAGGCGGGTGCGCACATGCTGGACGTCAATGCCGGCATTCCACTCGCCGACGAGCCGGCAATCCTGGCGAGGGCTATTCAGTTGGTGCAATCGATCACCGACCTGCCGCTGTCCATCGATTCCTCCATTGTTGCGGCACTGGAGGCCGGGCTCGCGGTTTACAAAGGCAAGGCGCTGGTCAATTCGGTCACCGGCGAAGAAGAACGCCTCGAACAAGTGTTGCCGCTGATCAGGAAATATGGCGCCGCGGTTGTCGCAATTTCGAATGACGAGACGGGCATCTCGGAAGACCCGGACGTCCGTTTCGCCGTCGCAAAGAGGATCGTCGAGCGCGCAGCGGATCACGGCATCCCGGCCAGCGATGTCGTCGTCGACCCGCTGGTGATGCCGATCGGTGCGATCAACCAGAGTGGCGTCCAGGTGATGCGGCTCGTGCGGCGCCTGCGCGGGGAGCTGAAGGTGAATACCACCTGCGGAGCGTCGAACATCAGCTTCGGCCTGCCGAATCGCGATGGAATCAACACTGCGTTTCTCACCATGGCGATCGCGGCTGGCCTGACGTCGGCGATAACGAATCCGCTGCACGTGGAAACGGTGCGCGCCTGCATGGGAGCCGACGTGATGATGGGGCACGACCCGGATTGCGCGCGCTGGATCAGGCGGTTTCGCGAGGAGCCGCCGCCGGGAGCAGAAGGACAGCCCGGTCGCGGCCGCCGCGAGGGGGGCCGTAGGGCTCGCACTTAGCAGGCCTCGCGCGTAAACGGCAACCCATGACCAGTAACGATCCACTCGTCGTCTTCATGCCTTCCGGCAAGCGCGGACGCTTCCCGGTCGGCACGCCGCTGCTGCAGGCCGCGCGCGCGCTGGGCGTCGACATCGATTCCGTGTGCGGCGGGCGCGGGATTTGCGGGCGCTGCCAGGTGCTGATTGCCGAAGGCGAATTCGCCAAGCACGGCGTGCGATCCGGAGCGCACAGCGTCTCGGCGGTCGGCGAGGTCGAGTTGCGCTACGCCAGCCGGCAGGCGCTCCCGGCCGGTCATCGACTCTCTTGCTCGACGCATGTGCAGGGCGACGTGGTCGTCGACGTGCCATCCAGCAGCCAGGTCCATCGTCAGGTCGTGCGCAAGGATGCCGATGCCCGCGAGATTGCGCTGAATCCCGTGGTCCGCCTGCACTATGTCGAGGTGCAGGAGCCGGACATGCAGGATCCCTCCGGCGACCTGCGCCGGCTGCTGAATGCGCTCGAATTCGAATGGCGCCTCACCGACCTCTCTTGCGACCTGACCGTCCTGCGCGACCTGCAGCAGGCGCTGCGCAAGGGCCAGTGGAAAGTGACCGTGGCGGTGCACGGCGAGTCGCAGATCATCGCCGTGTGGCCCGGCTTTCATGAAAAAGCCTTTGGAATGGCCGTCGACGTCGGCTCTACGACCGTCGCCGCGCACCTGTGCAACCTGGAAAGCGGTGAACTCGTTGCGGCTGCAGGCGTGATGAATCCGCAAATCCGCTTTGGCGAAGACCTGATGAGCCGCGTGTCGTACGCGATGATGAATCCCGGTGGCGCGCTGCAGATGACGGACACGATCCGCGCCGCGCTGGGCGGGCTCGCGGGCGAACTCGCGCGCGCGGCCGGGATCCAGCCTGCGGATATCCTCGAGTTGTCGCTGGTCGGCAACCCGATCATGCATCACCTGGTGCTCGGCATCGATCCCACGGAACTCGGTGGAGCCCCGTTTGCGCTGGCCCTCGACCAGTCGCTGACGCTTCCGGCTTCAGCGATCGGCCTGGCCGTGCATCCCAATGCGCGCGTTTATGTCCTGCCGTGCATCGCCGGACATGTCGGCGCCGACGCTGCTGGCATGATACTCGCCGAGCGTCCAGATCTCGGTGCGGAAATCACGCTACTGGTCGATGTCGGCACCAACGCGGAAATCGTGCTCGGCAATCGCGAACGACTGCTCGCCTGCTCGAGTCCGACCGGTCCCGCATTTGAGGGCGCGCAGATCAGCTGCGGTCAGCGTGCCGCGCCCGGCGCGATCGAGCGCGTGCGCATCGATCCCGTGACGCTCGAACCCCGATACAAGGTGATCGGCAGCGATCTGTGGTCGGACGACCCGGCATTCGCCAGGGCCACTGCCGGGACCGGTGTCACCGGTGTCTGCGGCTCAGGGATAATCGAAGTCATCGCCGAGCTGTACCTGGCCGGCATCATCAACCAGGACGGGGTCATCGACGGACGGCTTGCCGATCGCAGCGATCGCGTCGTCGCCAATGACCGCACATTTTCCTATGTCCTGCATCGCGGTGCCGTGCCGATGCAGATCACGCAAAACGACGTGCGCGCCATCCAGCTTGCCAAGGCAGCCCTGCATGCAGGCATCCGATTGTTGATGGATCACCTGGGTGTGGAGCGGGTCGACCGGATCGGGCTCGCTGGCGCCTTCGGCAGCCATATCGACGCGAAGTACGCGATGATCCTCGGCATGATTCCCGATTGCGAATTGAGCAGTGTCGCTTCGGTGGGCAACGCCGCCGGCGCCGGGGCCCGCATCGCGTTGCTCGACTCGACGGCGCGTAGCACAATCGAGGACCTCGTCCGGCGCGTCGAGAAGATCGAGACGGCGATCGAACCGCGGTTTCAGGCGCATTTCATCGATGCGATGGCGATTCCGCACAAGAGCGCCGCGTATCCGCAGCTGCGCAAGACGGTCGCATTGCCGGCCGCCAGGGAATCGGCGGCGCAAGGCGCGAGCCGTGGCCGGCGCCGTCGCCGGTCGCAGACGGGGACTCCCTAGACGTTAGAGTCCGGGAACGAAGCCTTGCGCCGGTTGATGAAATCGAGCAGCGCTTCATCGACAGCCGCGTCAAGCGGTGGCGCGACGTATTCAACGAGTTGTTTCTTCCACAGCACATTCGCGCGCTTGGCCATGTTGCTGCCGCCTTCGGCTTCCCACTGCTCGAAGCTGTTGTTGTCGGCAAGCGGCGACCGATAGAACGCCGTCTCGAAGTTCGCCAGCGTGTGCGCACAACCGAGAAAGTGCTTGCCGGGACCGACCTCGCGGATGGCATCCATGGCCTGGCCGTTATCCGACAGATCCACACCTTCCAGCAGGGTATGCATCATCCCCGCCTGGTCAACGTCCATGACAAATTTTTCGTAACCCATTGCAAGCCCGCCTTCGAGCCAGCCGGCCACGTGCAATACGAAGTTCACGCCGCCCAGGCACGTAGGCAGCAGCGTCTGCGCCGACTCGAAGGCCGCCTGGGCATCGGGGATCTTCGACGCGCACAGACTGCCGCCGGACCGAAACGGCACGCCGAGCCGCCGCGCGATGGCCGCCATGACGTAGAGGACCAGTGCGGGCTCCGGCGTTCCGAAAGTCGGCGCGCCCGACTGCATCGACAAGGACGACGCAAAGCTGCCGAATACCAGCGGCGCACCTGGATTCAGCAGTTGAATGAACGCCATTCCGGCGAGCGCTTCGGCCAGCGTTTGTGTCGCCGTGCCAGCCACAGTGACCGGCGACATGGCGCCCGCCAGAATGAACGGCGTCACTATGCAAGCCTGGTTCGCGCGTGCGTACGCTTTTAGCGCGCCCAGCATCGTCGCGTCATAGGTCATCGGTGAATTGACGTTGATCAGACTGACAATCACGGTGTTCGGTTTACCGGTGGCTGGATCAATATAGCTGTCGCCGAATAGTATCTTTGCCATCTCGACGGTGTCCTGGGCGCGCTCCGGGTGCGTCACCGAGCCCATGAATGGCTTGTCGCTGTACTTGATATGGCTGTACACCATGTCGAAGTGGCGCTTGTTGACCGGCAAATCCACCGGCTCGCAAATTGTTCCGCCGGAATGGTGCAGCGAGTTTGACAGGTACGCGAGCTTGACGAAGTTGCGGAAATCTTCGATGCGCGCATAGCGGCGGCCTTCGTCAAGGCTGCGGATGAAAGGCGAGCCATAGGCGGGTGCGAACACGGTGTTCTTGCCGCCAATCAACACATTGCGCGCCGGGTTGCGGGCGTGTTGCACGAATTCGCGCGGCGCTGTCGCCTGGACAAGTTGGCGGCACATGCCCCGCGGCATGCGCACTCTTTCGCCCAGTACGTCTGCGCCCGCGGCTTTCCATATCGACAAGGCTTCGGGGTCTTCGCGAAATTCGATGCCGATTTCTTCAAGCAACGTGTCGGCATTGTTTTCGATTGTGCTCAGTCCCTCTTCGCCGAGCACTTCATAGTAGGGAATCTTGCGGGTGATGTACGGAATCCATGTGCCGGCGCGTGCGGCGCGTGCAACGCGCTTGGCGTCGCGGGCGTTGGGCCGCCGGCCTGCCGTAGGCACGGCCTGCTTTTCATCCATGGTCACTCTCCTGCCGCCGCCGGGCTGGCCGCATACTGTTCAGTATGGTGAATGGGTGTGCAGTGCAATGGTCAGTTTGCGGCATCGGCTTGCTCTTGTGCGCCATGAAATCAAGCCGCGGGGCGCCTGACATGACCGACGCAGGATCTGTCGGGGCGCGGCCCCGGAATCGGCGGCTTCTTTCGATCGGGCTGGTCCTGGTGCTGGCCGGCGCCCTGCTCGCGCACTTTGTACAAACAGCCGGCGGCATCCGCGTCATGGATGACCGCTTCATCGCCTCGGACGGATCGCCGATGAGCGCGCTGCTCTACGTTCCTCCGGGCGCGACTGCCAGGACCCCCGCCCCGGGCATTCTCGCGGTGCACGGATACATCAACTCGCGGGAGACTCAAAGCGGCTTTGCGATCGAGTTCGCCAGGCGCGGCTATGTCGTGCTCGCGCTGGACCAAAGGGGCCACGGCTACAGTGCAGCGCCCGCGTTTGCCGCCGGCTTCGGCGGGCCGGATGGTTTCGCTTATCTCCGCAGTCTCGCCATGGTCGACAAGAACAACATTGGCCTCGAGGGACACAGCATGGGTGGATGGGCCGTGCTCGCCGCTGCGGCAGCCTTCCCGGATGATTACAAGTCGATGGTGCTGGAGGGCGCAAGCACGGGTGCGCCATTTGCCGCGGAGGGTACGCGGATCTTCCCGCGCAATGTCGCAGTCGTATTCAGCCAGTACGACGAATTTTCGCAGCTGATGTGGGGCGTGCGCTCAGCAAGCGAGATCGCGGGGAGCCCGAAGTTGTGAGGTCTCTTCGGCGTGAACGCTGCAGTTGAGCCCGGGAAGATATACGGTTCCGTAGAGAATGGCAGCGCCCGCTTACTCCGCACGCCAAGCGTCACGCATGCGATGGACCATCTGTCGACGGAAGCGATCGGATACAGCATCGACTGGTTTCAGAAGACGCTTTCCGGCGGCAAGCCGCTGCCCGTGGATGACCAGGTCTGGATCTGGAAGGAGATTGGCACGCTGGTTGCGTTCATCGGGTTCATCGCGCTGCTGCTCGGGACCCTCGATGGGCTGCTGTTGCTACCCTGGTTCGCGCCGCTGGCCGCGGCCCCGATGATGGCCGGCGAACATCGCGGCACCCGCTGGTGGCTCTCGCTCGTCGTGGGCGTCGCGCTTCCGGCCGTGACACTGCTGCCTTTTTTCCAGCTCGCCGAAATGCTTGCGCCCGCTTCGCGCCTGTTTCCGCAGAGCCTGACCAATCAAATCGCCGTCTGGGCGGTGCTGAACAGCCTGATCATATTCGGCCTGTCATTCGTACCGGGCGCGGTCAGGCCGCAATTCAACACCCACACCTGGCGTTCGATCGCGATTGCAGTGCTCACCGTCGCCACCGGTTACGCCGCGCTCGCGGTGTGCGATTTCCTGTTCACAGTGGACTTCCGCTTCTGGGTGCTGGCGCTGAAGCTGATGAGCCGGCCGCAATGGACCGCGTTCCTCGCCTATCTCATCCCGTTCACGATGTTCTTCCTCGTGACACTGCGCGCTTTGCACAGCGCCATCACGCACGCGACGTCAAGGCCCGGCACCCAATACTTGATCAACGTAGCGGCCCTGGCAGGCGGCTTCGCCGTGTTCGTAGCGATCCAGTACAGACTGCTGTACACCACCGGCAGCATGCAGACGTTTTTCGCGAGCGACGTCCTGCGCACCATCATCGCCATCCAGTTCGTTTCGCTGATGAGCATCGTCGCGATCATCGCGACATACACCTGGCGGCGCACGAACAGCTATCTGCCCGGTGCGTTCATCTGCGCGCTGTTTGTCACCTGGTACGTTGTTGCAGGCCAGGCGACGCACGTCGCCGCCTGACCAATATCCGCCGTTCAGGCGTGCGTGCCCTTCCCCATCTTTTCGGGATCGTGCCGGTACTTGAACACCAGCGGGAGGACGAGCCCGAGGATCAGCGCATAGCCCGCGAAGGTGAACCAGATGCTCTGCCAATCCTTCATGCCATCCACGGTGAAGTGGTCCACGACCAAACCGGCCGCCATGCTGCCGAAGAAAGCGCCAAATCCGTTCGTCATCACCATGAACAGCCCCTGCGCGCTCGCGCGGATGGTCGATTCTGCCTCGCAATCCACAAACAGCGAACCGGAAATGTTGAAGAAATCGAAAGCCATTCCATAGGTGATCATCGACAGCACCAGCATCCAGAGCCCCGCGCCCGGGTCGCCGATTGCGAACAGGCCGAAGCGGAACACCCAGGCGAAGATGCTGAGCAGCATCACTTTCTTGATGCCGAAGCGCTGCAGGAAGAACGGGATCGTCAGGATAAAGAGCGTCTCGGATATTTGCGAGATGGAGATCAGGATATTCGGATGCTGCACGCCGAAAGAATCCGGATACTTGGGCGCGAAGTCCGCCAGAAAGGCGCCGCCGAAGGCGTTGGTGATCTGCAGCGCCGCGCCCAGCATCATCGCGAGGATGAAGAACACCAGCATCTGGCGCCGCCTGAACAGGACGAAAGCGTCCAGCCCGAGCGCCGAGACAATGCTCTTTTTCGCCGCGTCGCGCGCCGGCGGACAGGCCGGCATCGTGAAGCCGTAGACACCGAGAAAGAGGGCCGCGCCCGCGCTGATGTAGAACTGGAGTTCGCTCTTGGTCCAGCCCGCGAAGTCCACCATCCACATGGCGGCGATGAAGCCGACCGTTCCCCACACCCGGATCGGCGGGAAGTTTTTTATGACGTTCATGCCCTTCTGTTCCAGCACCTTGTAAGACACGGTGTTGTTCAGCGCAATGGTCGGCATGTAGACCATCGCATTGAACAGCATGATCATGTAGAGCGTTTCGAAGTCCCTGACCGTCGAGGCCCACAGCAGGAGTCCCGCGCCGATCAGGTGACAGATGCCGAATACCCGTTCCGCATTGACCCAGCGGTCCGCCACGATCCCAATCAGCCCCGGCATGAATAGTGAGGCAATCCCCATTGTCGCGTAGATGCTGCCGACCTGGCCGCCCGTGAAGCCGAGCGTGACGATCATGTAAGCGCCGAGCGATATGAGCCACGAGCCCCACACGAAGAACTGCATGAAGTTCATCACGGTGAGCCGGAGCTGGACGCTCATGGCGAAGTGACTTTTTTCTTGACGGGCAAGCTGCAAATCAGTCGCGTTGCTGCCGCTCGCCCGGCTTGAACATCGCGTTCCCGATCCAGCTCATGATACTGACGATGATCGCGGTCCAGAACGCCGCCCAGAAATCCTGCACTGCCATGCCGGGCAGGAAGGCCGCGACCAGTCCCACCATGGCGGCATTCACGACCAGCAGGAAGAAGCCAAGCGTGATGAGCGTGAGCGGCAGCGTCAGCAGGATCGCCAGCGGCCGCACGATCGCGTTGACGATGCCGAGTAGCAGCGCCGCCAGGATCAGCGTGGCCGGGCTATTGACCGAGATCCCGTCAACCCACTCGGTCGCGAGCCACAGGCCGAGTGCGGCAATCAGCGCGCGCAGGATGAAGGACGTCATTGCGTCAGCGTACGCGACGACCGCGCTTGATGACAATGTCCACGAATTGCAGCAGGTCCGGGTTCCGCAACAGGTCGCCGCGCACGGCGATCACGTCCGCGTATTTTCCGGGCGCGAGCGTGCCTGACTCGTGGCCGACACCCATGGCCACTGCAGCGTCATGAGTCGCGGCCTGTATCGCGCGCTCGACTGGCATGCCGCAGCGCCGCACCCAGAAATCGACCTCCTGCCAGGTCGCGCGTGAATGCAGGTGGCCCGGCACTCCGGCGTCAGAGCCGAGCAGCAGCCCCACTTTGGCGTCATCGAGCTGGCCAAGTCTGGTGCAGAGTGTGAGGGTCCCCACTGCCGGCATCTCAAACCAGGTCACGCGATCAGGATTCGCGAGCGAGCCCAGGATGTCGGCAGCGACCAGCGGCGGCAGTTCCGCGATCGTGCGTGGGTCATCGAGCGGCTCCGCATTCTCGCGCAGCGACTCGAAGTTCAGGACTGCTGAGATCGCCGGACTCCAGGAGAGAGGCCGCGCCGCGGGATCCAGCAGTCGCTGGCGCAGCGCAAGCACCACGCTGTCCGGAAAAGCGGCGACACCCATGCCGGTGCCGAGGAATCCATCGAATTGCAGCACGACGCCGCGCTCCACGTCCGCGGGCCGATCCGCATAGGCATGCACCCGGAGCCCGCGGGCGCGCGCTTCGTTGACGGCTGCGTCAAGTTCTTCGGCGGTCCAGAGATCCACCTCGGCGAGCAGCAGATAATCCACGCCGGCTTCCGAGAGCCGCACGACTTTTGCCCTGGCGTCCTCGGCACCATTAACGGCCCACTGCCATTCTTCCGTGCCGGGCGGCACGAGCTTGCGCAACACCGGCCCCGAGACATAGAGCGTCGGCCCGTCGATCAGGTGATCCCGCACACGGTCACGGACATTGACCGCGGCTTCGAGCGGCGCTGCGGTGTCGCGTGCGCTCGTGACCCCCGCCTGCAGGAGCTGCCGGGCTGCGATCGGCATGACCACCCGCTCCGCAAGCGGCCCGTAGGTTTCATTCCAGCGCGCCATGTCGCCGTGACCCAGGCGCATCAGGTTGACCTGCATGTCCCAGAGCCCCGGCAGCACGGTCATGCCTTCGGTGGAGATGAGCTCGGCACCATCCGGCACCAGGACCTGGCCGCGGCCGCCCACCGCCAGGATCCGATCGTTCTCGATGACGATCACGCCGTTGGCAATCGGCGGATTGCCGTAGCCATCGATGACTGTGCCGCCGGAGAGCACCAGTGTGGTTGCCTGGGCGGTTGCGGCCATGCAGCAGGCGGTGAGCGCAAGGAGCGTGCGTTTCATGCGGCCGGGTCCTTGATCTCCCCGTTGAGCAGCCGTGCCTGCAGCAATCCGAAGGCGAGCGCCCAGCCGGTCTTCAACTGTTTCAGCACCGGCGCCCAGTCGGCGCCCGACGGAATTCCGGAACCCATCACACGCAACATCCGCTGGTCCTTGTGTTCGTCGATGAGCAAGTCCTCGACCAACGCACCCTCGGTGAGCGGCGGCCATTTGGGGCTGGCCTCGAACAGGAGTTGCAGCCGCGCGCCCGGCTCAAAGCGCTCGATGAATGCTTCGCGCCGCCCGAAAAGCCGCGACACCGCAAAATATCGGCCGCCGACGCGCGGCTCCACCACCGCCTGATCGCCGTACCAGAGCGCGAGCGCCTCAGGCTCCACCAGTGCTCGCCACAGCGTCGCCGTGCTCACCGCTGTCTCAAAACCCTGCATGTAACCCTTGGTCAGCGATCGCATCAGGGCACCTCTGCAATGGTATCGGCAGCATTGCGGCGATGCAGTTCCTGGTCGCGCTGCGCAATGATATCCGAGACCTCGGGCGTCGCCTCCGGCAGGAACAGCACGAATTCGTCGCCGCCGTAGCGGCCGGCTACATCGCTGGTGCGGATCGCTCGCTGGATCGCGCCCGCGAATACGATCATCGTGCCGCGCGTTCCAGTCTGCGGCTCGACGGCGGGCCTTTTCGGGGTTTCCGTCATGGCCGGCTACTGATGAGCTGGCACGGTTTTCGCCGCGACCAGCGCCGGGTTCTCATCCTTGAGCCAGGCGACGGCCGCGCGCACGTCGGAGTCCCTCTCAGCGAACGGCGCATGCTGGCCATTCGGCGTCGCCACGTCGGGGAGCGGAACATCCGGCTCGATGCCGCGCTGGTGGATTGAAACCCCCGAAGGCGTGAAATACCGCGAGGTCGTGAGCTTGAGCGCCTGCCCATCGGCCAGCGGCAGCACGGTCTGCACCGAGCCCTTGCCGAATGTCTTGCGCCCAAAGAGCGTCGCCCGCCCGTTGTCGTGCAATGCGCCCGCGACGATCTCCGCCGCGGATGCGGACCCTTCGTTGACCAGCACCGCAATGCGCGCGCCGTGCGCAAGATCGCCGGCCGCAGCATCCATGCGGAAGCTCGCTTCCGGCGCGCGGCCCTCAGCCGTGACGATGATGCCGCGCTCCAGGAATGCATCGGAAACCTCGACCGCCGCATCCAGCACGCCGCCCGGATTATTGCGCAGGTCGAGCACGATGC
>CAYYQQ010000005.1:37692-58791 GCA_964473595.1 uncultured Steroidobacteraceae bacterium | reverse complement strand
TACGGGCGCGATACGCGTCTGCGCAAGCGCGCGCTGATCAGCGGAAGCTGATCGCGACAACCCTCAAGTACTGCCGTGCTGCGGGTGCAGCCGCCGCCAGCGTTCGGCGAACAGGAAATAGAGCGCCGGACCGAATGCAAACAGCATTACCGAGATACCCATCGTCAGGCCGATGAATGTCATGAATCCCGCGCAGCAATAATCGCGGTAGCGCGCGACGATGTGTGTTGGCACCGCGATCAGGAGTTCCAGGATGCTGCTCTGGAACAGCAGGCGGCATTGCCGGGTAACGAGGTCGCGTGGCGCCACGGTCCTGGCGGCTCTTCCGAACACGAAAGCCCAGATGCCCCAGGTCACGATGCCGGCGGCCAAGCCGCTCCAGCTGATCCAATCATCGCCCGCACCTTCCCCGACAACGAATTCGTCGATCGCGAGAAACGCGGCCATGACGAGGATGCCCATCATCAGACCGGCGACCAGGATCGTCGGCCACAGCGCACCGCGGGTCACGGGTCGGCGGCTGGCCACGCGCACCGGCACGGACAGGAGCGCCAGCTGGCAGCCGGCCATGACGACAACCCAGATCCAATAAGGTGGCTGGGCATACACCTTGAATGCCTCGAGCAGCGGCGACTCAGATGAAAGCTCCGATCCAAGGGTTAGCAGGACCGGCACGGTCAGCGCAGCGAGGACCAGGAGGTAGAGCGCCGCGACGAGAAAGGCCCAGCGTTTCATCAAGCACCCCGATCGTGCGCGCTGACGATGGCGTAATTCCAGGCGGAAGTGCGGGATTGTATCGTGATTTAGTTCGCTGGCAGGGGCTTCAGGCTGCCGGAAATGGGCGGGCCGGCATCCGGATTGAACTTGCGGTGGTCGAGCCCGAGGTACTGCAGCATTGTCGCTGCAATGTCGCTCTGCGTGACATCCGCGTGGTTTCTCACCTCGCCGAGCGCAGGCGTATCCGGCCCGATGATGGCAATCCAGATGTCCTGGCTGCCTTCGATCCCGGTGTCGTGATCGACCCAGTCCTGTGGCGTGCGGCCGCGACCATGGTCGGTCGTGACGATCAAGGTGGTGCGATCGCGGTAGCGATCCAGTGATTGCACTGTCTGCCACAGCTCTTCGAGCAAATCATCCGCGAGGTGCAGGTAGTCGAGCAACCGGTCGTAGCGGCGCGCATGCGCCCAGTCATCCGACTGTCCGAGGCCCAGCCAGAGCACCCTTGGCTGGTGTTGCTTCAGATAGGCGAGTGCGAGGCGAAATGTCAGCGAATCGTTGCTGCTCTCTTCCCACACCTCCATGACCTGCTTGCGGAGCGCACCGAGGGTGTCCATCTCCGGCGTGCTGAGTTCGGCCGGCACCAGGTCGTATGCGCCATTCATGAAAAACGTGCCATCGCTGCGCGATGCCGCCATCTTGAAGCCGTCCCATGACCCGATCTGCGCGACCTCGGTCGGCTTCAACCCGAGCGTCCGCTGGATGTATTCGAGCACGGTCTCGTGGGGATAACGGACGAGATCATTGCTTTGCACGTCCGCTTGCGGCTCGCCGGTCAGGATCTCGGAATAGCCCGGATAGGAGAACCACATCGGATTGCGCACTGTGACCCGGCTGCCGAGCGACTGGTTGCCGAGCACCATGCCCGCAGGGACCAGGGTCTTCCAGAAAAAAGGCATCAAGGCTTCGCGGCGTTCCTGAGCGGTGTCGCGCCAATAACGCTTGCGCGTGACGTCGATTTCCTCGATGCCGGAATCCGCCTCGGTCGCGGCAATCAGCCCATCCATGCCAGTGAACAACTCCTGGACGCGCACCCCATCGAGGGTGACCAGGATGATGTTGCGATCCGCCGTTTCGGCTGCCGCATACAGCGGCGTCAGGAAGCAGAAGAGCGCGCAGGCTGTTGCCAGCGCAGATATTGCTGTGTGGATCTTGCTGTTCACGGGTCCTCACCTTATCAGACGGTTCCGCTGCTGGCTGTTGTGGGCCGGCCGCGCCTGGCATCCAGCAGCCGCGCCGGGATGATGACAGCGAGCCCGCACAGGACGAGTCCGATAGGGATAGGAAATCCAAACGGGCAATTCTGTCAAGGGGCGGGTACGCGCGTGCGTGTACTGAGCGGGTGCTGGCGGCGGGCC
Organism: uncultured Steroidobacteraceae bacterium; assembly: GCA_964473595.1. Lineage (GTDB taxonomy): Bacteria > Pseudomonadota > Gammaproteobacteria > Steroidobacterales > Steroidobacteraceae > SCUD01. Next base: position 56,656 of record CAYYQQ010000005.1, on the reverse strand, counting down.
GGGCCCGAGGTGCGGTGCTGCGGGTGACGAAAACGCCCGCCGCCAACGCGTGGGACGGTGGCGCGGGTGGTAGCGAGTGCGGGCGAGCGGTGGTCGGGGCAGAAAATTCGTCGCCACGGGTAGTCCTGGCGCAGGGGGAGGGAACCGCGCCGCGGTGACGGAGGGCAGCAGCTTAGGGCGTACGATCAGGCGCGGGTCTGAAGGAAAGGCCCCTCGCGGGGCCTTTCTCGTTCAATCCTCCATCAGGAAACTGCGCAGCTGCTCGCTGCGGCTGGGGTGCCTGAGCTTCCTGAGTGCCTTCGCCTCGATCTGCCGGATGCGCTCGCGGGTGACGTCGAACTGCTTGCCGACTTCCTCGAGCGTGTGATCGGTGGTCAGGTCGATGCCGAAGCGCATGCGCAGCACCTTTGCCTCGCGCGGGGTCAGCTGGCTCAATACGCCATGCACGGTCTCGCGCAATGACTCGACGGTTGCGGAGTCCAGCGGACTCTCGGCCGCCGCGTCCTCGATGAAGTCGCCCAGATGCGAATCCTCGTCGTCGCCGATCGGTGTCTCCATCGAGATCGGTTCCTTGGCGATCTTCAGCACCTTGCGGACCTTGTCCTCGGGCATCTCCATGCGTTCGGCCAGCTCATCCGGCGTCGGCTCGCGGCCCATCTCCTGCAGCATCTGCCGCGAAATGCGGTTCAGCTTGTTGATGGTCTCGATCATGTGCACCGGGATGCGGATGGTGCGCGCCTGGTCGGCGATCGAGCGCGTGATCGCCTGGCGGATCCACCAGGTCGCGTAAGTCGAGAATTTGTAGCCGCGGCGGTACTCGAACTTGTCGACCGCCTTCATCAGGCCGATGTTGCCCTCCTGGATCAGGTCCAGGAACTGCAGGCCGCGATTCGTGTACTTCTTTGCGATCGAGATGACGAGCCGCAGGTTGGCCTCGACCATCTCTTTCTTCGCGCGCCGCGCCATCGCTTCGCCGGTCGCGATGTCGCGATTGACGGTCTTCAGCTCCTGGATCGAACGCGTCAGGCGCTTCTCGAGGGCCTTGAGATCGTGCTGGCGGCGCGTGACTTCTTCCTTGAGCCGGCCAAGCGACGCCGAATGCTTGCGCTTGGCGCGGATGTGCTTGTCGATCCAGCGCGTGTTGGTCTCGTTCTTCGGGAAGGTCGCGATGAAATCCTTGCGCGGCATGCCGGCCTGGCGCACGCAGATCGTCATGATCTCGCGCTCGAGGCGGCGCACCTCGTCCACGTGGCTGCGCAGATTTGTGACCAGCGCATCGAACATGCGTGGCGCAAGCTTCAGTTCCATGAACTGGCCTGAGAGTTTCTTGCGGGCGCGGACGACCTTTGGTTCCTTGGCGCCCCGTGCCGTCGTCAGGCCCTTGGCAATCTGGTTGTGCAGGCGCGCAATTGCGCCAAAGCGCTTCGCAGTTTCTTCCGGGTCCGGTCCCGTATCGATGGCTTCTTCGTCTTCCTCGGAGTCCTCGTCCCTTTCCTCGTCTTCGAGTTTGGGCTCTTCCTTCTTGATCACGGTCTTCGGATTGTGCGGCTGTGCGATTTCGTCCGGCGCATTCGGATCAAGGAAGCCGACGATGATTTCGGTCAGGCGGCCCTGGCCGCCCTTCAACGGCTCGTAGGCGCTGAGCAGGAAGTCGTAGGTCGGTGGATAGTAGGCGAGCGCAGAGCGCACCTGGTCGAGGCCTTGCTCGATGCGCTTGGCAATGCGGATTTCGCCCTCGCGCGTCAGCAGCTCGACAGTTCCCATCTCGCGCATGTACATGCGCACCGGATCGGTCGTGCGGCCGAATTCCGAGTCGGCGATCGCGAGCGCCGCGGCGGCCTCCTCAACGGCTTCCTCATCGGGAGCGGAGGCGTCGGTCAGCAACAGGGCTTCAGCGTCCGGTGCCTTCTCGTACACCGTGATGCCCATGTCGTTGATCGTGTTCACGATGTCTTCGATCTGCTCTGGATCGACGATCTCGGGTGGCAGGTGGTCGTTGACTTCGGCGTAGGTCAGGTAGCCCTGCTCCTTGCCGCGCGCGATCAGCAGCTTGAGCTGCGACTGGCGATCTTCAGGAATGATCGGGAGCTTTTTCTCGCTCAAAGGATGGATCACCTAATGAGTATGGGGCGGGCAAAAAAGAGCCGCGTATTATACAGTCAGGCCGGTTCCCCGTCTTTCCAAGACTCGCCCAGGTCAGGCCCCGGCCGGCCGCCCTCGGTCACCCAGAAGTCCTTGAAATTCCTGCTGTTCTTCATTGCTGAGCTTGCGCTCGCGCGCAAGCGCGATCAGGTCGTTCAGGCGCTTGTCGGGGCCGAATTCCGCCGCCAGACGCTTCAATGCCATGACCAGATCGCGTCCGGCCGCCCGCCCATCGCGCACCAGCGATTCCTCGGCGGCGAGTTCGGCGAGTCGCGCGCCTTCGGGGCGCTCTCGCCAGCGTTCGACGAGTTGCGCGGTACTGAGTTCCGGCGCGGCCTTCGCCATCTCCAGCAACTCGAGCAGCACGGCAAAACCCTTGTGATCGCCGTGCAGGAAATCCGGCGGCTCAGTGACCGCGCGCGCAGCCGACGGATGGTGCAGCAGCAGCATGATGACCTGGGTGAGCAGCGGATGCCGCCCGGCGGAGAGTGGCGTCCTGCGTCCGGCCGCCGGCCTGCCAGCGCGAGGTTTCTCCGGCTTTGCCTTCAGGAGTTCGGCAAGGCGGCCTGTCGGCATGCGGACTTCCTGGGCGAGACGCTCGAGCAGCAACTCGTGGTAAACGCCCGCGGGCACGCGCGCAAGCAAGGGCCGCGCGAGCTCCGCCAGCCGCGCGCGGCCGTCGACATTCGCGAGGTCGGTCTGTGCCGCGAGCTGTGTCACGAGAAATTCTGAGAGTGGCTGCGCCGTGGCGAGGCGCGCCTCGAAGGCCTCGGCGCCTTCCAGGCCTACCAGCGTGTCCGGATCATGGCCTTCCGGCAGGAACAGGAAGCGCAGCTGCCGGCCGTCGCGCGCGTGCTCGAGAGCATTCTCGAGTGCCCGCCATGCGGCGGCGCGGCCCGCGCGATCGCCGTCGAAGCAGAACACGAGTTCGCTGGTCACGCGGAACAGGCGGTTCAGGTGCTCAGGTGTAGTCGCCGTGCCAAGTGTCGCGACTGAATAAAGGATGCCTGCCTGCGCAAGGCGCGCAACGTCGACATAGCCCTCGACCACCAGCAGCCGCTCGATCTTGCGCAACGCCTGGCGCGCCTCATAAAGACCGTATAGTTCGCGACCCTTGTGGAAGAGCGGCGTCTCGGGAGAGTTCAGGTACTTTGGCTCGCCCTCGTCGATGATGCGGCCGCCGAAAGCGATCACGCGTCCACGTGCATCACGGATCGGGAACATCACGCGGTCGCGGAACCGGTCGTAGAAACCGGATTCTCCCTTGCCGCTGCGTTCGATGACGAGGCCGGCATCCGCCAATATGCGCTCGCGCTCCACGCTGCCACCGAAATGCTTCAGCACCGCATCCCAGGAATTTGGCGCATAGCCGATCGCAAACTTCACGCAGGTCTCAGGCGTGATGTCGCGACCCGCGAGATATTTTTTGGCGCGCGCGGATTCGCGGAGCGTATCGCGGTAGAACTGCGAGACCTGTGCCAGCAGGTCGTATAGCTCCTCGCCCGGCCTTGCGCGCGCGCCGCGTCCGTCGTCCTCGCGTGGCACTTCGAGCCCGAGCCGCGAAGCGAGTTCGTCCACCGCGTCCGGGAATGGCAGCTTGTCGTGCTCCATCAGGAAGCCGAGCGCCGTGCCGTGCGCGCCGCAGCCGAAGCAGTGATAGAACTGCTTGTCCGGGCTGACCCAGAATGACGGCGTCTTCTCGGCGTGGAACGGACAGCAGGCTTTCCACTCGCGGCCCGCGCGCTTCAATTGCACGCGGCCCCCGACCAGTTCGACGATGTCGGTGCGGGCGATCAACTCGTCGATGAAGGACTGTGGAATACGGCCGGCCATGCGACAAGATACCGCAGTTCGCGGCGCCAGCCGGCGCTCAGGCCGGCAACGGCTGGCCGGCTTGCCACCCGGCCTGCTGCATCCGTTCGAACAGCGCCAGCAGTTCCGTCCGCGCTTTGCGCGCGTGCATCAATAGCGCCAACACGTCGCCCGGTCGTGACCAGGCGATCGCTTGGCGCGCCGCGTCGCCGTCGCTGGTGCCGAAGGCGATGGCTGACTCGGGCAGCCCGGCCTGCAACAGCGCCGCCTGCAGGATAGCGGGCACCTCGCCAGGGGCGCGACCCCGCAGGTAGTCGAGTTCTTCCTTGATCACCACGAGGTCCGGGCCGAAGGCCGCCAAGGCGGCCGCGAGATCGCGCAGGTCGGCGTCCTCGCGATTGCCGGCCTGGCCCAGTAGCACCGCAATCCGGCCGTGGCGTCGCAGGTGCTCCGCCACGCCCAGTAGACCACGTATCCCGGCCGGGTTATGCGCGTAGTCGACCAGCATCCGTACGCCGCCGATGTCGTAGCGCATCAAGCGACCGACATTGTCCTCGGGTCGCGAGCCGAAATCCGCGAACACCGCCGCGATGGTTGCAGGAAGCACGCCCAGCGCGGCCGCGCCGAGTGCGGCGGCCGCGAGGTTGGCGATGTTGTAGGCGGCGACGCCGTCGACGGTGAGCGGCATGCTGACGACAGCGCCGAGGTCGTATTCGGCGTCCCGGTGACTCAGCAGCAATCGGCCGTCGCGTACACCGCAGGTGGCGCCGCCACCGGCACGATGCATCAGCAGCACCTCATGTTCGTAGTTCAGTGCGAACCAGCCGAGCGGCGAGTCGACTTGTGTGCTCTTGGCACGCAGCACTTCGTCGTCGGCGTTGAGCACCAGGAGCCCGTCGCGCCCGATCAGATGCGCGACGGCGAGTTTCACATCAGCCAACGTGCCCAGATCCTGGATGCCGTACTCGCCGAAGTGGTCGGCGCTGATGTTGGTGACTACCGCCGCGTCGGCACGGCCGAGCGCCAGCCCGCGCCGCAGAATGCCGCCACGTGCGGTTTCGAGGATTGCCGCCTCGACGCGCGCATCGCGCAGCAGCACGCGCGCGCCGTCCGGTCCGGAGTAGTCGCCAGTCTTGATGGGGACGCCATCGACGTAGAGCCCGTCCGAGCAGCTGTGACTGGTCGTCCACCCTTCGGCCTGCGCACAGGCGGCGATCAGGCGCACGACTGTCGTCTTGCCATTGGTACCGGTCACGAGCGCGACGGGTATCGCGCGCATGTCCGCCCATCGTACGTCCACGATGTTCGGCAGATCGGATAGCGGCCAGGTCCGGCCGCCCAGCCCTGCGCCGATGGTCAGGAACTCATCATCCAGCAGGCAGGGCAACGTGCGGCCATGCGCGGCATCGAGCAACGCCTGCAGGCGGGGATTTGCTTCGCCGGCGGCGCGCGCCTGGAGCCTCTGAATCGCACCGGCCTCCTCGATACCGGGCGGCACCAAAGCATCGGGCTGTTCGAAGGCGAGCGCTGCGAGCAATTCCGCCTCGCGTGACGGATTGCGTTCGAGCAGCGCGGCGGCGAGCGCCCATTCGTTAAGTTCGGTCGCCGTGATCAGCTGATCGGGTGGTGCGGCGAGCGCCAGCGAAGCGCCGCTGGCATGTGCAATCGCGACGACCGCAGAGTCGGCCCAGCCGAGATTTTTCTTCGCGCGCTGCACGCGCATCTTCCAGGCTTCGAGGAGTGCGGCATCGGTGTCCGCCGCCGCGGACTCGAGCACGGCGCCGGGGCCGTCGAAAAACCGGTTGTGGCCGGTCAGTCGTCGCGAGTCGGTGAATGGCGGTGCCGCTGTCTCGATCAGTCGGACGCCTCCGGCGCATAGCGGATGCCGCGTTCATCGCGGATCAGCCCGTCGAGCGACAGTGGTGCGAGGCTCTCGGGAGCGGCCTCGGTGACCGGCGCCGAGACGACGAGATCCGGCGCGCGCTGCATGGCGGGCGCCGGCGCACCCTCGGGCCGGAAGCGGATGATCTGTTTCCAGGAACGCACCAGCGCATCGGCGAAGATCAGCACCAGATCGCCGGCCCGGCCCATGCAGAGCGCCGCATCGATCGCCTCCTGCTCATCCGGTATCACGGAAATCGCGGATTCCTTGACGCCCGCGGCCATCAACGCCGCTGCCTGGATGCGCGGCACCTCGTCACTCGCGCGATCCCGCAGATTGTCGTCGCGGCGGCAGATGTAATGATCGAAGCGGCCGGCGACCGCCTGTGCGATCGCGCGCAGGTCCTCGTCACGCCGGTCGCCCGGTCCCGCGAGCACGACGATGCGCCGTCCGGTGACATCGAGGCGGCTGGCGAGGTCGGCGAGCATGGACACTGCGTGTGCATTGTGGCCGTAGTCGAACAGCACCTTGAACGGGTGCTCGTCGAAGATGTTCATGCGCCCGGGCGCCTGGTAGAAAGTCGTGTCGAAGGTGCGCAGGCCCTGGCGGATCGCATCGAGCTTGACGCCGAGTGAGAAGGCCATCGATGCGGCGAACATCGCATTCTGCACGTTGTGCGTCGCGCGCCCCTCGAGCGTCGCGGGGATCAGGTGGGTCCAGACCAGCGGGATGTGGCCGCCGCGGTCATAGAGCGTGACCATCTGTCCGTTGACGCCGGCCTCGAGCGCGCAGGCCCGGCCGCCCGCGCGGATGTGCTCGCGCACCAGTGCATGCTGCGGATTCAGCGTCACATAGCAAATGTGTTCCGCATCGGTGTGCGCGGACATCCTGAGCACCAGCGGGTCGTCGGCATTCAACACCGCGCAACCGGTTGCGACCTCGACGACCACGCGCTTGATCTCGGCGAGCTGCTCCAGCGTGTCGATACCCTTGAGGCCCAGGTGATCGGCCTGAACATTCAGCACGGCGCCGACATCGACGCTCGGCACGCCCATCCCTGCACGCAACAACCCGCCGCGCGCGGTCTCGAGCACCGCCGCATCGATGTGCGGGTCGGCAAGCACCATGCGCGCCGACACCGGGCCCGTCATGTCGCCAGACACCGTGCGCTGACCGTCGATGTAGACGCCGTCGGTCGTCGTCAGGCCCGGCGTGTAGCCGGCCATCTTCAATATGTGCGCCAGCATGCGCGCGGTCGTGGTCTTGCCGTTGGTGCCGGTGATCGCCGCGATCGGTACGCGCGATGGCGCACCCTGCGGAAACAACATGTCGATGACGGGTGTCGCGACATCGCGCGGCGTACCCTCGGAGGGCGCGACATGCATGCGGAATCCGGGTGCCGCGTTGACCTCGCAGATGCCACCGCCGATCTCGCGGTAGGAGAGCGTGATGTCCTTGGACAGGAAATCAACGCCGCCGACGTCGAGGCCGATGGCCCTTATCGCGCGCACCGCCATGTCGCGGTTGTCGGGATGGATCACGTCGGTCACGTCGGTCGCCGTGCCGCCGGTCGAAAGATTCGCGGTCGAGCGCAGGTAAACCTTCTGTCCGGCTGCGGGAACTGAGTCCGCTGTGAGCCCGGCACGCGCCAGCATCGCCTGCGCCTGCGCGTCGAGCTCGAGGCGCGTCAGGACCTTTTCATGGCCAACGCCGCGCCGCGGATCCTGGTTGACGATCTCCATGAGCTCGGTGACCTTGTGCGTGCCGTCACCGACCACGTGTCCGGGCGTGCGCCGCGTCGCCGCGACGAGTTCGCCATTGACGACCAGCAGCCGGTGGTCGTCGCCCTCGAGGTAGGTCTCGACGATCACCGAGCGTGAATGTTCGCGGGCGGCCGCAAAGCCGCGGGTGACTTCCTCATCATTCATGAGCCGGATCGAGATACCGCGGCCATGATTGCCGTTGTAGGGCTTGGTGACGACCGGGAAGCCAAGCCGGTTCGCCGCGCGCACGGCTTCGCGATCGGACTGCGCCAGTTCCTGGCGCGGCACCGGCAGGCCGAGCGACCCGAGGATTCGGTTGGTTTCTTCCTTGTCGCTCGCGAGCTCGACCGCAATATGCGGCGTGCGGCCCGTGACAGTCGCCTGCAGGCGTTGCTGGTAACGGCCATGGCCCAGCTGGATCAGCGACTGGTCATTGAGCCGGAGCCACGGAATGCCCCGCTTCTCGGCGGCATGCACCAATGATGCGGTCGAAGGCCCGAGCGCGCGCCGCTGCGCATAACGTATGTATTCATCGCGCGCGACCGGCCAGCTCCAGTCGGCGGGCACGGTGTCCGCCGGGCGGATCTTCTCGGGCAGCAGCGAGCACAGCAGCCTCAGCGCCAGCTCGCCCGCGGCGATGCCTTCCTCGCGTTCCGCGTACTCGTATACAACTGAATAGTGCCCCGGCATGTCGAGACTGCGGGTCTTGCCGAAGCTGATGTCTTCGCCCGCCACATTCTGCAATTCGAGCGCGACATGCTCGAGCACATGGCCGAGCCAGGTGCCGTCGTCTTCATTCATCCGGCGGATGAACCCGCCCGGCACCTGGAAGGAACAACCGTGCTCGGCGAGGCCGGGCAGTGCCTCGACGAGGCTGTTCACGAAGGATATTCCGAGCCGGCCGGTCGGCCAGGCCTCGAGTGGCCCGAGATCGAGTTCGAGCCGGATGACCGGGAAGCGCGCGAAATGCGATGGCCCGACGTAGACGGAACGGTCGAGTATGCGCATCGTTAGAGACTGCCGATTGAGGCGACCCTTGTGTGCAAGTTGAAGGTCGCGCTCGCAGTCAGCAGGTGCACGACGAGGCCGAGGATGCAGATCGGCTGTCCCTCGGCGGCGCTGTCGACCGAAGAGAACGTGACTTTCGAGGCGTCCACGACCGTCACGCCGCCGCTGCCCTCGACCTCGAGTGTCTCATCGGGTCCGATGAATGCCGCCGTGTCCTCGTCGAGTCCGATGCCGACCGCGAATGGATTGTAGGCGAGCGCCGTGATCAGCCGTCCGAGCCGGTCACGCTGGCGGAAATGCTGGTCGATGATGAAGCGGTTGGTGAGCCCGAGGCCGGGCGCAAGCCGCACGCTGCCGGCGATCGCCGACGAACCGTCGTCACCAAAGGCGATCATGTGCTCGGACAGGATGCTGGCCCCTGCGCTGGTGCCGCCGACGGTCACGCCGTGGGCGTTCTGCGAGCGGATCAGCTTGGCAACCGGCGTGCCGCCCAGCAGCGTCGTCAGCCGTAGTTGATTGCCACCCGTGAAGAAGATTCCGGTTGCCTGGGCCAGGCGTTCGAGCCGGCCCGGCTCATGGCTATCGCGACGGGTGTCGAAATCCATCACGGCGACATGGCGCGCGCCGAGGTCCCGGAACAACTGCTCGTAGCGCGGGCCGCTCTCGTGCACGCGGCTCGCGGTCGGGATCACGACGATGTCGGCGTCACTGCTCCCCGAGACACGCACGAAGCGCTCGAGGATGCGCGGGTCGTTTTCCTTGTTCTCGGCGCCACCGATCGGCACGATGAAGCCGCGCGTCTCGCCTTCGGGAACCCTGCTGGGACTCATAAGATTAGCCGCCGAGCGCGGTCTTGATGCGCGCCGACAGCGCGCCGATGTCGGTGCGGCCCTGGACCTTCGGCTTCAGTATTCCCATGACCTTGCCCATCTCTTTCATGGAGGCGGCGCCGGTGGCGGCGATGGCCTCGCGGATCAGCGCCTCAAGTTCGGCGTCGCCGAGCTGCGCGGGCAGGTATTCCGTCAGCCAGGCGATATCGGCCGATTCCTTGGCGACCAGGTCGGCGCGATGGCCGGCCTCGAACTGGGTGACCGATTCGCGGCGCTGCTTGATCATCTTGTCAATGACGGCGAGCACCTGCGCATCATCGAGCGTGATCCGCTCATCCACTTCACGTTGCTGGATGCCTGCCTGCAGCATGCGGATGCACGAGAGGCGATCCTTCTCGCCCGAGCGCATCGCAGCCTTCATGTCTTCGGTGATGCGGGCCTTGAGGGTCATCCCGGGATCAGCGCGTAGCGGTGCGGCTGCCGCCATCGCGCGTGGAGCGCTTCAGATGCCGCTTGATCGCCGCTGCCTTTTTGCGTTTCCGTTCCTGGGTGGGCTTCTCGTAGAATTCCCGACGACGCAGTTCAGTCAGCACGCCGGCCTTTTCGCAGGCGCGCTTGAAACGGCGCAACGCGGCGTCGAAATACTCGTTCTCGCGGATACGGACACTCGGCATTCAAACCTCGTCTGACAGGCGACCCCCGGAGCTACCCCGGGGGAAAGGGCCCGGAATTGTAGTGATGTACCCCCGGAAAATCAAAAGACTAGCTTCATGAGAGTGCTCGGCATTGAAACCTCCTGCGACGAGACCGCGGTCGCCGTGTACGACGGCGAGCGCGGTCTTATGGCCAATCGCGTCTGGAGCCAGATCGAGCTGCACCGGCCCCACGGCGGCGTGGTGCCCGAGCTTGCCTCGCGCGAGCACGTAGAACGGCTGCTACCGATGATCGAGGACTGCCTCGGGGAAGCCGGGCTCGCCCCGCAAGCCATTGATGGCATTGCCTATACGGCAGGCCCGGGCCTGATCGGCGCGCTCCTGGTCGGGGCCACGGTTGCACGCAGCCTCGGCTATGCCTGGGCCGTGCCGGTGGTCGGCGTGCATCATCTGGAAGGCCACTTGCTGGCGCCGCAGCTCGAGCCCGGGGCACCGGATTTCCCATTCATCGCGCTGCTGGTCTCGGGTGGCCACACGATGCTGGTCGAAGTCACCGGACTCGGCCGCTACCGCATCCTCGGTGAAACCCTGGACGATGCGGCCGGCGAGGCCTTCGACAAGACCGCAAAACTGCTGGGGCTCGAATACCCGGGCGGGCCCGCACTTGCGGCTCTCGCGGAATCGGGCCGTGACGGAGTGTTCAAGTTTCCGCGGCCGATGCTCGATCGGCCGGGGCTCGACTTCAGCTTCAGCGGCCTCAAGACTGCTGTCGTCGTGGCGTTGCGCGGCCGCACCCTCGACGCGCAGGAGCGGGCCGATGCCGCGCGCGGATTCGAGTCGGCAATGGTGGAGACGCTCGTCGCGAAGGCGCTGCGGGCCCTGCGGCAGACCGGAATTTTGGCATTAGTTGTGGCAGGCGGCGTCGGCGCGAACCGGCGCCTGCGCGAGGAACTGGCCGCCGCGGTCGAGGCGGCGGGTGGTCGCGTGCACTACCCGCGGCCCGAGTTCTGCACCGACAATGCCGCGATGATTGCACTCGCGGGGCATGCGCGACTCGCGGTGGGCGAGCGCGAGGCACTTCCCGTGCGCGCCCGCGCGCGCTGGCCGCTGGATGAACTGGCCGCGCCGCGGCAATGAGGGGCACCGTGGACAAGATTTTCCTGACGTCGCTCTCGACCGAAGCCGTGATCGGGATCTTCGACTGGGAACGCGAGATCAAGCAGCGGATCGAGATCGACCTCGAGCTATCGCTCGATCTCATCGCCGCGGGCAAGAGCGACTCCATCGACGACACGCTCAACTACAAGGCGGTTGCAAAGCGCGTGCTCGCCTTTGTCGGCGAGAGCCGGTTCCAGCTGGTCGAAACACTGGCCGAGCGCATCGCGAGCCTGCTGCTCGCGGAATTTCCGGTAGCAGCGGTGCGTGTGACCGTGCACAAGCCGGGCGCGATCCGCAATTCCAGGGACGTCGGCGTGATCATCGAGCGCAGCCGGGATGCCTGAAGTCTTCGTCGCGGCCGGCAGCAACATCCGGCCGCGTGCCCATCTGCGCCAGGCCATCGCGGCACTTGCCGCCGCCTGGCCGGGATTGCGCGTCTCGCGCGCCTGGTCAAATGCCGCGGTCGGGTTCGCGGGCGATGACTTCATCAATCTGGTCGTCGGCTTCGAGACCGATGAACCGCTTGCGAAGGTGCTGGAACGCCTGAAAGCGGTCGAGGAGGCCAGCGGGCGCGAGCGCGGCGCGAAGAAATGGGCGCCGCGCACGCTGGATCTCGATCTGCTGCTGTACGGCAACCTGATCGGGCAATTCCACGGCGCGACGCTGCCGCGCGCGGACCTTGCCGAACGCGCGTACGTACTCGGGCCGCTCGCGGAGCTCGCGCCGGATCGCAAGCACCCGGTGCTCGGTGAGGCTTTTGACGTCCTGTGGAAGCGCTTTGACCGCAGCGCTCACGCATTACGCGAAGTCTCGCTGGAAGGGGAGGACTGATGCGCCGGCTAGCGGTCTTCGCCGCCGATCAGGCGTCCGCCGTCAACCGCCAGCACCTGGCCGGTCACGAAGGGCGCATCGGTCGCGAAGAAGAGCGCAGCCTTTGCGATGTCTTCCGGGGATCCCGTGCGTTTCAGCGCCGTGCGCGCGACGATGCGCTTGCGCAATTCCTCGTCGACGCCGTTCTCGGGCCACATCACCGGTCCGGGCGCGATGGCATTGACGCGGATCTCGGGGCCGAGTTCGCGCGCGAGCGAGCGCGTCAGCATCACGAGCGCGGCCTTGGCCGCGCAATAGACGGCATGCCGCCCGAGCGGCCGCAGCGCGTGGATGTCCGCGATATTGATGATGAGTCCCTGGCGCCTGCGCAGCTCAGGCGCGGCGGCCTGGCAGAGAAACAGGGGCGCGCGCAGGTTCGTGCCAACCAGATCGTCGAATTGCGCCGGCGTGATTTTCCCGACCGGCGTCGGATAAAAGGTGGAGGCATTGTTGACGAGCACATCGAGAGCGCCAAGGGTGCCGATGACGGAGGCGGGAAGGGCCTCGAGCGCCGCCAGGTCGGCAAAGTCGGCGCCGAATGCCGCTGCGGACGCCGGCCGCTCCGCGTTCATCGCGGCGACCAGCCTGCCGGCCTCGGTGGTGGAGCGGTGATAATGCACGGCAACCTTTGCGCCGCGCGCATGAAAAGCCTGCGCAATCGCTGCACCGATGCGCCGCGCGCCGCCTGTGACCAGCACGACCTTGTCTATGAGCGGCGGCATTGGGGCTGTGGACATTGCTTCAGGATTACCGGTGCGACCGGTTGGCGACGATACCATGCGCCGCGCGCCTCGCGATGCTGATCCCCGATTCGCTGCCGCCGCTTTCGCCCGCCGAAGCCGAGCACAGCGAACGCGTGGCTGGACACTTGCGTTCGCTGATTGCAGCGGGCGGCGGCTGGCTGCCATTCTCGCGATTCATGGACGCGGCGCTGTACGCGCCGGGTCTCGGCTATTACATGGCGGGCCAGGCCCGCTTCGGGGCCGACGGCGATTTCGTCACGGCACCGGAAATCTCGCCACTGTTCGCGCGCTGCCTCGCGACCCAGGTCGCCGAGTTGCTGGAACGCTCGGGTGGCGGGGACCTGGTCGAGTACGGTGCTGGCAGCGGCGCTCTGGCCGCTTGCCTGCTGCCGGCGATGGCCGGGATCGATGCGTTGCCGCGCCGCTATCGAATCGTCGAAATCAGCGCGCCGCTTCGCGCCCGGCAACAGGAGCGGATTGCGCAGCTTCCTGGACTCGCCGACCGGGTCGAGTGGCTGGACGGACCACCCGCGGTTACCTGGCAGGGCGTAGCCCTCGCGAATGAAGTACTTGATGCGATGCCGGTCGATCGGTTCCGCGCAGCTCGCAACGGCTGCGAAGCCATCGGCGTCGTCGCTGCAGGCGAGGGATTCGCCTGGCAATCGCGCCCGGCGGATGCGGCGCTCGCGCATGCGGTCGCGGCTCTCGGCATGGCTCTGGCTGATGGCTATGTATCGGAACTGCGGCCGATGTTGCCTGCCTGGATCGGGGCCGCGACCGTCACGCTCGGAAAAGGCGCATTGCTCCTGATCGACTACGGACTGCCGCGATCCCAGTACTACCACGCGTCGCGCGACGGCGGCAGCCTGTGCGCCTTTTACCGGCATCGGCGCGTGGATGACGTGTTCGGGCGCGTGGGCTTGCAGGACCTGACGGCCTGGGTCGATTTCACCGCGGTAGCGGATGCGGCCGCCGTCGCCGGCCTCGAAGTTGCGGGCTTTGCGACCCAGGCACACTTCCTCGCCTCGCTCGGCATCGACCGCGAACTCGCTGCCTCGCTCGAAGGCACGAATACGCGCGAGGCGCTGATGTTGAGCCAGGGCGCCTCGATGCTGCTGCTGCCCGGCGAGATGGGCGAACGCTTCAAGGTGATGGCCGTCACCCGCGGGATCGAAGGCACGCTCACCGGCTTTAACTTCCGCGACCTTTCCGCGAGCCTGTAAAGTGGAACCATGAATCCGATACATGCCATCGTGCTGGCGATCGTGCAGGGGCTTTCCGAGTTCCTGCCGATCTCGAGTTCCGGCCACCTGATCCTGGTGCCGAACATCCTCGGCTGGCCGGACCAGGGGCTCGCCTTCGATGTCGCAATCCACGTCGGCACGCTGGTCGCCGTCATCGGCTATTTCCGCGTGCAACTGCTGCAGATGGCCCGCGCCTGGTTGGGCTCGATAACCGGCCGCGGTCTGACACCCGACGGCCGCCTCGCATGGTGCGTCATCTTCGGCACCATTCCGGTGGGACTGGCGGGAATTGCTTTTGGCGACTTCATCGAGCAGATGTTGCGCAATCCGCTGTTTGTCGCGACGACGCTCGCGGGCTTCGGCGTGTTGATGTGGCTTGCCGACTGGCTGGGGTCGCAACGCCGGGACGAGTACTCGGTCGGCTGGCGCGATGCGTTGCTGATCGGTTGCGCGCAGGCGCTGGCGCTGATGCCCGGCACGTCGCGTTCGGGCGTGACCATGACGATGGCGCGGGCGCTGGGACTGACACGCGTTGGCGCAGCGCGTTTTTCATTCCTGCTGGCGGTTCCCGGCATCGCGATGGCGGGCGGCTGGGAGTTGCTGAAGCTGCTGACCGGGCCGGGCAACGGCGCGGACTGGCCAATGATGGGCCTGGGTGTTGCGGTGTCGGCCGTGACCGGCTACCTCTGCATCCACGTGCTGCTGAAGGTCATTGCGCGCATCGGCTTGCTGCCCTTCACTCTTTACAGGCTGGTGATAGCGGCACTGATCGTGCTGATGTTGGGCTGAACCGCCCGCTTCAGTTCATCTGGCGCAGCGCGGCCAGGCGCCTGCGGCGCAGCAGTACGCCGATCTGTTCACCGGGGAGTCCCGCGCGATCCGCGTCATCGAGTGTGGTCGCAAGCGCCACGGTGAGCGCGCGGCCCAGGCGCTCGGCCTGCGGATACGGGCGCAGCCGCCAGCCGCCACGGCCGCGATAGTCGGCTTCGAAGGCGAGCAGCAACTCGCGAAAACGATCGGGTCGGCGCATCGCGTCGCAGGCCTCGAGCAGCTCGAGCAAGGTCCGCGGCCGCAATTCCATCGCGCGGTTGGCAAGGCCATGCCAGCGCGTGGCGAGTTCCGCAAGCTCCCGGTAATCCCCGGGGACGCGCAGGCGTGAAGCGAGCTCGTGCAACAGCGCCACTCCGCGTTCTTCATGACCACGGTGTGTCGGCCATTGCGAGCGCGGCGTGCGGCCCTTGCCGAGGTCGTGCATCAGGGCCGCAAATCGGATGCGCGGCTCGGGCGTCAGGTCGGCGGCCGCCTGCAGCACGAGTTCCATGTGCAGGCCCGTATCGATCTCGGGATGCCATTTTTCCGGTTGCGGCACGCCGTAGAGCGCATCCAGCTCCGGGTAGATGCGCGCGAGCGCGCCGCAGTCGTGCAGGAGCCTGAGCCAGGCCTCGGGCGCGGGCTCTGCCAGGGCCTTGTCGGTTTCCTGCCAGGCGCGCTCGGCCACGAGTGCGTCAACCTCGCCCGATGCGACCATTGCGCGCATGCGCGCGAGCGTTTCCGTCGCGACGTTGAATCCGAGCGGCTGGAATCGCGCCAGGAAGCGCGCGACGCGCAGGATGCGCACCGGGTCCTCGTCGAACGCTTCCGAAACATGGCGCAGTACGCGAGCTTCGAGGTCGCGCTGGCCCCCGCAAGGGTCGATCAGCCTGCCGTCAGGCGCGCGCGCGATCGCGTTGACCGTCAGGTCGCGCCGGCGCAGGTCGTCCTCGAGCGTGACATCCGGCGAATACCGCAGCTCGAATCCGTGGTAACCGCGGCCGGTCTTGCGCTCGGTGCGCGCAAGCGCGTATTCCTCGTTGGTGTCCGGGTGCAGGAATACCGGAAAATCGCGCCCGACCTGCCGGTAGCCGGCGTCCAGCATGACCTGCGGAGTGGAACCCACGACGACCCAGTCGCGCTCGCGCACCGGCCGGCCGAGCAGCTCGTCACGGACCGCACCACCGACCAGATAAACTTCCATTTCGCCATGTTAACCGATGCCCAAATGCGCCTGATCGCGCGCCTGGCGCTCGCGGCAGGGGCCTTCGCGCTCTCGGGCTGTTATTACGTGCACCTGGCCGCGGGACAGCTGGAGATGAACCGCCGTCGCGAGCCCATTGCCGAACTGGTTGCCCGCGATGATACGGATGTGGCGCTACGCCGGCGGCTCGACTACGCAAGCCGCGCGCGGGACTTCGCGATCTCTGAGCTGGGACTGCCGGACAATGGCAGTTACCGGAGTTATGCAGATCTGGGCCGGCCTTACGCGACCTGGAATCTGTTCGCGGCGCCCGAGTTTTCGGTCGAGCCGCAGCGCTGGTGCTTTCCGGTCGCCGGCTGCGTTGCCTACCGCGGGTACTTCAAGGAGCAGCACGCAGCCCGTGCGGCACGGCACATGGCAGGCAAAGGCCACGATGTCTATATCGGGCCCTCGCTCGCATACTCCACGCTCGGGCATCTGCGCGACCCGGTGCTCAATACAATGCTGCGCTACGGCGACGCCGAGCTCGCTGCGCTCATTTTCCATGAACTCGCCCATCAGGCCGCCTACGTACCGGGCGACAGCGATTTCAACGAAGCTTTCGCGACCGTCGTCGAAAATGAAGGTGCACGCCGCTGGCTCACCCAGCTCGGCCGCGACGACGAACTGACCGTCTTCAACGCGTCCAGCCGGCACGAACAGCAGCTTGCTGAACTGATGGTCGAAACCCGCGACCGATTGGCTACGATCTATGCAAGCGGCGAGCCCACCGAACAAATGCGCACCGCCAAGAGCGCCGAACTCGCCCGCCTGCGCGACTCGCTGACGGCACTCGGCCTCACATCCGCCGGTGACCTTAACAATGCCCGCCTTGCCGCCGTCGCCACCTACCACCGCTGCGTCCCTGCGCTGGCAGCACTGCTTGCGCAGCACAACGGTGACTTACCCGCTTTCTATTCGGCAATCCGGGCACTCGCTGACGATGCGACGGCACGTTCCGCACTCTGCCCTAGCGACAGGCGCTGACCGCCAACGACTGGCGCGCCGCGGCACGGCACTAGCCAGCGCCGCGAGCGGGATCCGACCGGGTGTCCCACTCGCTCCGCCGGAACTTTATGCTTCGCTCGGGGACACCCCGTCACCTCGCTCGCAGCGCTGAGATATTGCAAGTCGGGTCGAGCGGTTGCTGGCGGTCAGCGGCTGGCGCTCTGCCGGCAGCGTGAGTAACGATCGGCCACCCCTTGATCGCCGAGATATCGCGGCAGGATAGCAGTCAAGGATTGTGGGTGAATGCCGAGCCGCGCAAGGCCATTGACCTTGCAGACGCTATCGACCAGCAACGACCGGTAGTTGTCACTCGAGAACGGTTTGCCAGGGACGAAGTCGCAAACGCCGGCCTGGGCGCGCGCCGCCCAGTCCGGCAGACCGATGACGGCGCGCGCGAGGCGGAGCCGATCGCGCACCAGGCAGACGATTTCGCGCAGTGTGAAGATCTCGGGGCCGCAGAGTTCGTAGCATTCACCCGCGGTTGCGTCATCCGCAAGTGCGCACAGTATCGCGGCCACCACGTCCTCGACCCAGACCGGCGCAAAGCGCGCGCCAGGCCGCGCGAGCGGCAGGCCGAGCGGAATAAGCCGCAGCAAGCGCGCGAAGCGGTTCACGAAATCGTCGCCGGTCCCGAAAATCACCGAAGGCTGGAATATCGTGAAGCGCAGGTCCGGGTCTGATTGCTCGCGAATGATGCGCTCCGCCATTCCCTTGCTCCTCAGGTAATGACTGGCGCCGTGATCCGCATCGGCGTTGAGTGCACTCATCTGTAGAAGGTGGCCCACGCGCATTCGCCGGCAGGCGTTGACGAGCTTGCTGGCAAGCTCGGCGTGCGCGCGCCGGAAGCCGCTGCCGTCGCGGCCTCTTTCATTGAGGATGCCGACCAGGTTGATGACCGCCTGCTGGCGGTCACAAAGAATGTCGAGCTGCCCGGGATCGTGCACGTCGGCGCCGATGAGGCGCAGCGATGGGATCACCGCCAGGTGCTGCGCCCGGGTGGGGTTGCGGGTCGGCACGGTGATGCGCCAACCCTCTCGCGCAAGCGCCGCGCACAGGTGCGTGCCGACAAACCCTGAACCACCCAGCACGCAGACCGATCGCGCTGCCATGGCGCAATTATACGGTGGGCCGCGGCGTGGCTGGTCTAGCGCAGGGGCAGGATCATTGCCTGATTGCCGCGCTGCAACTGGACCAGCATCGAGGTCTGGTCCTTCGTGACTTCGCGCAACTGCGCGAGGCTCGAGATGCGGCTGCGATTGACGGCCACGATCCGGTCGTCGGCCTTGAGGCCCGCCTGCGCTGCCGGGCTGTCCGGCTGCACGCTGCGCACGATGACGCCACCGCCAGATCCCTCAGGCGGATCGGCCAGATCCGCGCCGGCGAGCGCCGAATGGATCGCCGCTGCGTCGGCAAGCGTCGCGGGCTCGTGCAACACGGCCTTGAAGCTCTTGGGCTTGCCGTCCCGGAGCAGGCTGACCTCGACCGAGTCGCCCACTTTCAGCATGCCGATCGAATTGCGCAGTTCCGCGGCGCCCTTGACCGGCTGGCCACTGATGCCCGTGATGACGTCGCCGGCCTGGATTCCGGCGCGCGCCGCGGCCGAGCCTTCGGCGACCTGCGAAACGAGCGCACCCTGGAGGTCGTCGGCGAGACCCAGGCTCTTGCGGTAGTCCGGCGTCAGGCTCAACACCGAGACGCCGAGCTGGCCACGATTGACTGTGCCCGACTGGATCAACTGCTCCATGACCGAACGGACCATGTTCGACGGTATCGCGAAGCCGATGCCCATGTTGCCGCC
>CAYYQQ010000005.1:0-37682 GCA_964473595.1 uncultured Steroidobacteraceae bacterium | reverse complement strand
CCCGTACCCGACAGGATCATGGAGTTGATGCCGACCAGCTCGCCATCCATGCTGACCAGCGCGCCGCCGGAATTGCCGGGGTTGATCGCCGCGTCGGTCTGGATGAAATCCTCGTAATTGTCGCGGGTTATCCCCGTGCGACCGAGGGCGCTGACGATGCCGGAAGTGACGCTGTGCTGCAGCCCGAAGGGATTGCCGATTGCGATCACGAAGTCGCCGACCTCGAGTTTCGAGGAATCCGCAAGATGGATTTCGGCGGGCAGCCGGCCTTCCTTGACCCGCAGTACCGCGACGTCCGAGCGCGCGTCCACGCCCACGACCTCGGCCTTCAGCTCGCGTTCGTCGATCAGGGCAACTGTAATCTCAGTGGCGTTTTCGACCATATGGGCGTTCGTGACGATGTAGCCGGCCTTGGCATCGACGATGACGCCGGAACCGGCGCTCCTGAATTCACGCTGCTGCGGTGCGGCATCGGGGGGCATGCCGAAGAAGCGCCGGAAGTTGGGGTCGTCGAAGAACGGATTGCGCTGCACGGCCATGGTTCCGCGCACGGCGATGTTGACGACCGCGGGCGCGACGCGCTTGATCACGGGTGCGAAACTCGGCTGCGGCATGACTTGCTGCTGCGCGACTGCGGCGACTGACGCCAGCAGCGTGACGGTGGCAGCGACGGCGGCGAGAAACTGTCTCATGGGCGGTGACCTCGGTGATGCGGGATGTCTGACCGGAGCCGATTGCCACAAGTTCCGATGTGCGGCGCGGCTATTTTCCCGGTGTGCGAGCAATTGTGCACGCGGACTCCGCATGTTTTATGGTGAATTTGCATCTACCAGATATTGTGTTGCGCGGAAAATTGGCCCCAACGGCCAGAGACCCACCAGCCTATCCGAAATCGCCTGAGGTGCCATTTGCAAGTCATTGAAATATAAGTCTGTTTTTGGGGGTGTTTTTTGGGAAAGGAAATCCTTGACACCAACCGGCCTGCGAAAATAATTTAACAACCCTGACACAACATCTTGTGGTCGCTGATGCGAACACGGTGAGCGTCTGCAACAGTGTCAGGGAGCCTAACGAACTCGAATCCAAGCGGCGGCGCAGAGCGCCGGGCAGGCCTCGATTTCTCCGGCATTTGCAAAAGACCGCTGTATTCAGGGGAGCGTCGTAGAGAAAATGAGCACCGCGGTCAAGATCGAGCCGAAGGACGTGGACCAGATACCGTTTCAGGAAGCTTCGCTCGACATCTGGGACCGGAAGTACCGGTTGATCGCCAAGGACGGCTCCCCGATCGACGTCACGATGGACGACACCTGGCGTCGCGTCGCGAAGGCGCTCGCCGGCGTCGAGGAAGAGCGCGTGCGCGAGCAATGGAACGAGCGCTTCCTGTGGGCGCTGCGCAAAGGCGCGATCCCCGCTGGCCGCATCATGTCGAATGCCGGGGCGCTCGCACACAAGCCCGCGACTTCGACAATCAATTGCACGGTTTCCGGCACAGTCCACGATTCGATGGACGACATCCTGAACAAGGTCCACGAAGCGGGCCTGACGCTGAAGGCCGGTTGCGGCATCGGCTACGAATTCTCGACGCTGCGGCCGCGCGGAGCCTATGTTTCCGGCGCCGGTGCGCATACCTCGGGCCCGATGTCGTTCATGGATATCTATGACCGCATGTGCTTCACCGTGTCCTCGGCGGGCGGTCGGCGCGGCGCACAGATGGGCACCTTCGACGTCGGTCATCCGGATGCGATCGATTTCATCCGTGCCAAGCGCGAGAACGGCCGGCTGCGGCAGTTCAACCTGTCGTTGCTGGTGACCGACGAGTTCGTCGAGGCCGTGCGCAGCGATCGCGAGTGGCTGCTTGCCTTCCCGCTGCCGGCGCACGAATACGACCCGGAGCAGCACGATCTCGAGGATCGGCACAGTTTCGTGTGGCGCGAGTGGCCCGATACCGAGGGCTACGTGACCAATGAGGACGGTCTGGTCTCCTGCCGCGTGTACAAGGCGTTGCCGGCGCGGCGCTTGTGGGACGTCATCATGACGTCCACCTACGATTTCGCGGAGCCGGGCTTCGTGCTGATCGACCGCGTCAACGAGATGAACAACAACTGGTGGTGCGAGAACATCCGCGCGACCAATCCCTGTGTGACGGCCGACACCTGGATCCACACGGCAGCGGGTCCGCGTCAGGTCGCAGAACTCGTTGGCCGGCCATTCCTCGCGCGCATCGACGGCACCGATCACACATCCGGCCCGGAGGGATTCTTCCTGACTGGAACGAAACCTGTCGTGCGGCTCGAGACTGCCGAAGGCTATGGGCTTCGTCTGACGTCCGAACATCGCCTGCGGCGCGTCACGCGCTACACGCGCTGGGCGACGGAAACCGAGTGGTGCCCCGCCGGCGAGCTCCGGACCGGCGATCGCGTACTGCTCAATGATCATCGTGCGGGCGCGGCCTGGGCGGGGGCGTACACGCGCGAGCAGGGTTACCTGCTGGGACTCCTGGTCGGTGACGGCACGCTGAAGGACGACAAGGCCGTGCTGTCCGTGTGGCAGCCGGCGGCGGTCGTCAATGGCATTGCGGAAGCCGGACACGGCGTGCACGCCGTAATGGCAGAGGCGCTGGCGGCGGCGGAAACGTTGCCACACCGCGCCGATTTCACCGGTTGGCATGCGGTTGCCGGCCGCGGCGAACATCGTCTGGTGCTCGGCGCGCTGAAGACTCTCGCCCTCGAGGTCGGCATGACCCCAGGCGACAAGCGCATCACGCCCACCATTGAGCGCGCTTCCTGCGGGTTCTACCGCGGCTTCCTGCGCGGGCTTTTTGACACCGACGGTTCGGTGCAGGGCAGCCAGCAGAAGGGCGTGAGCGTCCGGCTGGCGCAGTCGGATCTGCCGCGCCTCGAAGCCGCGCAGCGCATGCTGCTGCGCCTCGGCATCGCATCGCGGATCTATCGCGATCGCCGCGTCGCGGGCACGACGGAGTTGCCGGATGGCCGCGGCGGCCGCGCCACCTATGCCACGCAGGCGCAGCACGAGCTCGTCATTTCGGGC
The DNA here is from genome assembly GCA_964473595.1 of uncultured Steroidobacteraceae bacterium. Classification (GTDB taxonomy): domain Bacteria; phylum Pseudomonadota; class Gammaproteobacteria; order Steroidobacterales; family Steroidobacteraceae; genus SCUD01. The sequence goes on along the minus strand of CAYYQQ010000005.1, from coordinate 34,634 downwards.
GAGAACCTCGCGCGGTTCGCTGGGTTGATCGGTTTCGCCGACACCCAAAAGGCCGCCCGGCTCGCCGGTCTGCTGGGAAGCTATCGGCGCACGTGGAACCGCGAGCGCTTCGTCGCGCGTGTGACGGCCGTGGTGCCGGATGGCGTCGAGGCGGTCTATGACGCGCAGGTCCCCGGCATCAATGCCTTTGACGCCAGTGGCCTGCATGCCCACAACTGTGGCGAGCAACCGTTGCCCCCGTACGGCTCCTGCCTGCTGGGTTCGGTCAACCTGACGCGATTCGTGCGCCAGCCGTTCACCGCCGAGGCGAAATTCGACTGGGACGAATACCGCGAAGTCGTGCGCGTGTTCACGCGCATGCTCGACAACGTCGTCGAGATCAATGGCCTGCCGCTGGGGCGCCAGCGCGAGGAACTCGCCCGCAAGCGCCGCCATGGCATGGGTTTCCTGGGCTTGGGCTCGGCGATCACGATGCTGGGCATGAAGTACGGCGCACCGGAATCGGTCTCGTTCACCGAGAATGTTGCGCGCGAAATGGCGATTGCCGGCTGGGAGGCGGGCGTCGCGCTAGCCCGCGAGAAGGGCCCTGCGCCGATCATGAATGAGGAATTCGCGGTCACGCGCGCGATGCTGCGCCGGCGGCCGGAGATGGCGCGTGACGGCTGGAAGGTCGATGATCGCGTGCCGGGCCGCGTGCTGCACGCCCGTTACAGCCGCTACATGCGCCGCCTCGCGGAGACCGCGCCGGAGCTCGTCAAGGAAATCGAGACGGTCGGTGCGCGCTTCACGCATCACTCGTCGATCGCGCCGACCGGCACGATTTCGCTGTCGCTCGCGAACAACGCGTCGAATGGCATCGAGCCTTCGTTCGCGCATCACTATTTCCGCAATGTGATCCGCGAAGGCAAGAAGTCGAAGGAACGCGTCGACGTCTATTCCTTCGAGCTGCTGGCCTATCGCGAACTGGTCAACTCGCGCGCCATGCCTGGCTCGACATCGGCGGGCGAGCGCCTGCCGGATTGTTTCATCACGGCCGAGGACATCGGGCCGCGCGAGCATGTGGACATCCAGGCTGCGGCCCAGAAATGGGTGGATTCGTCGATCTCGAAAACCGCGAATGTGCCGACCGATTTCCGCTACGAGGAATTCAAGGACATCTACCTGTACGCCCATGAGAAGGGGCTGAAAGGCTGTACGACATTCCGCTTCAATCCAGAGGCGCACCAGGGCGTACTGGTCAAGGAGGATGACCTCAAGAACACGACCTATGTGTTCACGCTCGAGGACGGCAGCGAGGTCGAGGCCAAGGGTGATCAGGAGATCGAGTACGACGGCGAGGTGCACACCGCTGCGAACCTGTTCGACGCGTTGAAAGAAGGTTACTACGGCAGGTTCTGAGGGCGGGGCAAGGATCATGGACATGAGCAGACTTAAATTCGACAAGAAGATCGTGAAGTACCGGGTGCAAAAACCCGAGCCGGACAAAACCGCCTCGGGTCAGACGCGCGAGGGCAGGGCCCGCAAGGACGCTGGCGGCAAGGTCGTGTGGATGCACGAGAAGCTCGAGCGCCCCGAGGTGCTGATCGGCTCGACCTACAAGATCAAGACCCCGGTCTCTGACCACGCGATGTACCTGACGATCAACGACATCATGCTGAATGAGGGCACTGAGCACGAGCATCGCCGGCCCTTCGAGATCTTCATCAACTCCAAGAATCTCGACCATTTCCAGTGGATCGTCGCTTTGACGCGGATCATCTCGGCCGTTTTCAGGAAGGGCGGCGATGTCGTGTTCCTGATCGAGGAACTCAAGGCGGTCTTCGATCCGCGTGGTGGCTACTGGCAGCCGGGTGGCAAGTTCATGCCGTCGATCGTGGCCGAGATCGGCTATGTCGTCGAACGGCACCTGCAGTCCATCGGTCTGATGAAAGTGCCCGAGATGGACGCCGCGCGCCTGCAGCTGATCGAGTCCAAGCGCAGTGAATGGGAACAGCGCAATCGCCAGACGGACGCATTCGCCAAGAGCAACTATCCCGAGGGCGCCCAGCTGTGCGTGAAATGCAATACGGCGGCGGTCGTCATGATGGACGGCTGCATGACCTGTCTCGCCTGCGGTGAGTCGAAGTGCGGCTAGGCGGAACGATTTTGATCCACGCGCGTGCCGGGTCCCCGCCCGGCAGCACCTGACCACAGGAGCTGCGCGTGTACTCCCAGGCGGCCTTCGGGCCGCCTTTTTTCCGGCAGCCGGGGTGCGGCAAGATGCGGATGCTTATATTGCTCGTGGCGGCAGTGACCGCGGCCTGTACAACGCAACGCGTCTACCCGGGTCCTGAGTTGCCACCCGGCGAAAGCGCAACCGTGCGCGCTGACCCCGCATTTTCCGCCGGGCTGCCGGTGCAGCTGCGTCTGAGAAAAGTCGGGGACCGCAGGATTTCACGGTATGCAAGCGCGATCGAGCTGCCAGCGGGTCGGTATTCCCTGCTGGTGGATTGCCGGGTACTGGAAAGCGGCGTGTCGGGCCGGTTCGTGGTCGAGGCCGATCTCGAGGCCGGCCGCAAGTACCGCCTCGTGGCACGTGCATCTTCGCGAAATTGTGATGCGGTCGAATTGATCGAGCACTGAGACGCGATTGCCTGCCGGCGGCGCTATACTCCCGCGCCGGATGGCCCACTTGTTGTTCAGATCAACATTCCTTGCGGCACTGCTGGTACTGCTGGCGTTGCCGGTGTCCGCCGACTCGGTCGCCGAACGGATTGCACCGGCTGGCGTGCTGTTGCCGGCCGACCGCGTGATCGTGCACAAGTCGGAACGCCGGATGGAACTTCTGCGCGAAGGCCGCGCGATCGCAAATTACCGGGTCTCGCTGGGGCTCAATCCAGACGGCCACAAGCAGCGCGAGGGCGATTTCCGCACCCCGGAAGGCAGCTACCGGCTGACACGCCGCAATGCGCGCAGCGAATTTTTCCTGTCCGTGATGGTCTCCTATCCCGAGGCCGCCGATATGGCGCTTGCGCACCGCAACGGCTGGTCGCCCGGTGGGCTGATCATGGTGCACGGCCTGCCGAACCTGCCGAAGTACTCGCGCGATCGATATCTGAATACGGACTGGACCGATGGCTGCATCGCACTGTCTAATGAGGACATGCTCGATTTCTGGTTGCTGACCGGGCCCGGCACGCCGATCGAGATCCATCCGTGACTCCCGCATCCGAACGTGATCTGGCAGCCGTCGTGCATGCGCGGGTGTCGCCCAAGGGCGTGCTCGAGAATCTTTCACAGCAGGAAGTCGACAAACTGCTGGATCGTGGACAGGGCGGCCTCTATCCGCTGTTCCGGCGCTGTGCGCTCGCAGTGCTGAATTCCGGCACGCTGATCGACGATGCGCGCCTTATCTTCGATGCTTACCAGGACTTCGAGCTGCGCATCATGCGCGAGCCCTGGGGCATCAAGCTCGAGATGCACCACGCGCCGGGTAGCGCCTTTGTGGACGGAGAGATGATCCGCGGCGTCAAGGAACACCTGTTCGCCGTGCTGCGCGACATCGTGTACACGCACAATGAGATCGTCGCGCGCTTCGACCTGCGCGATCCGGCCGGCGTGACAAATGCGATCTTCTGCATCCTGCGCAATGCGCGCGTTCTCGACCACAAGGGCCGGCCCGACCTGGTCGTTTGCTGGGGCGGGCACTCGATCCCGCGCGAGGAATACGATTACACCAAGAAGGTCGGCTACGAACTCGGCCTGCGCGGCCTTTCGGTATGCACCGGTTGCGGTCCGGGCGCGATGAAGGGCCCGAGGGAGGGCGCGGCGATCGGCCATTCGAAGCAGCGCATCCGGGACGGGCGCTATATCGGCGTCACCGAGCCGGGCATCATCGCGGCCGAGCCGCCGAATCCGATCGTCAATCAGCTCGTGATCCTGCCGGACATCGAGAAGCGTCTCGAGGCATTCGTCCGTCTCGGTCACGGCATCATCGTATTCCCGGGTGGCGCCGGCACCGCCGAGGAAGTCCTCTACCTGCTGGGCATCCTGCTGGAGCCGGCCAACGCCGAACAGAAATTACCGCTCGTTTTCACCGGTCCGCGCGAGAGTGCGGCCTATTTCGAGCAGCTGGACCGCTTCATAGGACTGGTGCTCGGCCCCGACGCGCAGAAGCGCTACCGCATCATCATTGCCGACCCACCCGAGGTTGCGCGCGAAATGCAGCGTGGTTTCGACGCCGTGCGCCGCTCGCGGCGCCGCGCGGGTGATGCCTACAACTTCAACTGGCTGTTGCAGATCCCGCCGCCGTACCAGCAACCATTCGATGTCAGTCACGCGGCGATGGCGGGTCTCTCGCTCTCCATGCAACAGCCGGTGCACGAGCGTGCCGCCAATCTGCGCCGTGCCTTCTCCGGCATCGTCGCCGGCAACGTCAAGGAGCAGGGCATCCGGCTGATCGAGGAGCAGGGCCCGTTTGTGATCCACGCCGACAAGCAGATCGCGAAGCCGCTTGACGAATTATTGCGGGCATTTGTCTCGCAGGGACGCATGAAACTGGTCGGCGAATACCGGCCGAGTTACCGTATCGCCTGAACACGCCACGCCGCGGGCCCTTGCGTCCCGCGACCTGTGACCCAGTTCCTGTTTCGGCCGCCGTGTCCCGCGTAACTTGCGTGGCATGGAGCGTCATCAGGCTTTCCAAGCGTGACGGATATCAAGCTGTCTGCCAGTGCTGGCGATGGCCGGACGGACCATGGCGGTACGGAAACCCCGCCGCGCGTGTCGCGCCGTGGCGCCGTGGTCAGCCGCCACGGCACGATTTCGCGCGAACTCACCAAATACTCGAACTACAAGAACTGGGCCGACAAGGTCCGCAGCGCCTGGCGCACCGAGAACGGCGAAGAGCCGGTCGAGCCTGCGCCCGGCACCGGCCGGCGCTGAGCGTCCGGCTGCCACCGATGGAAAGACTTGTGCAGCTGTTCGACGAGCTCGATGACCTGGTCTGCGCGCTGCGTCATCGATTGGGCCTCTGGCCCGCCGTGAGCCGCACCCGCCGCGCTTGAACCAGCGCGCGGGTTCCCACCCGCACCCTTGATTCCCGCTATCCGTGCCACCATTGGCTGACTCCGATCGCCAGGAGGCGCCGATGAGCGAGCAAGCGACCGAAACCCGAGGGTTCCAGGCCGAAGTCAGCCGTTTGATGCGGCTGATGATCCATTCGATGTACAGCCACCGCGAGATCTTTCTGCGGGAGTTGATTTCCAACGCCTCCGATGCCTGTGACCGGCTGCGATTTGCCTCGCTCGCCGATCCCGCGCTGGCGAGCGGCGGTCAGGTTTATCAGATCCGCGTCGATTTTGACTCGAAGGCCCGCACGCTGACCGTCTCCGATTCCGGCATCGGCATGACACGCGAGGAGGCGGGAGAGCATCTCGGCACGATCGCGAAATCCGGCACCGCCGAATTCTTTGCGCGCCTGACCGGCGACGAGCAGAAAGACAGCCAGCTGATCGGCCAGTTCGGCGTCGGCTTCTACTCGGTATTCATTGTCGCGGAGCGCGTGGAAGTCCGCTCGCGCCGTGCCGGCAGCGGGCCGGATTCGGCGGTCTGCTGGAGTTCTAGCGGTGAGGGCGAGTACACGCTCGAGACGATCACGCGCGAGGAGATTGGCACCGCCGTCACGCTGCACCTGAAAGAGGATGCCACGGAGTTCGCCGATCCATTCCGCCTGCGCGCGCTGATCCGGCGCTATTCCGATCACATCGCATTCCCGGTCCTGCTGCGCCCGGACGGCGGCAAGGGCGAGTATGACCGCGTCAACCAGGCGCAGGCCTTGTGGACCCGCCCGCGGCAGGATCTCAGCGACGACGATTACCGGGAGTTTTACCGTCATGTCTCCCACGACGCTGCCGAGCCGCTCGCCTGGAGCCATAACCAGGTCGAGGGCCGGCGCGAATACACGACGCTCCTGTACGTGCCCACTGCTGCGCCATTCGATCTCTACAATCGCGAATCGCCACGCGGTCTCCGGCTGTATGTCCGGCGCGTGTTCATCCTGGATGACGCCGAGCAATTCCTGCCGCTGTACCTGCGCTTCATCAAGGGCGTCGTCGATTCGGCGGACCTGCCGCTCAATGTGTCGCGCGAACTGCTGCAGCAGGATGCCGAAGTGCAGGCAATCAAGGGCGCGATCACGCGTCGCGTGCTGGAAATGCTCGCCCGGCTCGCCACCGATGAGCCAGACAGGTACCGGACATTCTGGAAGGAATTCGGCAACGTTCTGAAGGAAGGCGTCATCGAGGACCCGGGCAATCGCGAGCGGATCCTGGCGCTGCTGCGATTCGCATCGACCGCAGGCGACGGCGAACTCCATTCGCTGGCCGATTACGTCGCGCGCATGCCGGAAGGACAGAAGCAGATCTACTACCTGCTGTCGGACAGCGCGGCGGCGGCGCGCCAGAGCCCGCAACTCGAGGGCCTGCGCGTGCGTGGTGTCGAAGTGCTGCTACTTTCGGATCGCATCGATCCCTGGCTCGTCGCTCATTTCGACGAGATCGACGGCCGCGCTTTCAAGGACGTGGCGAGCGGCGAACTCGAACTCGCCGACCTGCCCCCACTGACCGCGGCCGTCGCACCGGATGACGCGATGCCGGCGCTGTATGCGCGCGTCGCCGTGCGGCTTGCGGATCGGGTCGCCGGCGTGCGCGCCAGCACGCGCCTCGCCGAATCGGCCGCCTGTCTGGTGCGCGATGCCAGCGATCCCGGGCCCCAGCTGCGCCGACTGCTCGAGGCCGCCGGCCAGAAGCTGCCAGAGTCCCGGCCTTGGCTGGAACTGAATCCGGCGCATCCGCTGGTGGCACGGCTCAACCTGCTGCCGGACGGTCCGGCCTTCGACTCGCTCGCTGCATTGCTTGCCGATCAGGCGCAGATTTCCGAGGGTGGCGCGCCGCCGGATCCGGCCGGATTCGTGCGCCGGCTCAATGACTGGCTGCTGGGCAGATACTAACCGGGCTGCTATCTTCGCAGGATGAGCGGCAGCAAGCCGACCGACGACGAATTGCGCGCGCGCCTGACGCCCGAGCAGTACTACGTGACGCGGCAGCAGGGCACGGAGCGCGCATTCACGGGTGAGCATTACCGCAACGAAAGCACGGGCATGTACCTGTGCGTCTGTTGCGGAGAAAATCTTTTCTCGTCCGGGGCCAAATACGATTCCGGTTCCGGCTGGCCGTCGTTCTGGCAGCCCGTGGCTGGATCGCAGGTCGAGGCACGACACGACGAGTCGCACGGAATGCGCCGCACCGAAGTGCGCTGCGCAAACTGCGGCGCCCACCTCGGTCATGTATTCGGCGATGGTCCGCAGCCAGGCGGACAGCGGTATTGCATTAATTCCGCCGCTCTCGATTTCAAACCGGAACCATCAAAGTGAGCACCTGGTTGCGTTCTGCACTGATGGCCGGTGCATTGTCCTGGTGCGCGGCGCAGGCCGTTGCTCTGGATACTCCGGCGCCGGAAGTGCTGCCGGAGGAGCCCCTGGTGATCACGGACCTCCGGCTCGGGATCGGCAACGAGGCATTGCCAGGCATGGTCTGCCTCGTGCATTACACGGGCTGGCTGTATGACGAGCATGCCAAGGATCATCGCGGCCGCAAGTTCGACAGTTCGCATGACCGCGGGCAGCCATTTTCGTTTCCGCTCGGTGGCGGGCACGTGATCAAGGGCTGGGATCGTGGCATCGTCGGGATGAGGATCGGCGGCCTGCGGCGCCTAGTCATTCCGCCCGCGCTCGCATACGGCGATCGCGACATCGGCAATGGCGCGGTCCCGCCGCGCTCGACACTTCTGTTCGAAGTCGAGCTGCTCGCCGTCGAGAAGGTGACAGTCGCCCCGCAGGCGCAATGAAAGCGCGCTCGCCGGCTTGAGTGAGGAGGGGACCGATGATGCGATTTCCTGCAGGCACGCTGGCGATCTGCGCGCTGATGCTCGCAGGCAGCGCCGATGCGGCGACACCGATCCACGCGGGCCGGTTGATCGACGGCGTATCGGACGCGGTGCGCGAGCGCGTGACCATCGTCGTCGAGGGCAATCGCATTGGCGCAGTGGAACCCGGATTCCGCGCCGCCGCCGCCGCTGGTGACGAGGTGATCGATCTCAGCGCGGCAACCGTGATGCCCGGACTGATGGACATGCACGTGCACTTGACCAGTGAGCAGAACCGGCGCAGTGAAATCGAGGCCGTCAAGAAGAGCGAAGCGGATCGCGCCTACGATTCCGTGCAATTCGCCGAACGTACATTGCTTGCGGGCTTCACGACGGTGCGCAATCTGGGCGACCAGTTCAACGTGTCGATTGCGCTCCGGCGCGCGGTGGAGGCAGGCAAGGTCCGCGGCCCGCGCATATTCACGGCGGGGCGCCCGATCGGTTCGACGGGTGGCCATGCCGACGCCAGTAATGCGTGGGACCCATTCCTGTACAGCGACGATCCGCGGCTCGATACGGTCTGCAATGGTCCCGACAGCTGCCGCGAGGCCGTGCGCCAGCGTTACAAGGATGGCGTCGATTCGATCAAGATCATGGCGACCGGCGGCGTGATGTCGCTGGAGAAATCCGGCACCGCGCCCCAGTTCACCGACGAGGAACTGAAGGCCATCGTCTCGACCGCCCACGACTACAACCTGAAGGTCGCAGTCCACGCGCATGGCAACGAGGGCGTGAAGCGCTCCGTGATGGCCGGTTGCGACTCCATCGAGCACGGCACCTTCATGGACGACGAAACCATGCGGCTGATGAAACAGAAAGGCACTTACTACGTTGCGACGATTTCTGCGGGACGCTGGGTCGCTGACCAGGCGCAGGATCCGACCTATTTCCCGCCGCTCATCCGTGCCAAGGCGCTCGAAATCGGACCGGTGATCCAGAAGACCTTTGCCAGGGCCTTCAAGGCCGGTGTCACGATCATGTTCGGCACGGACACCGGAAACGGCCCGCACGGCAGCAACGCCCGTGAATTCGGTTACATGGTCGAGGCGGGCATGCCGGCCATGACGGCCATCCGCGCAGCAACGATGGTGCCGGCGCGTTACCTCGGCATCGACGACCATCTCGGCGGCGTCGAGATCGGCAAGCTGGCCGACATCGTCGCTGTGCCGGGCGACCCGCTCGCGGACATTCACGTGATGGAGCACGTCAATTTCGTCATGATGGAAGGCGTCGTCTACAAGCGCTGAGCACCGGGCGTGACCAAACAGGCGCCGACACTTCAGAAGATCTCGATTGCCGGTCCCGCCGGGCTGATCGAATCACTGATCGAGCGGCCGCCGAACGCGGTCGCAGGGATCATTGCCGTGTGCTGTCATCCGCACCCGCTTTACGGCGGCACGATGCAGAACAAGGTCGTGCACACGCTGGCGCGGGCGGCGCAGGATCAGGGCGTCCCCAGCCTGCGCTTCAATTTCCGCGGTGTCGGCGGCAGTGGTGGCACCCATGACAACGGCGTGGGCGAATCCGACGATGCGGCAGCGGTCGCCGACTGGTGCCGGCGCGAGCTGGGTGCCGAAAAACTTTGGGCGCTCGGTTTCTCATTCGGAAGTTACGTCGCGCTTCGTCTCGCTGCGGCGCGCGACGCGCGGCTACTCGTGACGGTCGCCCCGCCGGTGCAACGCTTCGACTTTGCACGGCTCGAGGTTCCGCGCTGTCCCTGGCTGGTCGTGCAGGGCGATGCCGACCTGCTTGTCAATCACGAATCCGTGCTGGGCTGGGCCAGGGACCTGAATCCCGCGCCGCAGGTCGAAATCCTGCCGGGCGCCGAGCACTTTTTTCACGGCCGCTTGACGGTATTGCGTTCGCTGGTCGGGAAATGGCTGGGCTGCCACTTGAAAGTGGCCCGCTGAAAAACAAACGGGGCGGCCAGGGCCGCCCCGTCAGTACCTTGAGTACAACTCGACGGCTGGCTTCAGCCGACCATCTCGTTGAGGTTCTTGAGGGCGCGAATACGCACCTTCTTCGAGGCTGGTTTGGCCTTGATCATCATCTTCTCGCCCGTGAAGGGGTTGACACCTTCGCGCGCCTTGGTGGCGGGCTTCTTCACGACGCGCATCTTGCAGACACCCGGTATCGTGAATACGCCGGCGCCCTTCAGCGCCTTCTTCATGACGCCATTCAGCGAATCGAGCACTGCGCCGACCTGCTTCTTGCTGAGATCGGTCGCGCCCGCGACCGCCGATACGATCTGCGACTTCGTCGGAGCCGCGTTCTTCTTCGCCATTGAGTTGTCTCCTGTGGTTTTGGCAGCGGCGGGAGAATCCCGCCTTGATCACATGTCGGCGCGCACGATACCACGGAAAATCCCGTGGCATAAGTGGGTCGAGAGCTATTTCGAGCGGTTTTTTACGGCTCGCCGCGAGGCAGCGATCTTCACTCGAGATAGAACTCCTGGGTCCAGCGGGCGCTGATTTCGGGTCCGTCGGCGACGGTGCGCGCCCGTACCTCAATCGTGATCGGCTCGCGATGCCGCACCATGACCGTCGCCAGATAAGTCGGGCCGCCAAGTTCGTTGACACGACGCAACGACAATGCTTGTCGTTCGCCGATGAGTGTCACGGCCTCTGCGTTGAGCTCTATTGCGGCGAGCCGCTCCGTGGCGGCGCCGCTTGCGGGCGCGATCGCAATCGTCAGCAGAGCTAGATTGGGTCTCTGCACAATGTCGTAACTGCCCGCAATCGCTGGAGGCAAGTCGCTGGTCAATGTCAGTGCGTAATACAGCCGGACATCGCCTGCGGTGACAAAGCCGGGGTCGGCAAATTCGCGGGCCGGTGGCGGCGAGCCCGGATCGTCGCCACAGCCGCAGATTGTCAGGCAGCTGAGTGCAAGGATTTGCGTGCGTAGCAACACGTCAAGAAGCCCTCAATCCTGGTGCTCCGGCAAGCCGGCCAGGGCCGGCGGCAGCCGGGTAACGCCGGCGATGGCCAGCAGTTTGTCGCGCGACCTGCCGCCCTGCAGCAGGCTGACCGAGGCCTGTGGCACGTCAAAAAGTCCTGCGATGAATCGCCGCAGCCGCTGATTGGCCACCTCATCCACCGGCGCGGCCGCGATCCGGATCTTCAGGCGCCCGCCCTGGACACCGCAGATCCGGTCGGCGCCGGCACGTGGCTGGATGCGCACGGCGATGCGAAGCCCCGTCGCGTCGTGCCTGCACCAGGATCGGTCCATGGCTCAGGTGATCAGGATCAGCAGGGCCTGCAAGCCGATGAGCGCGACCAGCGGCGAGAAATCGAGGCCGCCCAACACAGGCAATACCCTGCGCAACGGTCGCAGCAGCGGCTCGCATAGCGACGAGAGCAGGCCGACGACCGGGCTGTAGGTTCCCGGCGCAATGAATGACAGGAGTGCGTAGACAAATATCAGGACCTGGAAGAGCCGGATTGTCGAAATGGCGAGCGAGGTCAGGCCTGCGACGACAAGCGGCACCAAGGGCATCAGGGCACCGGTCAGTAGGCGGAATATGACCAGGGTCATCGTGAACTGCACGACCATCAGTGCAACCAGCGAGGCGGTGTCGACGCGACCCATGGGCGGCAGCATCCGGCGCAGCGGCAGCACGAGCCAGTTGGTCAGCGACAGGATTGCCTGTGACAGCGGATTGCGGAAGTCGGCGCGCATGATGGCCAGCAGAAAACGCAGCAGAAAGGCGAAGACCGCGAGTGTCAGCACCGAATCGACGATGAAGATCAGGGCGTCCATGCGTTACACATCCTGGGTCAAGTCCGCGCCTCATGGCGGGTGCGCCGCGATTGTAGTGCGCTCCGCGGTAAGCAGCGCAATAATGCAATCCGGCCGACAGTGGAGGAGTCCAGCCCAATGAAACTCAATGTCAATGGCCGTGAAATCGATGTGGTGGCCGCCGCCGACACGCCGCTCCTGTGGGTGCTTCGCGACCATCTCGGGATGACTGGCACAAAGTACGGTTGCGGCATGGCGCTGTGCGGTGCCTGCACGGTGCACGTGAACGGCATGGCGACGCGGTCCTGTGTACTGCCGCTTGCGGCAGTCGAGGGCAAGCGCATCGCCACGATCGAAGGCCTGTCGGCTGATCGCAGTCATCCGGTGCAGCAGGCCTGGCTCGAACTGGATGTGCCGCAATGCGGCTACTGCCAGTCAGGGCAGATCATGTCGGCGGTGGCCCTGCTGGAACGTAGCCCGACGCCGACCGACGAGGAAATTGACGTGGCGATGTCCGGCAATATCTGCCGTTGCGGTACCTACCCGCGCATCCGCAAGGCGATCAACCGTGCCGCAGAACTCGCCAGGAAAGGGGCATGACCATGGATAGGTACGCAACCGATCCCGGTCGGCGCGAATTCCTGAAGGTCTCGGCACTGGCCGGTGGCGGCCTGATAATCGGCCTGACGCTGCCTGGCTGCGGCAAGCGCGAAGCCGCTGGGTCGGCGGTCGGCGGCATGCCGAACGCCTGGCTCAAGATCGGCGGCGACAACCGCATCACCGTGCTCGTCGATCGCTCGGAAATGGGGCAGGGCGTCTACACCGCGCTGCCGATGCTGCTCGCGGAAGAACTCGAGGTGCCGCTGGCGGCGATTGCGATCGAAGCGGCGCCCTCCGGCCCCGCTTATTTCAACCAGCTTCTCGGCACCCAGATCACCGGTGGCAGCACCAGTGTGCGCGAAGCCTGGGACAAGTTGCGCCAGGCTGGCGCAGCGGCGCGTGTGATGCTGATCCAGGCGGCCGCTGCGGAATGGAAGATCGACGTTTCCGAATGCCGCGTCGAAGGCGGGCGCGTGCTGAATGCCGATGGCGATGCCTTGACCTATGGCGAAGTCGCCGAGGCCGCATCGAAACTTCCGGTGCCGAAGGACGTGCCGCTCAAGCCGGCCGGCGAATTCAAGCTGATCGGCACGCGCGCAAAACGCACCGACACCCCCGGCAAAGTCGACGGCTCGGCCCAGTTCGGCATCGATGTGCAGTTGCCCGGCATGCACTACGCGGCGCTCGCCCAGAGTCCGGTGCTGGGCGGCAGCTTGAAAAGCGTTGACGCAAGCGTCGCCGAAAAAATGCCCGGCGTGCGCAAGGTTGTCGCGACTGGCTCCGGGATAGTCGTCGTCGCCGACCACTACTGGCAGGCGCGCCAGGCGCGCGATGCGCTGCGCCTGACCTGGGATGCGGGCCCAAACGCAGGACTCGACTCCGATGACGTGTTCGAGACGCTCGCCAAGGCAGCGCCTGGCAGCGGCATCCCGGTACGCAGCGATGGTGATGCCGCGGCGGCGCTGAAGTCGGCGGCAAAGAAGATCAGCGCCGTCTATCAACTTCCACTGCTGGCGCATGCGACGCTGGAGCCGATGAATTGTACGGCGGATGTCCGCGCCGACGGCTGCGACCTGTACGTCGGTACGCAGTGGCAGGACATGGCCCAGGCGACAGCCGCGAAGGCTGCGGGCCTCGAGCCCGCGCAGGTGAACGTGCACACGACGCTGCTCGGCGGCGGCTTCGGCCGGCGAATCGAAATGGACTTCATACCGGCGGCGGTCGAGGCTTCGAAGGCGCTCGGTAAGCCGGTCAAGTTGATCTGGACCCGCGAAGACGACATGACCCATGACGCCTACCGCCCTCCGGCCCACGACATTGTCGCCGGTGGTCTCGATAAAGGAGGCCGCCTGGTCGCCTGGCAGTTTCACCTCGTCAGCCCGTCGGTCACGGCCCGGGTGCTCCCCGGCTTCGTCGCGGATCCGAAAGTCGCGGACCCGCTCGCGATCGAAGCGGCGCAGAACTATCCCTACGACGTGCCGAATGTCTCGGTCAGCTACCTGCGCCAGGAAATCGGCATCAATGTTGGCTATTGGCGCTCGGTTAGCCATGCGCTGAACTGCTTCGTGGCCGAGAGCTTCATGGACGAGATGGCGCATGCGGCCGGCAAGGATCCGTTTGAATTCCGCCGGGCGTTGCTCGACCGGCAGCCGCGCTACAAGCGCGTGCTCGAGCAAGCCGCCTCGCAGGCCGGCTGGGGCAAGGCACCGGCCGGTCGTCACCAGGGCATCGCGTTGATGGAGGGCTACGGCACCTACATCGCGCAGGTCGCCGAGGTGTCGGTGGACCCGAATGGTGCGGTCCGGGTGCATCGCGTCATTTGTGCCGTCGATTGCGGACGGATGGTAAACCCGGCGATTGTCGAATCGCAGATCGAGAGCGGCATCATCTTCGGCCTGACCGCAGCGCTATGGGGCGAGATCACGCTCGAAGGCGGCAGGGTGCGCGAGACCAACTTCGACAAGTACCGGCTGATGCGTCTGAACGAGGCGCCGGTCATCGAAGTCATGCTGCTCGACAGTGACGAGTCTCCGGGCGGCATCGGTGAACCGTCGACTGCGGTCGTGGCGCCGGCGGTCTGCAACGCAATCTTCGCCGCCACCGGAAAGCGCCTGAGGCGGCTGCCCATCGCGCGTACGATCAAGGTGTAGGCGCGGCGCAAAACGGCCGTTGCCGCTCAGCCACGCGGACCGAATAGTGCGGAGCCGATGCGCAGATGGGTGGCGCCCTCGGCGACGGCGGACTCGAAATCGCCGCTCATGCCCATGGACAGCACATCGAGACGATGGCCGGCGCCGTTGAGCTGAAGTAGCAGTTGCCGCAACTCGCGGAACCAGTGGCGCTGCCGTTCAAGTTCCGTTTCCTCGGGTGGCAGTGCCATCAGGCCGCGCAACGTCAATCGAGGAAGCGCGGCGATTCGTCCGGCGAACGCGGCAAGTTCGCCGGGATCGACACCTGCCTTGGTTGCCTCGCCGCCGAGTCGCACCTGTATGCAGACCGCCAGCGGCGGGCGTTCTCGCGGGCGCTGTTCGGCCAGGCGCTCGGCGATCTTCAGTCGATCGACCGTATGCACCCAGTCGAACAATTCGGCGACCGGCCGTGTCTTGTTGCTCTGCAGTGCGCCGATGAAATGCCATGTGAGCGCCCGGCCCTGCAGTGCGGCAATGTGATCGCGCGCCTCCTGGAGGTAGTTCTCGGCGATGTCGGCCAGGCCGCCGTCGACGGCCGCTACGACCCGCGACAGAGGCTGGGACTTTGCGACGCCGATCAGCGTGATGGCGGCCGGATCCCGGCCTGCGACGCGGGCAGCGGCCGCGATCTTTTCACGCAAAAAGCCGAGTCTCTGAGCTTGATTCTGCGGAGCAGTTAACATATTTGAGTGCGCTGGTGGGGGCTATACTGCGTCCGGCCCCGAGCTGCCAATGACTGGCCGTTGGGGCCCTCGCGCCGTGCACCTAGCCAGGGAGTACTGATGGCCGTCGATATCGCCCAACTCTTGGCCTTTGCGGTCAAGAACAACGCGTCGGACCTGCACTTGTCCGCCGGCGTGCCGCCCATGATCCGCGTGGACGGCGACATGAAACGCCTGAACATGCCGTCGCTGACGCACAAGGAAGTGCACAGCCTGGTGTACGACATCATGAACGACAAGCAGCGCAAGGTGTTCGAGGAATTCTTCGAAACCGACTTCTCGTTCGAGATCCCGAACCTGGCGCGGTTTCGCGTCAATGCCTTCAACCAGAATCGCGGCGCCGGCGCGGTATTCCGCAACATTCCGTCGCTGATCAAGACCCTCGACGATCTGAATGCGCCCAAGGTCTTCAGGGATCTTTGCATGCTGCCGCGTGGCCTCGTGCTGGTGACCGGGCCGACCGGGTCAGGCAAATCCACAACGCTCGCGGGCATGGTCGATCACGTCAATGTCAACCGGCCCGAGCACATTATCACGATCGAGGACCCGATCGAGTTCGTGCACGAGTCTAAACGCTGCCTTGTCAACCAACGCGAGGTACATCGCGACACACTCGGCTTCAGCGAGGCGTTGCGCTCGGCGCTGCGCGAAGACCCCGACGTGGTGCTGGTAGGCGAAATGCGCGACCTCGAGACGATCCGCCTTGCGCTCACGGCGGCCGAGACGGGCCACCTCGTGTTCGGTACGCTGCATACGAGTTCTGCTGCCAAGACCGTGGACCGGATCGTCGACGTGTTCCCGGCAGCCGAGAAAGAAATGGTACGCGCGATGCTGTCGGAGTCGCTGCGTGCGGTGATTTCGCAGACGCTGCTGAAGCGGATCGGCGGCGGCCGCATTGCCGCGCATGAAATCATGATTGCGACGCCCGCGATCCGGAACCTGATCCGCGAGAACAAGATCGCGCAGATGTACTCGTCGATCCAGACCGGCAATGCGCAGGGCATGCAGACGCTCGACCAGTGCCTGACGGAGATGCTGGCCAAGGGCTTGATAGCGAAGGAAGAGGCGCGCTACAAGGCGCAGAACAAGGACACGGTGTAGGCGGCGCGCCGCTTACTGGAGAACTGAATGGATCGCGAACAAGCAATCAGGCTGATGCAGGACCTGCTGCGGCGGATGGTCGACCGCAAGGGCTCGGACCTTTTCATCACCGCGAGTTTCCCGCCGGCGATCAAGGTCGATGGCGAGGTCCGGCCGCAGACCGAGCAGCCGCTGTCGCCGGAACAGAGTGCAGTGCTGGTGCGCTCGATCATGAATGATCGCCAGACACGCGAGTTCGACGCGACCAAGGAAGCAAACTTCGCAATCGCGCCGCCAGGCATCGGCCGGTTCCGCGTGAGCGCATTCCAGCAGCAGGGCCATACGGGTTGCGTGATTCGCCAGATCAACTCCAAGATCCCGACGATCGAGGAGCTCGAATTGCCGGCGATCCTGAAGGACATCGTGATGTCCAAGCGCGGACTCGTGATCGTGGTCGGTGCGACCGGCTCGGGCAAGTCGACGACGCTCGCCTCAATGGTGGGCTACCGGAACGAAAAGACCCGCGGTCATATCGTCACGATCGAGGACCCGGTTGAATACGTGCACCAGCACCGCGGCTGCGTGGTGACGCATCGCGAGGTCGGCGTGGACACCGAGAGCTGGCACACGGCGTTGAAGAACACGCTGCGGCAGGCGCCGGACGTGATCCTGATCGGCGAGATCCGTGACCGGGAGACGATGGAATACTGCATCCAGTTCGCCGAGACAGGCCACCTGGTGCTCGCGACGCTGCACGGCAACAGCTCGAATCAGGCGCTCGACCGCATCATCAACTTCTTCCCCGAGGATAAGCGCGAGCAGCTGCTGATGGACTTGTCGCTGAATATCCGGTCGATGGTGTCGCAGCGGCTGGTGCCGCGCGAGAAGAGCGAGGGCCGCATCGCCGCGGTGGAGATCATGATCGGCACACCGCTGGTCTCGGATCTGATATTCCGCGGCGAAGTCGCCAAGATCAAGGAAGTCATGGCGCGTTCTACCCGGCTCGGCATGAATACATTCGATCAGGCGTTGTTCCAGCTATACGAAGCCGGCCAGATCTCCTACGAGGAGTGCCTGCGCAACGCCGACTCGAAGAACGAGTTGCGGCTGCGCATCAAGCTCGAGAGCAAGCGCGAAGACCGCCTGCAGGCGGAAGCATCCAGTACTTTGAGGATCGTCGATGAGTCCAACGAGGGCACTGTTTACTGATACGGCGACTGGCTCGACGATGGCCCCGCAGGCCGAGTCGGGCCGGTTCAACATCAAGCCGATGTTGAAACTGATGGCCGAGAAGAAGGCCTCGGACCTCTTCTTCACGTCCAATTCCCCGGCCAAGATCAAGATCGAGGGACTCATCTACCCGATCAACAAGCAGGTGCTGAGCGCCGAGCTGGTGCGTGATATCGCACACAGCCTGATGAGCGCCGAGCAGCTGGAGCACTTCCAGAGCGAGCTCGAGATCGATTTCGCGATCTCGGAGCCCGGCGTCGGGCGATTCCGCGCAGCCGTCTTCCACCAGCGTGGCTATCCGGCGCTGGTGCTGCGCTACATCAGCGTGGACACGCCAAAGCTCGAACAGCTCGGCCTGCCGGACATGCTGCGCGAGCTCGCGATGCTGAAGCGCGGTCTCGTGCTGATGGTCGGGGCAACCGGCGCCGGCAAATCCACGACGCTCGCAGCGATGATCAACCACCGCAATGAGAACTGTTCGGACCACATCCTGACGATCGAGGATCCGATCGAGTTCCTGCACCAGAATCGCAGTTCGATCGTCAATCAGCGCGAAGTCGGGCTCGACACGCGCACTTTCGCGAAGGCGCTGCGTGCTTCGATGCGCGCTGCGCCGGACGTGATCCTGATCGGCGAGATCCGCGACCGGGAGACGATGGAAGCCGCCATCACGCTGGCAGGCACCGGTCACCTGTGTATCGCGACGCTGCACGCCAACAACTGCGCGGAAACCCTGGATCGCGTCATCAACATGTTCCCGCGCGACCAGCACGCGCAGATTTTCCTCGACCTGTCGCAGTACCTTCGGGCCATCGTCTCGCAGCGCCTCGTGCGCGGCCGCAACAGCAAGCTTTGCGCGGCCGTCGAGGTCATGCTGAACACGCCGTACATCCAGGACCTGATCAAGAAAGGCGATGTCATCGGTATCAAGGAAGCGATGTTCGCGTCCAACGAGCGTGGCATCCAGAATTACGACATCGCGCTGCTGAACCTCTACAAAGAGGGGCGAATCGACATCGAGGAGGCGCTCAACAACGCCGACTCGCGCAGCAACCTCGAAACCCGCATCAACTTCGGTTGATCTGTGCGCACTGGCTGCGCCGGTGCTGGCACTCGTGCCGGGCTGGTGACGACACACGCTCGACGGCCGGCCCCGCGCTCGCTCGCTCAGGCGATCTTTATTCGCTCGCTCACGCGGGCCGGCCTGCGCGCGTGCCGCCACCGGCTGGCGGGCGGAGCCGGACCCCGCGAGTGAGCGCGTAAGTTCCGGCGGCGCGAACGAGCGGATGTCCGGCCCAGACCGCGGGCCGAGTGACGTTCTTTCGCTGCTGGTGGTGTGATCAGGCCGTAAAGACGGTGGCTGCGTCGAACACGGGCCCGTCGACGCAGACGCGTTTCATCGCTGGACCATCGGGAGTCTGAACCAGCACGGTGCAGCCCGCGCAACCGCCCACGGCGCAGGCCATGTTCTCCTCGAGCGATACCTGGCAGGGGAGTCCGTGACTTCGCGCCAGCGCTGCAACTGCGCGCAGCATCGCTTCCGGTCCGCAGGCGAACATCTCGACCTCGGCAAGTTCCGCGGGCGCAAGACTCGCAATCCAGATCTGGGCGAGATCGGTCACATGACCTGCATGGCAGCCAGGGAATCCCGCGCGACTCGCGAGGCGGCTCGGTACGCCGCAGTCTTCGAGCAGCGGCATGCCGGCGGTCGCGCCGGGCGGCATACCGGGCACGTTGATCGTCGAAGTGCTGCTGCGAAATGGAAATGGCAGCTCCGAGCCCATCAGCACGAGCGGTTTCCACGCGCCGAGACGCTCCGCAGCGAGCGTCTCGGCGAGAAACACCAGCGGCGGGATGCCGACACCTCCACCGATCATGAGTGTGCGTGGTTTGTCGGCATGTGCGGCGAATCCCCTGCCGATCGGACCGAGGCAGGAAAGCGCCTCGCCCGGCTTGCGCAGCGCGAGCTGCGCGAGTCCGTGCCCGACGATCTTGTAGAGCACTTCGACCCAGCCCTCCGCGGCGGAGGCGCGCATGATGGAAAGCGGCCGGCGCATCGGCACGCCCGGGCCGCAATTCAGGTGGATAAAACTGCCGGGCGTCGCGGCCGCGGCGCACTTGGGCGCGCGCAGCCGCAATACGTACTGCTCGCCTGGGTACGCTTGATGACCGATGACGTCGGCCTGCTCCAGGAAAATTGTGCCGCGGTGGCGCGCGGCTGCAGCGCTCACGGCGCGCGCCTGCGGCGGGCTTCTGCGAGATGAGCGAGCACGGCCATCCTTATCGCAACACCATTCGCTACCTGCCTGCGAATCACCGATTGCGGTCCATCGGCGACTTCGGAAGTGATCTCGATACCGCGATTCATCGGTCCCGGATGCATCACGATGGCCTGCGGCTTCGCCCGCGCCAGCCGCGCGGCTGTCAGGCCGTAGAGTTCGTGGTAGCGGTCGATGTCGGTCGGCATCGCCTCGGCGATCCGCTCCCTCTGGATGCGCAACATCATCACGACGTCGGCGCCCGCTATTCCATCATCGAAGGAGGAATGGCGTCGCGCGCCCTGGAACTCATGCGATTCCGGCATCATCTCCTCGGGCGCCACCAGGCGCAGCTCGGCCACGCCGAGCGCGGTCAGCGCGCGATGGGCGGAACGCGCGACGCGCGAGTGGCGAATGTCGCCGACGAATGTGACCGTGAGGTCGCTGAAGCCGCCTTTGTGCTGTTGGATGGTCAGCGCGTCGAGCAGGCCCTGGGTCGGGTGCGAGATGTGGGCTTCGCCGCCGGAAATCACGTTGACGCGGTCGCCGACGTGCCGCGCGACGAACTCGATGATGCCGGGTTGCGCGTCGCGGATCACAAACACGTCCACCTGCATGGCCTCGAGTGTGTAGATCGTGTCGATGATCGACTCGCCCTTGGCGCGCGAGGACAGCATGACGTCGAGATTGACCACATCGGCGCCGAGTCTCAGTGCGGCGAGCTCGAATGACGCGCGGGTGCGCGTCGAAGGCTCGGCAAAGAGGTTGGCGACAGTCCAGCCGCGCAGGTCGTCACCACGTGGCGGCAACTGGCCGGGCCGGCACAGGTAGCCCCGGGCCCGCTCCAGCAGTTCGCGCATCAGACCGGGGTCGAGACCATCGAGCGTGATCAGGTGGCGTAGCCGGCCGTTGGCGTCGAGCTGTGGGAGCGGCGTAGTCATCGGGCCGGTGCGCCGGGCTGCGCCCTCAGCCATTGCAGCAGCAGGATACGCGCGGCCTCGCGATCGACGTCGCCGCGCCGTACGCGACGCGTCTTGCTACCGCTGCGGCGCCGCTCGCGCAGGTCATCCTCCGCCTCGCGCGACGAAAGTCTTTCATCCACCCGGTAGACCTCGATCCCGTATTGCTCACCAAGTCGGTCGGCGAACCGCAATGCCGCCGTGGTGATGCCGGCGTTCTGGCCGGCCATATTATAGGGAACGCCGACCACGATCGCTGCGGGACGCCAATCGGCGACGCAGCGGTCGATCGCGCGCCAGTCAGGTTCGCCGTCAAACGCATCGATGGTCGCGAGCGCCTCGGCAGTTCCGGTCAGCGTATTGCCGACCGCGACGCCGATGCGCCGTAATCCGTAATCGAAGGAGACTACCGTGCGCGTGGCCGGCGCGGGCATCCGTCAGGCGCGTCCCGCCTGGAGGCTGATGCGGGACAGTTCGACGCCCAGCAGCCGCGCGGCTGCCTGCCAGCGCTGCTCGAATGGCAGGTCGAAGATCAGCGATTCGTCGCAGGGCACCGTCAGCCAGGCGTTCTGCAGCACTTCCTCCTCGAGCTGCCCGGCGTCCCAGCCGGCGTAGCCGAGTGCGACCACGGCCTGGGCCGGCCCTTCGCCACGCGCCATGGCGGCCAGCACGTCACGCGAGGTCGTCACATGCAGCGTGTCGGAAACCGGCAATGTCGAATCCCAGCCCTGCGGGCAGGGCCGGTGCAGCACGAAGCCGCGGTCATTCTGGACCGGTCCGCCACGCAGCACCGGCATGTCGCGCAGGCGGACATCATCGCTGGTGAGTGAGAGCTGCTCCAGGACCTCGGACATCTTCATCTCGAGCGGCCGGTTGATCACGATGCCGAGTGCGCCGCGATCGGTGTGTTCGCAGATGAGGGTGACGCTTTGCGAAAAATTGGGATCCGCGAGCGAGGGCATCGCGACCAGGAGCTGATTGTCAAGGTAGGCGCCACCTGCCATGACGCTAGTATCAGCCGCCGCCCGACGGCGGTCAAAGCATGCCTGCGGGCTGACTTAATGCGATTCAGCGCGCTGGCATTTCGATGGCCGAGCCGGCCAGACGTCCGGCGACGAATTGCCACTCATAGGCAAAGCGCAGGACGTCGTGACGGGTGGCCAGTTCGTCCGGGAATGCCTCAAATGGCGTCGCGAGTTTCAGGATCGCGATCGCCGCGAGATCGAGTTCTGGATGCCCGCTCGTGCGCCGCACCTGTGCGTTGACTAGGCCGCCATCTGCACCTAGAGCTACCTCAATGACCGGATTGCCGCTCAGGCTCTGGCGGCGCACCTCGTTCGGGAAGTGCAGGGTGCCTACCTGTTCGACGCGGCGCTTCCAGGCATCGAGATAGACCGCAACATCGGATGAGCGCGTGCTGGGCGTCACCAGCAGTTCGCGTTGCCCCGTTCCCTTGAGCTCGAGTTCGGCGTCATCGTCGATGCCGGCCAGCGGCGACCGGTCACCGGCCAGCGAGCGCCGCGGCAGCGAAGGCAAGGACGCGGCCGGGTGCCTGGCATCCGCGATGAACCGCGATTCGCTGCCCGCGCCGCTCAGTATGCTGGCCTCGCCGCCGGCCGGGCCGCCCATCGACTGCAGGGCCGCGCTTCCGTCGATGACGCCGGGCGAATCTTCCTCAGCACCTGCCGCGCCCGGCTGTCGTGTCGTGTCTGCGGCATTGCCGCTGCCCTGCTGGGTGCGTTGCGAGAGATAGCTGGCCCGCTCATTGACTGGTGCTTCGGGCAGCGCTTCAGCGACCAGCAGGACCTCGAGGGTCGGCACCAGCGAATCATCGCGCTTCGGCGGCGCGAAGGTGATGCCCAGGATCACGATCAAATGCAAGAGACCGGCCAGGAACAAGGTGACGAACAGCCGGTCATCGGCCGTGCCGCCTCGCAACTCCGCGCCGGCGAACCGATTCATGCGTGCACGGTCCGGCCAAGCACGACATCGATCAGGCTGCCTGCGATGTCGTGGCCGTACTGCGCTTCGAGTTCACGAATGCCGGTCGGGCTCGTGACGTTGATTTCGGTCACGAAACCGCCAATGACGTCGAGCCCCACGAACAGCATGCCGTGGTCGCGCATGACCGGGCCAATCCGCGAGCAAAGCCAGCGGTCGCGATCGGAGAGCGCCCGGCCGACGCCTTTCGCACCGGCCGCCAGGTTGCCGCGATGATCCGACGTGCCTGGCATGCGCGCGAGTGCATGCGGCACCGGCTCGCCGTCGACCAGCAGGATGCGCGCGTCACCGGTTTCGGCTATCTCCGGCAAGTAGCGCTGCACCATCGCATAGCGCCGGCCGTAGTCCGTAAGCGTCTCGAATACGACCCGCGCATTCTTGTCGCCCGCGGCCAGAGCGAAGATCGAGCGGCCGCCCATGCCGTCCAGCGGCTTGCAGACGATGCGGCCATGCTCGGCGAGGAAGGCCTGCATGCCGTCCATGTCGCGCGTGATCAGGGTCGGCGCGCAGCAATCGGGAAACCAGGCCGTGTAGGCCTTCTCGTTCATGTCGCGCAGGCCCTGCGGGCGGTTCACGACCAGCACACCCTCGGCCTCCGCGCGTTCCAGCAGGTAGGTCGTGTAGATGTATTCCAGGTCGAATGGCGGATCCTTGCGCATCAGCACAATTTCGATATCGGCAAGCGGCCGCACCACGGGCTCCCCGGCGCGATACCAGTCCTTGCCGTCCCCGACGACTTCCAGCGGTCGCAGCCGGGCGATGGCGCGCCCGTCGCGGACCCAGAGGTCGGACTGTCCGAAGCACCACGTCCCGCATCCACGCCGGGCGGCCGCTGTGAGCATCGCGATCGTCGAATCCTTGGCCGGCTTGATGGTTTCGAGCGGGTCCATCAGCACTGCAAGGCTGGGGCGGTCTCGCATCAGGACGACTCCGGCCGATTGACGGGAATGTGACGCGGATACTGCACGTTAGGGGGGCTTGCCATAGTACACCTGTCAATGGCCCCAACTGCCCGGCCGGACCGGTTCTGCCGTGGCAGGGGGTAGAGCGATATGTTAAAAGAAGGCCGCTCCGGCGTCGAAACCGTGGGCGTCTCCAGGCGAGCATAGCTAGCGCCCGGCCGGAGCAGCGCTGGGGCCGGAGGTACCCGATGGAAAGTGCAGCGGCCGTCAATGACGGGCACCGCCTTAACGGGCTGAAGGTGCTGGTCATCGACGACAGCAAGACCATTCGCCGGACGGCGGAAACGCTGCTGGCCAAGGAAGGCTGCGAGGTGTTCACGGCGGTGGACGGCTTCGACGCGCTGTCAAAGATCGCCGACCACCAGCCCGACATCGTATTCGTGGACATCATGATGCCGCGCCTGGACGGCTATCAGACCTGCTCGCTGATCAAGCACAACAAGGTATTCCGCGCGATACCCGTGATCATGCTGTCAAGCAAGGACGGCCTGTTCGACCGGGCGCGTGGCAGGATCGTCGGTTCCGAGCATTACCTGACGAAGCCCTTCACCCGCGACGAGCTCCTGTCGGCGATCGAACGGCATGTCAGCCGTGGCGATGGCAGCGAGACGGAATAAGTACCATGGCGCTGATCCTGATCGTCGATGACTCGCCAACCGAGGTATTCCAGATGCGGCGCATGCTCGAGAATCACGGCTTCGAGACCGAATCGGCTGCGGACGGTGCGGAGGGAATCCGCAAGGCACGCGAGATCCGTCCCGACCTGATACTCATGGATATCGTCATGCCGGGCGTCGACGGATTTCGCGCGACCCGCACACTGTCGAACGATCCTGCGACCCGCGCGATTCCGGTCATCATGGTGTCGAGCAAGAGTCAGGAGTCCGACCGCTACTGGGGCATGCGCCAGGGCGCGGTGGATTTCCTCGTCAAGCCGGTGACACCGGCGCAGCTGGTGGAGAAAGCGCAGGCTGCGCTGCTGACAGGCTAAGCGGATGCAGCCTGAGCCGACCCTGAGGGCACTGCGCGACCAGCCTTTCAAGCTGTTGCTGGTGCTGGAACAGCGGGCGCGCGAGGTAGCAGCCGGCGCGCGCGATGGTGCGGCGGGCCAGGAATGGATCGGTGTGGCGTTCCGGATGGGCGGGGAGACATTCCTCGTGGCGCGCGACGAGGCACGCGAAGTCATGGGAGTGCCAGCGCTGATCACCCGGGTCCCCGGAGCGCGGTCATGGATACGCGGCCTCGCGAATGTGCGTGGCCAGTTGCTGCCCGTGATTGACCTGAAACAGTATTTTGGCAGTGGAGAGTCGGTGGTCGGGCGCAATACACGCGTGATCGTGGTGAACCACCGAGAGGTGCCGGCAGGCCTGGTTGTCGACGAGGTACTCGGATTCCGGCGCTTCGCCGATCGCGAGTTCAACACCGAGTCGCCACCGACAATGATCCGCTGCGAGCATTATCTGTCCGGTTCGTTCCGGCGTGGGAGCGAGGCGTGGCCGGTCTTGAGCCTGCGGATGCTGGTCGAAAGCCCGGCATTCCTGCACGGTTCTCCGTGAGCTGGGGCAAGGTGAAGGAAAAAGCGCATGGTCAACGTGCCTGACAGGCAACAGGCGTCGAAATGGATGCCGGTGATGCTGTGGGGCGGCTTGCTGCTGTCGCTCGCGGCAGCGGCATTCCTGCTGCTGTCGGGCCGCGCCTACGAGCAGGATCGTAACTACCGCGCGCATCTCGCGGAACTCACCGTACTGGCAGGGGCGCTACCGACCCAGGCGGCGGCTGCAGGCCAAGGCGACGATGCGGCATTCGAAAAGCTGGCACAGTCACGCGCGCGGCTTGAAAAACTGCTGGGCGACATCGAAGAGGGCCGCGCGGCATTCGCCGCGCTCTCGAGCCCAAGCGCGCAGCGGCTCGGTGGCGAGTCTGGCTGGAGCGCCATGCTGGAGGACTCGCGGCAGGTGCTGGCTGGCCGCGACGCGGCCCGCGAACTGAAGACCTGGGCCGAGGAATCGCGCACCGCCCTCGGGCGCGTGCTCGCGGCCACCGGCAACGCCGTATCCGCGCCGGGCGGCGCTGTGGCGCTGCGCGCATTGCCGCGCTTTGAATCCGTCGCCCAGCGCGCCGGTGACGATCTGCAGCAACTCGCCGATTCTTCGGGCGACTCGGCCGCCGTCGCGCGGCGCATCACTGAGAACACCGCGCTGCTCGCACAGTTCCTCGCGGGTCTGGCCGGCCTCGACCGGACCGCGGGCGTGCCGGCGG
The DNA here is from genome assembly GCA_964473595.1 of uncultured Steroidobacteraceae bacterium. Taxonomy (GTDB): domain Bacteria; phylum Pseudomonadota; class Gammaproteobacteria; order Steroidobacterales; family Steroidobacteraceae; genus SCUD01. The sequence goes on along the minus strand of CAYYQQ010000005.1, from coordinate 8,674 downwards.
TCTCCGGCGCGGCCGCGACGGGCCTGGCTGTCGCCCGCGATGCCTTTGCGGGCTATGAGAAGCAGCTGCAGGGTGCGCTCACGCGCGCTGGAACGCTTGCAACGGCGCAGCGCGCCAGCGGCGAACTCTCCAAAGCATCCGACAAGCTGTCGAAATCGCTGGAGCAGCAGGCGGCCGCCGATGCGGACGCGGGACCATTGGCCGGGCCATACCCGGCGCTGATCGCGGTGCTGTTCGCGGCGCTCATGCTGGCGGGCGCCCTGGTCGCGTGGATCTCGGCGGCAGGTGTGCGCCGTGTGGCCGATCAGGAGGCGGAGCGCAACCGGCGCAACCAGGATGCCATCCTGCGCCTGCTTGATGAGATGTCGAGCCTGGCTGACGGCGATCTGACGGTCCAGGCGACCGTGACCGACGACATCACGGGCGCGATCGCAGACTCGATCAATTACGCGATCGAGGCGCTCCGAGAACTGGTGGCGACGATCAACGAGACGGCGATGCAACTCGACTCGGCGGCGCGCCAGACGCAGGCGGCGGCCGGGCATCTTGCCAAGGCGAGCGTTGCGCAGTCGCGCCAGGTGGCCGCGGCAACCGACGCGGTCAGCGCCATGGCGGCCTCCATCGAGGAGGTGTCCGGCAATGCTGAACGTTCTGCCGACGTCGCGCGTCATGCCGTGGATGTCGCGCACAAGGGCGGCGATGCGGTGCGCCGCACTATCGACGGCATGAACACGATCCGCGAGAACATCCAGGACACGTCAAAGCGCATCAAGCGCCTCGGCGAAAGCTCGCAGGAGATCGGCAATATCGTCGAGCTGATCAATGACATCGCCGAGCAGACCAACATCCTGGCGCTCAATGCGTCGATCCAGGCCTCGATGGCCGGCGAATCGGGTCGCGGCTTCGCAGTGGTCGCCGACGAAGTGCAACGCCTCGCCGAACGCGCCGGGCACGCGACCCGCCAGATCGAAGTCCTGGTCCGCACGATCCAGACCGACACCAACGAAGCTGTGGTCTCGATGGAGCGAACCACGACCGACGTGGTCGGCGGCGCGTTGCTTGCAGAGAATGCAGGCGCCGCGCTCGGCGAAATAGAGGACGTCTCCAACCAGATCGCCCAGCTGGTGCAGAACATCTCCGCAAGCGCGCGCCAGCAAGCCGCGACCTCGGCGCACATCTCGCGGACCATGCAGGTACTGCGCGAAATCAGCCAGCAGACCGCCGACAACACGAGTGCAACGTCGAATGCGATCGGCCGGCTGGCCGAGCTGTCTGCGCAGCTTCGCAAATCTGCGGCCGGCTTCCGGCTGCCGCAGGAACTTCCGGCGGCCGGACGACGCGCGGCAGCACCCGCCGCCTCAGGGCCCGGCGACGCACAGTCGAGGCGCATCGCGAGCGTGGGAGGCTGATCGGGCGTGGCCGACTTTCCATCGGTCAACGAGCAGGCCCTGCATCTGGTCGCGCGTGAACTCGCGACGACCCTGAACGAGGTCCGTATCGCGCTCGAGGCCGCCGCCGAGACCCCGGCCGACAAGGCGCCGATCGCGCAAGTCGCGGGACTCATGCACGGGGCGCGCGGCGTGCTGCGCGTGGTCGAAGTCTACGGTGCTGCGCTGCTCGCGGAAGAGATGGAGCACACGGCACGGTGGCTCGCTGAAAACACCACCGACGCGCGGCAACTCGTCGACGGGCTCGATGCGCTGATGCGTTCGTGTGTCCAGCTGCCCACCTATCTCGAGCGCGTGCTGGGCGGGGGCCGCGATCTGGCGCTGGTGCTGCTGCCGCTGCTCAATGATCTGCGCGCCGTGCGTGGAGCGCCGCTCCTTTCGGAAGGGACGCTGCTCTCGCTGAATCTGAGCTCGGAGCAGGCTCCGGCGGGCCGTAAACAGAATGCCGGCGAGCCGCAGCTGACAGTGCCGCAGTTGGCGCGCCGCCTGCGGCCGAAGTTCCAGGCCGGCCTGCTCGCCCTGATCCGCGGCGAGGGACCGGAGGCCGGGCTCGGTTCCCTGTCTGAAGCCGCCACACGCCTTGAGGCGGCCGCGACCACCGTTGCAGTCTTCCAGCTCTGGTGGGTAACAGGCGCATTACTCGATGCGCTTCGCGCCGGTGGCCTGCAGGCGAACGTGACGATCAAGCGCCTGCTCGGCCAGGCGGACCGCGAGCTGCGGCGCCTCTATGAACTCGGCGAGCCTGCCTACGCCGAACACCCGCCGATCGAGCTTCTCAATAACTTGCTGTTCTATGTCGCGCGCGCCGAGACCCGCGGCGAACGCATTGACGCAGTGCGCAGTTCATTCCGTCTGAATGAGTTGCTGCCGGTCGACGAATCCGTCGAGCAGGAGCGGGAATCGCTTTCGGCGCCCTCAGTGCGACTGATGCGCACGGTCGCGGCTGCGATCAAGGAAGACCTTGGCCGCGTCAAGGATGCGCTCGATCTCTATACACGCAAGGGCGGTCCGCCCGAGGAGCTTGCGCCGCAGGTCGAGCTACTGAAGAAAATCGGCGACACGCTCGCGGTGCTCGGCCTGGGCTCGATGCGCGAGCTGGTGCAGGGCGAGCTTGCGCGCCTGGCCGACATCATCGGCCGCCGCGCGCCCGCTGAACAGGACGCGCTGATCGAAATCGCCGCCACATTGATCGGCATCGAGGATGGCCTTGACGATGCGCTGGTGCGCTTGATCATGCCACCCGGCGCGCCGGCCCCCGGGGCCGAGACGGATCCCGATTTCCGCCAGGTCACCGAAGCGGTGCTGCGAGAGTGCATCGTGAATCTCGCGCGCATCAAGGAACTGGTAGGCCAGTCACTCGATCCCGTCGCCGACCCGGTCAGCGCCGACGCTGCGCCCGCGCTCGCGCGCGGCATCACGGCGGGCCTTTTACTGCTCGGCCGCAATCGCGCGATGGAAGTCATGCGGCGCGTCGGTGCGCACGTGGCGGCCATCCTGGGCCCGGGCTCCAGACGGCGCAGCGAGGAATTCATCGACCGGCTGGCGGATGCGATCGTCGGCATCGAGTACTACATGGAGACGCTGCAGGCGGGGCGCGGTGATCCCTGGTACATGCTGGACAACGCGGAACGCTGCTTGTCGGCGCTCGACCAGACTCTTGCCGGCGGCGGGCCCGTGCTCACGACGACGACTGCGCCACCCGCCGCACCCGCGCCGCGGCCGGCGACCGATCCGGAACTGGTTGCGCTCTTCATCGAGGAGGCCGGCGAAGAGATCGCGACGATCGGCCGCCTGTTCCCCTTGTGGGGAGAGAATCCATCGGACCGCGAATCGCTGGCCCGTGTGCGCCGCGCATTCCACACGCTGAAAGGCAGCGGCCGCGTAGTCGGCGCCGCGCGTATCGGAGATTTCGCCTGGTCCGTCGAGAATCTGCTGAATCGCATCATCGACGGCACGCGCGAGCGCTCGGCCTTGATGCTTGAGACTCTGCGCGATGCCATCGCCATGCTGCCAGCGCTGGTCATCGAGTTCGAAGGCCGGTCCGCGCCCGTGGAAGGCGTCGCAGCGATCATGGTGCGCGCGGATGCGCATGCCGGCGGCCAGACGGCTTCCGGTCGCGCGGCACGCGAGGCGGCGCTGTCGACGCCGATTGATGAACCGACCCAGGTCATCTCGAGACTCGACCAGGAAACGATGACGCAGCACCTTGCCACGTTGCCACCGGCCGATGCGCCAATGCCTGCGGCTCCGGCAACAATACCGCCGCAGGTCGAACCGGAGCCTCCGTCACCTGCGCCGGCAACGCCAGCCGAGGAAGCCTGGCAGGGACGACCCGCGGCCTATGCGGAAGGCGGCGATTCCTCGCTGCAGGAGATCTACCAGAAGGAAGTGCAGAGTCACCTCGAGGTGATTCGCGCCTACCTGCGCCACGCCTGGCTCACGCCCGGCACGCATGTCGTGAGCGAGGATCTCTACCGCGCCTGCCACACGTTGCGCGGCGCCTCGCGCACGGCGGATATCCGTCACAGCATCCGGCTCGCGGAACCGCTGCATCGCTGGTTGCGGCGCATGTTCGATCACGACAGCTGTTTCGACGAGGCCGGGCTCGCGGTCCTCGCGGATTGCGTCGTGGGCTTCGAGGACATCCTGACGGCTGTGCACGAATCCACTGGGCGTTTCACGAATCTGGACCGTCTGGTGACTCGTGTCGAGGAACAGGATGCGGCGCTCGAGCGCCGCCTTGCCGAAGCGCCACCGCAGTCGGCGGCGGCACCCGAGAGCGATGTAGAGGCGCCTGAGGAAGCGCCGCCGGTGATTGTCGAGCTGCCGCCCGCAGCGCCGCCGCCGTTGTTGCTCGAAGCGCTGGTGCCGGGCGTCGTCGCCGATGCCGTGGTGCCGGAGCGTGACGTCCACGGACTCTTGCCAAAGCGGGCAGGCGACACCGGCAGCATCGGTGCGCCGCCCTACCTGCAATCAGGCGAAGCCGTCCCGGAGGCGGCGCCGCCGGCACGCACGGAGGATTACGACCCGGATATCGCCGCGATCTTCAGCGAGGAGGCTACCGAGCTCCTCGAAGCCGCGGACGGAGCGCTTGGTGCGATGCGGGCCGAACGCGGCGGCCGCGAGCGTATGGTCGAATTGCAACGCGCATTGCACACGTTGAAAGGCGGTGCGCGCATGGCCGGCATCAGCGCCATGGGCGATTTGAGTCATGAGGTTGAGTGGCTCCTGATGCATGTCGGCGACGACACGACGAATCTCGACGAGCGCAGTCTCGAAGTGCTGCAGTCGAGTCTCGACGAGCTGAATCGGATGCGCGATTACGTCGGCGCCGGTCGTCCGGTCGAACCTGCGCGCGACCTCATCACGCGCATCCGCATGGTCGGGCGCGCGCGGCCTGCCGAGCCCGCAAAGCCCGCCGAGTTGCAGCAGCCCACGCCGGCACCTGCAATTGCGGCGCCGCCCGTCACGCCGGCAACGCCAGTCGCGCCGCCGGTCGCGGTCGAGCCGGAACCGGAGAGCGAGGCCGAACCCGAACCCGAACCCGAACCCGAGACGGAGGCATTGGCCGCGGCAGCCGAAGCGGGCCCCGTCGCCGCGCCACCAGCGGCGGCCGCGGGACCACCGACCCGCGATGCGAGCGCGGATCGCGGCGAAGTCGCGCGTGTCGACGCCGAACTTCTCGACAACATGCTGAATGCGGCTGGTGAAGTCAGCATTTTCCGCGCGCGACTGGAGCAGCAACTTTCATCCGTGGATTTCAACCTGGCCGAGCTCGGTCGCGTCGTGCAGCGCCTGAAAGACCAGTTGCGCAAGCTCGAGATTGAAACCGAGGCCCAGATCCTGCACCGGCACGTCAATCAAGGCTTGCGCCGCGAAGATTTCGATCCGCTGGAACTCGACCAGTACTCGTCGATCCAGCAATATTCGCGCGCGCTGACCGAGACCAGTTCCGACGTCGCGAGCGTGCAGAGCCTGCTCGCGACCCAGATGCGCGAGGCGCAGAACCTGCTGACCCAGCAGGGCCGCATTGTCTCCGAGCTGCAGGGCGGCTTGATGCGCACGCGCATGGTGCCATTCCAGCGCCATGTGCAGCGTCTCACACGCATCGTGCGCCAGGCCGCGGCCGAGATGGGCAAGAAGGCTGAATTGCAGGTCGGCGGCGCGGCCGGCGAACTCGACCGGCAGGTACTTGAGCACATGCTGCCGCCATTCGAACACATGCTGCGTAACGCCATCGTGCACGGTATCGAGCTGCCGGCAGAGCGCGTGGCCGCCGCCAAGGCCGAGACCGGGCTGATCGAGATGACGCTGCGACGCGAGGGTTCTGAGGTCGTGATTACGGTCGCAGATGATGGCAGTGGCGTCAATCTCAAGGCGGTTCGCGACCGCGCCGTTGCGCTCGGCCTGATGACGCCAAAACAGGAATTGTCCGATGAGCAGGCGCTGCAACTGATCCTCGAGCCAGGCTTCTCCACGGCCGGCAAGGTCACGCAGTCCGCCGGCCGCGGTGTCGGCATGGATGTCGTGGCGACCGAGATCAAGAAACTGGGCGGCTCGCTCTACACGGAAACCGATGCCGGCAAGGGCACGCGCTTCACGGTGCGCCTGCCATTCACCCTCGCGATCAGCCAGGCGCTCGTGGTGCGTGTCGGCGAGGAACTCTTTGCGTTGCCACTGCCGACCGTTGAGGGCGTAGTGCGCTTGCCCCGCTCGGAAGTACGGCGCCATCTGGCGGAGGACGTCGCAGGTTTTGACTACCGTGGCCAGAAGTACCGCTTCCAGCATCTGGCCGTGTTCGTCGGCGGCACGCCGTCGGCGATGCCGGACCTCGACAGCGCCGTCCCCGTGATCCTGGTGCGCGCCGGCGAGCATTCGACTGCGATCGTGATCGATGAGTTAATCGGCAGCCGCGAGATCGTCGTGAAGTCCGTGGGACCGCAGATCTCGGGCATCCGCGGCATTTCGGGCGCGACAATACTGGGAGATGGGCGTATTTGCGTGATCCTCGATGTCGGTGCGCTGGTGCGCTCCGAATGGCGCCAGCGGCCGGAACCCGACCCGCGACTCGCGAGTCAGACCGACCGGCGCGTGTTCGCGCTGGTCGTGGACGATTCGATCACCGTGCGCCGTGTGACGCAGCGCCTGCTGGAGCGCAATGGCATGCGGGTCGTCACCGCAAAGGACGGCCTCGAAGCCGTGTCTGTGCTGCAGGAAGAGATTCCGGACGTGATCCTGCTCGACATCGAAATGCCGCGCATGGATGGTTACGAGGTCGCCTCGCACGTGCGCAATGACCCGCGCCTGAAGGACATACCGATCGTGATGATCACCTCGCGTGTCGGCGAGAAACACCGCGCGCGCGCGATCGAGCTCGGTGTCAACGAGTACCTGGGCAAGCCCTATCAGGAAGGCCAGTTGCTGCAGGCGATCGAGCCGCTGGTCCGGCGGCGGCCGCATTGAGCGCCGAACAGGAGCTTTACGGGCTGCTGGTGCCGCTCCTCGATGAGCGCCTGCTGGTGCCACGCGCCTGCGTCACCGAAGTCACCGGATTCCAGCCCTTGCAGGAAATGCCCGGCGCACCACCCTGGTATCTCGGCATCGCAGCCTGGAATGGCCGCGGAATTCCGGTGGTGTCCTTCGAAGGGGCCTGCGGCAAGCGCATTCCGGTGATCGGCGGCCGCACGCGCATCGTGATCTTCACCTGTCTTGGCCAGAAACTGCCGGCCGGCCATTTCGGCATCGTGACCCAGGGCTTCCCGCAACTCGTGCGCGTGAGCCCGACCGTGGTGACGCCGGAATCGTCGCGTATCTTCCCCGAGCGCGCACCCGTGTTGTGCCAGGTCCGCATGGTCAACGAACTGCCGCTGATCCCCGACCTCGAGCGACTCGAGGAGATGATCGCGGACGAGACGACCGTCACCGTCGCCTGAGGGAGTCCATCCGAGGCTCGCTAAGCGAGCACCAACTCCGGCGCAAGGCGGTGCAGCGCAGCGGGTTCGAGGCTGAGCGCGACCGCCGGTGTCGAGACGATGGTGCCCCTTTCGATCAGTGCTGACAGGGCGAGTGGCCGCGCCAGTCGGCCGAGCCAGTGCAGGTCCATTACCGATACGGTTCCCGCATCCAGCATCTCGCGCTGGCGGGTCATCGACGCGCCGTCACGTCCGGCGGTCAAGGCCAGCAGTTCCGGAAGATCCCGAGCTTGCTGCACACGCGTGACCCGCGCTGCTGCCGTGATCGAGGTCGAACGGATCCGGTCGGCTGTGCGTTGGTGGAAGAGCAGCAGCAGGTCGCCGTCGGAGGGCTCTTGAGCCGAGCTGGTGCGTAGCAGCTGCTTGCGGATCGGGCTGCCAAGCGTTTGCGCGGCCAGGTCTGCGCAGAACAACTCGGTCTGCGTGGCTCCTGCAAGCTCCGGCGCCAGGTTGTCTTGGCTCGCAGCATCGAGCGGCAGCAGCCAGGCCTGCTGCTGTGCCGCCGGACGTGCCGCAGCATCGTCGAGCGCATGGCAGAAAATCTCGCGCCCGTGCCGGTCGCGACCGCGGCGCTCGAATCCAAGCAGATCGAGCAACAGCAATGCGTGATCCTGGTGTGGCGGCAAGAGCGCCGTCAGGGCGATGCGTAGCCGCCTTGCGGTCGTGAGTGCCGCGGCGACGATCGGTTCCAGGGCGCGGTGACCACGCGCCGTGTCGGCGCTTGCGAGTGCCACCAATGTCAGGCCGCCAGCCTCTGGCACCAGCAAGCCGATCGCAACCGTGGCGCCGGCTTCGCTCGCGACCAGCATGCGGCTGCCTGCGGTCTCGAGACGCGACGCGAGATAGGGATCGAATGGCTCGCAATCCTCCGCGAGCATGCGTGCGAGCGCCGGGTCGGCGAGCGCTGCGGGCAACTCGGCCTCGGTGACGATGAGCTCGCGTGGCCGGCCCGCGAGTGAATCGAGCCAGGCAAGCGTATCCCAGGGCGTGACAACCCTGGCGCCGAGGCCGGCGCGCTTCGCAAGCCGATGCAGTCGCCCGTCATCCGCGACCAGCAGCTCGGCACGGCGTGCATGCAAGGCACCCAGCAGCCACAAGTCGGCCTTGTCGAGTTCGCTGCGCGCCGGCATGAAGCGCGCCGTGAGGTCTCGTGCGCTCGGCAGCGGCAGATCGGCGATGCGCGTGAGGGGCTCGAAGCGTGCCAGGTCCACGCCGCGTCTCAGGACGTCCGGATCGGTGGCCGCCTCGGTCCAG